>DXZQ01000014.1 GCA_019419585.1 Collinsella sp. | reverse complement strand
CACGAGCGGGGGCTCCTGTCGTTTCCGTGCCCCTGGATTGGGTCATAGTGTCTGTTCACCAGCAATGAGATCGCCTTCGTCTTGGTCTTCGCCTTCATCAGTTCGGCCGCGATTGGCTTCATCGGGGCGTTCTTGGGCCGCTACGCGGTCGAGCTTGGCGAGGGTCAGAACCTCGTGGGCGTCCTGAGTGCGGTCTCCGCTGCGAGCGAGATCCCCATCCTGCTCGTTTCCTCCAAGCTGGTCAGGCGCTTCGGCGAGATGAACCTCCTGATCTTTTCCTGCTTCATGGCGGCGCTCAGGCTCGTGCTTGTGGGCACTGGCATCGTCCCGGTCATGGTCTGCGGCCAGCTGCTGCAGAGCGTGAGTTACATGACCGTCTACTACTCCTGCGTTACCTACATTGCCAACCACACTTACGAGGATTGTCGCGCTCGAGGTCAGAGCGCCTTCGCGATGGTCCAGAGCGGTCTGTCCGTCGTGGTTGCGAACCTGTTTGGCGGTTGGGCGTGCGATGCGCTCGGCACGCACGCGGGTTTCCTGGCCTTCGCCCTCGCTTCAACGATTGCTGCAGTCGCTGCTCTTGTGGCGTACGTGCTATGGCGTCGAAGCGCGGCGCCGCAGCCTGAGGGCCAGGCGGCCGCATAGGCTCCACCGCGCCTCGCAAGCGCCTGCCTGCCTCGCGCTTCGCTTCGTGTTCAACCAGCTGACGAGCTGAGAACTGTCCGATCCAATGATTATTCAGGTGAAAGGAAGACAAAGATGTCACTCATCAAGGTCAACGAGCTTCTTCAACATGCGACCGAGCACCACTATGGCGTGCCCGCGATTAACGTCATCAATACGGAGACCATCCGTTATGCGATCCAGGCCGCCGAGGATGAGCACATGCCCATCATCATCCAGTACTGGCCTGGCTTCGAGGACCACTGCGCCCTCGACATCATCGCCTTCGCCGCCCGCTATTACGCCGAGCGCGCGAGCGTGCCCGTCGCCGTCCACCAGGATCACTCCGCTGGTTACGAGATCGCCGTCAAGGGCGTCAAGGCCGGCTTCCCATCCGTCATGGTCGACGGCTCCTCACTTCCCTATGAGGAGAACTTCCAGCTCACGAAGGACGTCGTCCAGGTCGCCAAGATCTTCGACGTCGACATCGAGGCCGAGCTCGGCCATGTCGGCAACGGCTCTGACGCCAACGACTTCGTGAACAGCGACCACTACACCGACCCGAACCTCGCCGAGGAGTTTGTCGAGGGCACCGGTTGCGGCTCGCTCGCCATCGCCGTCGGCAATGCCCACGGCCCCTATGTCAAGGTCCCGAACCTCGACATGGAGCGCATCAAGGCCTGCAGGGAGGCCGTCAGCGTCCCCCTCGTCATGCACGGATGCTCCGACATCCCCGACGAGCAGCTCCAGGAGGCCGTGAACCTCGGCATGAGTAAGTTCAACATCGCCACGGAGTACTTCCGTTCCATGTATCGCGCCTTCGAGAAGGACATCAACTCCGGTAAGAACGACGGCAACGGCATAGGCCTCCTGATGGACGCCGCCCCCGACATGCGCGCGTTCGTCGTCAGCAAGATCCAGCTTCTGAACCCCAACCACTATTCGCTCTAGGAGAGACTCGATGAAGAAAGTTCTTGTCGCGTCGCACGGCCACCTCGCAAGCGGAATCAGGAGCTCGATCGGAATCCTGACCGGCATGGCGGACATGGTGGAGGCAGTTGACTGCTACGTGGACGACTCCGATTTCACCCCTCGCATCCAGGCCTTTATTGACTCGGTGGGCCCTGAGGACGAGGCCATCATCTTCACCGACATCTACGGTGGTTCCGTCTTCCAGAAGGTCGTCCTTATGGAGCCGGAGAAGCGCGGGATCGTCCACGTCACCGGTATGAACCTCGGCCTCGTGATCGAGACGCTCCTCGGCGCCGAGCCGGTCACGGCAGATTCGATCAAGCAGAGCGTCGAGCTGGCGAGGGCGACGATGCAGGTCGTCGAGCCTCCGAGCAAGGCCGCGGACAACGAGGAGTCCGAGGGAGACTTCTTTGATTAGAGAGTACTAACAAGTAGAGAGAGGAAGCAATGATTGTTCAGGTTCGAGTCGATGACCGTCTGATTCACGGACAGGTCGCCCTGGTGTGGACCAAGGAGCTCAACACCACCAGGATCATCGTCGCCAACAAGCACGCCGTGGAGAGCGACGCCCTTCGCATGACGCTTTCCATGGGTACGCCGGCGGGCCAAAAACTCCTCGTCAAGGACGTTCCGGATGCCTGCCGCATCGCGAACGATCCGCGCGCGGACTCCATGCGCATCTTCGCGCTCACCAACTGCGTGCGTGACGTGCTTGAGCTCGTTAAGGGCGCGCCGGGCAAGATTGAGGGCGTGAACGTTGCCAACGTCGGCCGCTTCGACAAGTCCGATCCGGATAGCAAGGTCGCCCTCAACTCCACGATCATGCTCAACCCGGATGAGCTCGAGGCCGCGAAGGAGCTTTGCGAGCAGGGTATTCCGGTTTTCCATCAGCTTATCCCGTCCAATTCCAAGACTTCTCTCAAGAGTCTGATCGAGGCGGCGGGGAAATAAGGGGATTTGGCCAGGCGGCCAAATGAAATGAAAGAAAGGAAGTCAAATGATTGGGTTGGCATTAATGGCCTGGTTGACCGTGCTGATTTGCTACGGTGGTAACTGGCTTCTCGGTCAGTGCATGATCGAGCGTCCTCTTGTTGTTGGCCTTGTTGCAGGCCTCCTGATGGGCGACGTCAAGACCGGTGTTATCATCGGTGCCTCTCTTGAGGCGATCTTCATGGGCGCGGTGAACATCGGTGGCGCTATCTCCGCCGAGCCCGTTACCGCGACCGCCCTCGCCGTCGCCTTCACCGTTGGCGCCGGCATCGATCAGGGTGCCGCCATCACGCTGGCTGTTCCCGTGGGCGTCGTCACCGCGTTCCTCTCGATCTTCATGAACAACGTGTTCCTTGCGTTCTTCGCTGGCACCCTCGACAAGATGGCCGCCGAGGGTAACGAGAAGGGCCTTGCTTTCCAGCACTACGTTCTGTGGTTTGTTAAGTACGCCGCCTTTGCACTCATCGCCTTCCTCGGCGTTTACCTTGGCGCCGAGCCCGTTGCCGCCATTGTCAACCAGATTCCGGCCAATGTCATGAACGGCCTCAACGCCGTGGGTGTCCTCCTGCCCGCCGTTGGTATGGCGCTCCTGCTCCAGATGCTCTGGAGCACCGAGCTCAGCATCTACTTCTTCTTGGGCTTTACGCTCTACCAGTACCTCGGCCTCCCGATGATCGCCATCGCGGTTCTTGGCGTCATCATCGCGATCGCCTCCGGCCTCCGCGACAAGGAGATCTTCGACCTCACCAAGAAGGGCGTGGCCACCCAGGCCGTTTCCGGCGACTCTGCAACCAGCGACGAGGAGGATTTCTTCGCATGAGCAACCTGATCAAGAATGTGAGCCCTGAAGACAAGAAGATGCTCAACCGCATTTTCCTGCGCTCCTTCACCGTGTTCGCTTCCGGCGCCGGCGGTTCCGTCAAGGCTGGTGCCGATGGTTGGCTGTACTCCATCCAGCCCGCTCTTAACCGCTACTACGCCGATGACCCCGAGGCTCGCGCCGACGCCATGAAGCGTCACACGACCTGGTACAACATCACCCAGAACGTCGGCACGTTCGCCATGGGCCTCGTCGCCTCCATGGAGAGGGAGAACTCCGAGCACGATGACTTCGATACCGAGTCCATCGACGGTATCAAGGTCTCCCTCATGGGCCCGATGTCCGGTATCGGCGACGCAATCTTCTGGGGCGTCCTGCGTGTCATCGCCGCCGGCATTGGCATCAACCTCGCCATGAGCGGCTCGCCCCTCGGCGCCATCATGTTCCTGCTGATCTACAACATCCCGTCGATCCTCTGCCGTTACTTCTTGACCTACCTCGGCTTCAACATGGGCACCAACTTCATCTCCGAGATGTACGAGGGCGGCCTCATGAAGCTCATCACCAAGGCCACCTCCACGATCGGCCTCGTGATGATCGGCGCCATGACCGCGGCGAACGTCAAGTTCAACACGATCCTGTCCATCCCGGTTCAGGATTCTGACCCGGTCATGATCCAGACCTACCTCGATTCCATCTTCAAGGGCCTCGTGCCCCTGGTCCTCACGCTCGTCGTCCTGTGGCTCCTGCGCAAGAAGAACGTCAACGTCAACATCATCCTGGTTGGCGTCATGGTTCTCGCGCTCGTCCTCGGCCTCGTGGGCATCGTGTAAGGCGGCTTCAGGGATATCCGAAGCTTGTTCAAGGTAATTCCCGGCGGCACGCGTTCGAGCGCTTTCGACGTGTGCCGTCCTATTAGAAGGGGAAACAATATGCGCTACACGCACCTCAAGAACTCTGACGTCGACGTCTCCCAGCTTGCGGTGGGCACCTGGGCGGTCGGCGGCGACTCCTTTGGTGAGAACGATGACGACGCCAGCATGTCCGCCATCCGCACCATGCTCGATCACGGCGTCAACCTCATCGACACCGCGCCGTGCTATGGCAACGGCACGTCCGAGAAGGTCGTCGGCAACGCGCTCAGGGGCGTCGACAGAGAGAGCTACCTGCTCTCGACCAAGGTTGGCCTAATCACCAGCGCCGCCGGCTATGACCGCGACTCTTCGTTCAAGAACATCATGAGGGAGGTCGAGAGCTCGCTGCGCAACCTCCGCACCGACTACATCGACTTCTACTTCGTGCACTGGCCCGACGCCAAGACCCCGTTCTCCGAGACGATGTGCGCCCTCCAGCTCCTCAAGGAGCAAGGCAAGATTCGCCACATCGGCGTCTCCAACTTCACGACTGAGATGATCGAGGAGTGCGAGAAGGTCGCTCAGATCGACGTCCAGCAGCCGCCCTACTCTATGGTTGACCGCTCCTCCGAGGACCTCATCAAGTGGGGCTACGAGCGTGGCATCGACTCCTTCACCTATGGCTCCCTTGGTGCGGGCATCCTGTCGGGCAAGTTCCGCGAGCTGCCGAAGTTCGAGGAGGGTGATGTTCGCGGCGGCTTCTACGACTACTTCCAGGAGCCCAAGTTCTCGCGCGTCCAGGAGCTGCTCAAGGTCATGGACGAGATCGCCGGGGCTCATGACAAGCCCGTGGCACAGGTCGCCGTGAACTGGAGCACCCAGAAGGAGTACGTGGGCACCGCGCTCGTTGGCGTGCGCACGGACGCCCATGCGATTCAGAACTGCGAGACGTTCGAGTGGGAGCTTTCCGCCGATGAGATGGCCAAGCTTGACGCCAAGCTTGACGAGCTGAAGATCGGCTAGCCATGGGCACCGAGGAGAGGAAGTACCCCACTTCCGAGCTTGAAGTGCTTGAGCGTGGAGCTAGGGAGGTCATCGAGCCCAACGGGCTGAAGCTCCTACTGAAGCCCGTGCCGGGAGATGAGCGCGAGCACGTGCTCGATCCGCGCGTCTATGCGCGCGCCCATGCGAAGCTCGCCGCCGGTCCGGCGCCGGCGGGGCCGGTGGACGTGATCGCGTGGCGTTCCGCTCCCAACAAGGAGACCCATGTCGTGAGGGGCGTGGGCGTTGCCAAGAAGACCGTCGTCATGAATTTTGGCGACAGGGGCATTCCCCTGCACGTCTTCACGCCCGAGAGCCACGAGAGCGGTTCTGCCGCGCTCGTGTTCATCCATGGCGGCGGCTTTATGGTTGGCAACATCGGCCAGTACGAGAACTGCCTGCGCGACATCGCGGAGCGAACGGGCTGTGTTGCGGTCTACCCCGAGTACCGCCTGTCTCCCGAAACGATGTTTCCCGGTGGCGTCGAGGACTGCGTGAAGACGCTCGGCTGGCTTGTCGAGCATGCGGATGAGCTGGGTGTTGACGCGACGCGGATCGCCGTGGCTGGCGACTCCGCGGGCGGAAGCCTGACCAACGCCGTCGTCCTCGACGGGTCCCATGTGGACAGGATCAAGCTCGTGGCCGAGCTGTATCCGCTCGTCGACGGCGGCCCCGTTCCGGAGGAATGGTCCTATGACCTCTATGAGATTGTGAACGACCAGAGGATCGAGGCTTTGAGCAGGGTGGATCGCATTCGCAATGCCAATGATGACCTGCCGCTGATGTACACCAACGGCAATGCGGAGGAGATGCTCGACCCGAGGGTGTCTGCCCTGTTCGCGGAGGACGTGAGCGCGTTCCCCCGCACGGTCATCATCTCTTCCGAGTATGACTACCTGCGCTATCAGGATGAGCTGTTCGCGAAGAGGCTGCAGGATGCGGGCGTTGATGTCACCGCGATTCGCTATCGCGGCTGCGACCACGGCTTCTTCGAGATGTACGGCGTGATGCCTCAGGCTGAGGACGTCTGCCGCGTCATCTCCGAGGAGCTTGCGAAGATCTAGAGGTTCGTCGCGGTGGCCTCCTGGACGAGTGACGGTCCGGCGGGATGCTAGGTGCGTCCCGCCGGACCTTTGCGTTGGCGGGCGCGTGTGGGGTTTGCCTCGGCGGTGCCGGATTGACTGGGAGACGCGTTTACCGCCGAGCTTCCAAGCGAGCCCAGCAAGCAAACCGCGAGCTGAGCCCCAAGGGCATCGACAAGGGCGTGGGCGTGGCGCGAGCGCTGGCGTATCTGGGCCGCGAGGGAAATGCGCGCACTTTTGGCTTCGGCGATTCGGGCAACGACCTGGGCATGCTCGCCGCCGTCGAGACGGCTGTTGCCATGGGCAACGCCATGCCCGAGGTCAAGGCGGTCGCCAACTACGTGACCGACGACGTCGCACACGACGGTACCGTCACCGCCATGCGCCACTTTGGGTTGATCTAGCGGGAACCGTCCAATTACCGTTCACCCGCGGCGGGCGGCTCAAATCGGCTCGCCCTGCAAAATCGTTTTGCCGCTGGAGGGTGTGCTCAAAAACGCTAAAGCGTTTATGCCGTTCGCCGAGAAGATAAAAACCGCAGCTCACGCCTTGATAAACGTAGGTAAAGTGTTTAGCAGTTTAACGCCCATGTGCAAGCGAAAGGAATCAGGCAGATGGCAATCAAGGTGTTCGCTGACGGTGCAAACCTCGAGGGCATGCTCGACATGTACGAGAACGGCAACGTTCAGGGCTTCACAACCAACCCGTCCCTTATGAAGAAGGGCGGCGTGACGGATTACCGCGCATTTGCCAAGGAGGTCCTGGCCCACATCACCGATGTGTCCGTTTCGTTTGAGGTTTTTGCCGACGACGTAGAGACCATGGAGGTCGAGGCACGCGAGATCGCTACCTGGGCCGAGAACGTCTACGTCAAGATTCCGTGCGTGACCACTAAGGGCGAGTCCACCGCCGAGCTGGTGCGCAAGCTTTCCGCCGACGGCATTAAGGTCAACGTCACCACCATCTTCACGCCCGCGCAGGTCGACGAGATGGTCGAGGCCGTTGACGCCGAGACGCCGTCCATCATCTCGCTCTTTGCCGGCCGTATCGCCGACACCGGCGTCGATCCCATTCCGTTTATGACGGAGTCGGTCAAGAAGGCCGCCGCCAAGCCAAACTGCGAGGTCCTGTGGGCGTCCACGCGCGAGCTCATCAACATTTACCAGGCGCAGGCCTGCGGCTGTCAGATCATCACGGTGCCCAACAGTATCCTGGCCAAGCGCAAGAACATCGGACGTGACCCGTACGAGGTCTCGCTCGATACCGTGCGCGGATTTGCCAAGGATATCGCCGCTCTGGGCTTCCATATCCTGCCGTAAGCAAGGGTACCCCCTGCGGCGACGTGCAAAATCGCGAATATTCAGCACGGTAAAGGCTTTTACCAGCTGGTTGAAGCACGGAACGGCCCCCGTTTTGGCTCTAATTGACGCTAAAACGGGGCCGTTTTTGCTTTTATGGCTCTCTGAGGCACCGCGGGGCTATCGAGAGATGCTGAATATTCGCGATTTTGCACGTCGCCAAGAGGGGGAAGTCGGGCCCTACTCTGACCACTCGGACGTACTCTTACCCGAACCCGCTGCTTCATGGGACGGCATGTCATGCGTCTGAGCTGCGGTTTTCATGCAGCGGGTAGTCGGATTGCTGCTGAGTTGCTCGAACCTACTCGAACCCACTCTGTCCGAGCGGGGCCCAAGTGGCAAGGGGCTATTAGGGGACTGAAGAGCTATAGGGAGCTCGAGGAGATGGCATCGGCTCCCGAGCGCATGACTTCCCCCAGCAACCTGATTCCTCGGTCAAGCTCGATCTGCTTTTCGAAGTAGTCGGCGTGCTCAAGGAAGCGCTCGCGCAGGGTGCGCAGGCCTGCTGCCTTTTCCGACCTCGCGTCCGCATCGCTGACGATTCTATCGAAGCAGAGTACGAGTGCGGTGAAGTCGTGGATGACGGGGAAGCGCTTTGTAAGGGCGACGAGCTCCTGGTCGATTCTGAGCTCCTCCCGCGCGGCCGTCGCGATGGAGCCGACGGGCTTCTGTAGGCGCTGCCCGATCGTGTTCAGAACGTTGCCGTTATGAGCGGCCGCGTTGCGCAGGGCCTTCACGGGGAACAGGAGCTGCTTGACGGATTCGGCCTCCTGGCTGCGTTCCCTCCTGAGGTCGTAGAAGTAGAACTTGTAAAGCGCGATGATTCCCCCGAAGGAGACGAGTTCCAGGTAGTTCCAGACGTACATGTCCTCGCGTCTGCCATACTTATTCGCGAGGTTCCGGGTGTAGTTCGAGTCTCCGAGGTACGAGACGCTGCGCTCAAGGTGCTCCGGGTCTATCCCCAAAGTCTGGTCCTCGGCGATGTGGAGCATCTCGAGGAAGAGCGTCGCTCGCTCGCTGCCGCCCACTCCATCTAGCCGGTCGGCGATGGCTTTCATCTTCTCGACGGCTGTTTCTGACCCGCTTGGATCGAACCGCTCCTCCAGCATCCTCTCCTTACGCACCCTCTCGTGGGCGAAGAGGAGGTCGAGGATCTCCTTCCCGTCGGCGCCGTCGTCCATCATCGTCCGGTTTAGATGGACCTTCATGTAGTGCTCGATGTCAAGCGTCATCGAGAGGATGTGCTCGCGGAGGTGGTGGTCGAGTCTGGTGAGCTCGGCGAGGTAGGCGAAGTCTAGGTTGACGTAGCGTCCGTAGCCCTCTGACGCGGAGCTACGATACGTTGAGAAGCCCTTCGCAAACGCCTTGACCTTGAAAAAGAAGTTTTTGTCGCGGAGGAACGCAACCGCATCCTCGGGGCTCATTATGTCGAAGCGGACGCCCCGCTCTGCGAGGTGGGCGACCTGTTGTTCTGCCGGGATGAGCGGGCGCTCCTTCATAGTCGAGCCTCCAAAACGAAAAATGCGGCTGTAGGTACAGGTACCCGCAGCCGCTAAAAGCACGAAGGCTTTTCACACTGCGGACAGTATACCCCACTTTGTCGAAGGGGCAAAGAGTGCGGGGAATTCCCGCACTCTTTGCGACACTCGCCTTGATTGGCAACTTCATCCGAACACCTCCCACATTCATCCGTACATGTACGGATGAATGTGGGAATCCGATACCCTGAGGGCCGGACCGGCCGGCCCCGGGAGATCGGAGGACGGCATGTCCGGAAAGAGGAAGAAGGGGGCCGGGAAGGCGGCCCCGAGGGCCTACGGCAGGCTCACCAGGCACGAGCGGGACACGCTCCAGAGGATGCTGGAGCGCGGGGCCTCGTGCAGGCGGATAGCGAGGGAGCTGGGCAGGTCGCCCTCGACGGTGAGCTCCGAGGTGGCGTCGCACGCCGACGAGCCCGCCGCGGCCGAGGCGCTCGCCCTCATCCGCGACGGCCTGGGCCGGGGGCTCTCGCCCGAGCAGCTGTCCGCCCGCAACGGCGGGCCCGTGGACCTGTCGCCCTCGACGATCTACCGCTGGGTCGCGGCGGGCTACGACGGCATGACCAACATGGAGCTCAGGCGCAAGGTCGGCTACAGGCCCAGGTCGCACCGGGCCCCGAAGAGGGCGACGCCGCACTCGGCCCGCAGGTCATATGCCGCGTTCCTCGGCCTCGGCGAGGACGTTTGCGCCGCCGCCTGGGAGATGGACACCGTCGAGGGCGCGCGGGAGGACAGCGCCTGCCTGCTCACGCTGCTGCACCGCCCCAGCAGGCTGCAGCTCGCGCTGCCGCTGGCGGCGAAGGACGCCGAGAGCGTGGCGGCGGCGCTCGGGGGCGTGCGCTCCGTGCTGGGCGCCGGCGGCACGGGGAGGGTCTTCCGCGCCGTGCTCACCGACAACGGCCCCGAGTTCTCCGACGAGGGCGCGATCGCCGGGCTGATCGGCGAGGGGCCCAGCGAGACGAGGCTGTTCTACTGCGACCCCGGGCGCAGCGACCAGAAGGGCGCCTGCGAGCGCAACCACGTCGAGATCAGGAAGCTGCTGCCCAAGGGCCGCGGCCTCAGGTTCGACCGGCTGGCCCCGGCGGACCTGTCGCTGGCGATGTCGCACGTGAACTCCGAGCCCCGCGGCGCGCTCGGCTTCGCGACGCCCGCCCGCGCCTTCCGGGCGATGCTCGGCGACGACGCGGAGGCGCTGCTGGAAGCGTACGGCATCGAGGACGTGCCCATCGACGAGCTCGACCTGACGCCGGGGCTCATCGCGCGGGCGCGCGAGGAAAGGGGCGATGCCCCGCTGTCCTAGCCTAAGGGAAAACGGAATAGACGGAACCGACCGTTCGGCTGAGTCTGGGAAGAGGCGCCGGGCGGCGGGCGGAGCATGGCCACCGGACCCATCGAAACACATCTCCACCGTTCCTTCAACTGGGAAAACGGCGCCCCCGGGCCCCGGGAGGGGCAGCGGGGGCGTTCGGCTAGGTGCGGGAACGGCCTATTTGCTCAATGTGTTCGGCTGAGATCGGAAATCAACCTTTGCGACACTCGCCGCGAAGAGGGGGACGTTCGCTTTGGCGGTTTACTTCCCCTGCACCATGGTGAGCGAGATCTTCTTGCGGTCGCGATCGACCTTTTCGACCCACACCTTGACCGTGTCACCGACGCGCACCACGTCGCTGGGGTGCTTGACGAAGCGGTTGGCCAGCTTGGAGATGTGCACGAGGCCGTCCTGGTGCACGCCCACGTCGACGAAGGCGCCAAAGTCCACAACGTTGCGCACCGTGCCCTTGAGTTCCATGCCGGGCTCCAGGTCGTCGATCGAAAGCGCCGAGCGGCTAAAGACCACCTCGGGCGCGTCGTCGCGCGGGTCGCGGCCGGGCTTCTTGAGCTCGTTGACGATGTCGATGAGCGTTAAGGTGCCGCAGTCCAGGTCGCTTGCCAGCGCCGAGATGCTGCCCAGGCGGCGCTCGATATCGGGCACGCCGCCGCGGTTGAGCTCGCTGGCTTTAACGCCGGCGCGCTCCAGGACAGACGTGGCCACCTCATAGCTCTCGGGGTGAACGCTTGTCGCGTCGAGCGGGTTTTTGCCGCCGCTGATGCGCAGGAAGCCCGCGGCGTTGAGATATGCCTTGGGTCCCAGCTTGGGGACCTTCTTAAGCTGGCGGCGATCGGTAAAGGCGCCGTTTTCCTCGCGGTAGGCCACGATGTTTTTGGCCACGCTTGGCGTAATGCCCGACACGTAGCCCAGCAGGCTCGCGCTTGCGGTGTTTACATCGACGCCCACGCGGTTGACGACGTCCTCCACCACGTGGCCCAGCGTGCGCGAGAGCTCGGCCTGGTCAAGGTCGTGCTGGTACTGGCCTACGCCGATGGACTGGGGCGGAATCTTGACGAGCTCTGCCAGCGGGTCCTGCAGGCGACGACCCAAGCTCATGGCGCCGCGCACGGTGACATCCAGATCGGGATACTCCTGGCTCGCGAGCTCGGAGGCGGAGTACACCGACGCGCCGGCCTCGTTGACGATGGTGTAGCGAAGGCTGGGCGCCTGCTCGGCAATAAACTCCGAGACGACTTCCTCAGTCTCGCGGCTGGCGGTGCCGTTGCCGATGACGATGGTGTTGACGCTGTCCTTCTTGACGAGGCGGGCGAGCTCGCGCTTGGTGCCGGCGACGTCGTGGCGCGGCTTGGTGGGGTAGACCACGCCGTGGTCGAGTAGCTTGCCGGTCTCGTCCATGACGGCGACCTTGCAGCCGGTGCGGTAGCCCGGATCGAGTGCGAGCACGCGGGCACCACGCACGGGGCGCGCCGAGAGCAAGCCCTCGAGATTCTTGGCAAAGACGTTGATGGCCTCGGTCTGGGCGCGAACGGTGAGTTTGGCGCGGGCCTCGCGCTCCAGCGAGGGAGCCATGAGGCGTTTGTAGCCGTCGGCGATGGCGGCATCGAAGATGGGAGCAAACACGCCCTGGCGTCGGGGCCAACGGCTGCCGAGGCGCACCGTGGCGGCAGCGCCGTCGACGTTCACGCGCACGCGGAGCTTGCCCTCGCGCTCACCGCGGTCGATAGCCAGCACGCGGTGGTTGGGTATACGGCGCAGCGGCTCATCATAGCTGTAGTACGGCTCGTAGGGGGTCTTCTCGGCGGGGTCGGTGGCCTCGACGACGATGTCGGCGGTGTTTTGCGTAAAGGTGCGCAGGTCGGCGACGTTCTCCGGGTCCTCGGCTACCGTCTCGGCCACGATGTCGGCGGCGCCGGCGAGCGCCTTCTCGGGCGTGTCGAAGCCGGCCTCCTCGTTGACGTAGTCCGCGGCGGCGTCGAGCGCGCTGCCCTTGGCCGAAGCCTGCATGATGATCATGTTGGCGAGTGGCTCCAGGCCGGCCTCGCGGGCCTTCTGCGCGCGGGTCATGCGCTTTTTGCGGTAGGGCTTGTAGAGGTCCTCGACACGCTGGAGCTGCGTGGCCTCGCGAATCTGCTGCTCGAGTTCGGGCGTGAGCTTGCCCTGGGCGTCGATGAGCAGAATGACGTCCTCTTTACGCTGCTCAAGATTGCGCAGGTATGACAGGCGCTCGTCGAGGGCGCGCAGGGCGACGTCATCCATGCCGCCCGTGGCCTCCTTGCGGTAGCGCGAGATAAAGGGGATGGTGTTGCCCTCGTCGATGAGCTTGACGGCTGCCTCGACGTTGGCGGCCTTAAGGTTGAGCTCGCGGGCGAGCTGGGCGATAAGATCCATGGAACTCCTTGCGTTTAAGGTGCGTTTGCAGCACAGGGCTACCAAGGATACCACCCGCCACTTCGCCCAAAAAAGACTGTTTTGGCGCGGAACCACGAAAGCGGCCTATCTACTACGTTTGAACCGTATGGGTCGACCATCCCCTGGTTTTCCGAAAATGCGCAACCCGTCTACCTGCGGTTTTTATTTCGCGAAATTCGGTATGGATGAGGGTGATTAGTTAAACGTAGTAGATAGGCTCATTCCGTGGCGAACGAATCAAGCCGAGGTGCAAAAAGGCCCCCCGTCTCAGAAAATCATTGGAAACGTAGCAAAATGCCCCGCGGGCAGGAGGCTGCTCCCGGGGCAAAGAAGAGGGACTTATTTGTGGCGGACCGAGGGACTCGGCATGGGGTTTCTGCCGCGGCCGCTCTCAAGGCATTACAGCTCGACGAGCTGGCCGGTCTCGGCGGCCTCCTTGATAGCGTTGAGAAGCGTGAGCGTCTTAACGTTGTCGGCGGGGGTCACGACGGGCTCAACCTCACGGCGGACAACCTTCACAAAGTGCTTGAGCTGCATCTTGTGCGGCAGCGCCGGGTCGACGGCCGGAATCTCCATCTGCAGCGGCTTGTGCCAGTTGGAGGCACCGTCGTAGGAGAACTGGTGCAGGCGGGGCAGCGAAAGGGCGCCCTTGGTACCGCCGATAAAGTAGGCATCGGCGTCGAAGGGGCGGTACTGCGGGTCCTCGCGAGCAGTCGCCTCCCAGTTCCAGGGGCTGGCGGTGGCATCGGAGATGGTCATGCTTGCGAGCGCGCCATCGGCAAAACGGACGTTGACCACGGCGGAGTCCTCGGTCTCAAAACCGCGGGCGGCGCTGGACTGCATACCCTGGACGGCAATGGGCTCGCCCAGCAGATAGCGGAGCAGGTCCACGTCGTGAACCAGGTTAACCAGGATCGGGCCGGCACCCTTCTTGCGGCGCCACTCGACATCGAAGTACTCGTCATTCTTATAGATCATGTAGTGGAAGCTCGACACGGTGAGCTTGCCCAGCTCACCGGACTCGATGATCTCCTTGGCCTTGTTGACGAAGGGGTTGTGGCGACGGTGCTGGCCCACGAGCACGGGCACGCCGGCGGTCTCGGCCTCGGCGGCGAAGGCCTGGGCATCCTCGAGGTCGTTGGAGATTGGCTTTTCGACCAGCGGCACGATGTTGCGCTTCACGGCCTCGCGGGCAACGCCCAGATGCAGGTCGTTGGGGGTGGCGATGATGACGGCCTCGGGCTTGACCTCGTCCATCATCTGGGCGGGATCGGTGTAAAACGGCACGCCGGCGGCCTCGGCCGTGGCACGGGCGCCCTCAAAGGCGTCGGCGATGGCGACGAGCTCGGCCTCGGGCTCCTCGGTGACAAAGCGGATGTGGTTGCGGCCCATGGCGCCGGCGCCGATAACGGCAATGCGGACGGGGTTGAGCTCAGACATTTCGACTCCTTAATACTGGTGACCGGTGGAATGCGACAAAGGGACTGTCCCTTTGTCGCATCGGTAAAACTAGGCGGACTTCTTCTTGCTGTCGGAGACCATCATGTAGACGGTGAGCACGACGGCGATGGCGGCAATCACAATGGCGCCGTAGAAGGACTGCTGGTAGGCGGCGCTGCCGGCCTCGGCGTGATACAGCACGGCGGTGATGGGCTGGCTGATCCAGGTGGAAGCGGCATAGCCCAAAAACATGATGCCGTAGTTGACGCCGATGTTGCTGGTGCCAAAGGCGCCACCGGTGAGCGGCGGGTAGATGACGAGCAGGGCGCCAAAGCTAAAGCCGAGCAGGGCGAGCGCCACAAAGAACATGCTCTGCGTAAAGCTCATCGACATGATGACGAGCGCGACGATGGTGACGACAAGGCTGATGAGCAGCGACTTGTAGGCGCCGAGCTTGTCGATGATCTGGCCAAAGGACAGACGGCCGACCAGGTTGGCGCAGGTGTTGACGGAGACGACCACGCCGCCGAGGGCGACGGCCGCGGCGCTCGTGGGGTCGGCGAAGAGCTGGACAGCGGCGATGGAGGCAACCTTGCCCACGAGCAGGGTGCCCGCGGTGGCGGCGAAGGCGAAGGTGGCGATGAGGACCCAGAAGCGCGGGGTTTTGACCATCTCGCCCGGGGTGAGGTCGCCGAAGGTGCCGGCGTGCGCGCCGCCCTTGGGGGCCTCGAAGCCCTCGGGCAGCCAACCGGCCTCGGGGGCCTTCAGGAACAGGGCGGAGGCGGCGATCGTCACAAAGAAGATGACGCCGAGTGCCTTAAGGGCGCCAAAGATGCCAAGGCTCGGGATGAGCAGCGAGGCGAGCACCGGGGACAGCACGGCGGGGCCGGCGGTCGATGCGGCCAGGGTGATGCCGGAGGCGAGGCCCTTTTTGTCGATGAACCACTTTTGGCCGGTGGTGAGCGCGGGGTTGTAGCCCAGGCCGTTGCCGATGGCGGCGACGAGCGAGAACCACAGGTAGAACTGCCACGGCTCGGTGACGGTGCCGGACATGAACCAGCCCACGCCGTAGCACACGGCGGCAGCGATCACGACGTTGCGCGGGCCGATCTTATCGGAGATGCGGCCGGCGAAGATGCCCGTCACGGCCATGATGGTCTGAAAGACCGGGAAGGCCCAGGTAAGGGCGCTGGACCACTCGGGGTAGACGGCGAGCAGGTTCTTGGACACGACGGAGTACAGCGCGATGGAGCTGATGAAGAACATGGTGACGCACGCGGCGGAAAGCACGACGGCGCGACCCTTGTTGGAGTTGGTGGAAGCCATGGGACTCTTTCTAATCGATGCGGGGGGAGGGGAGGGGCAAACGCCGCTGAGGTGCTTGCCCCGCGCCCCTTTCTACCGGGTTGGTTTACTGGTCAGTCGGCTTGGCGACGCCGGACTCATCGGACCAAAGCTCGACACCCTTGTTCTTAAGGTAGTTGTCGGCATAGGCGCGACGGCCGCCGGGCTTGGCGGTGAGGTCGCCCATCATGTTGGAGAAGCCACCGTCGACTTTGATGGCGTCGCCGGTGGTAAAGTCCGAGCGCTTGGACGCCAGGAACATGACGGCGTTGGCGATATCGCTGACCTCGCCGATGCGGCGCGTGGCGATCAGGCGGCTGCGGCTCTTTTCGACCTCGGGGTCGGCGTAGAAGTTGGCCGACATCGGGGTCTTAACGAGGCAGGGCTCGACGCAGTTGGAGCGGACGCCGTAGGGGCCCCACTCGGCGGCGAGCATCTTGGACATCATGTTGACGCCCGCCTTGGTGGAGCTGTACACGCCCGAGAACGTCTCGGGGGAGTGGCTGGCAACGGTCGAGATGTGCACCAGGCGGCCCTGGCCGGCCTTGATCATCTCGCGACCAAAGCGCTGCGAGGTGATGAAGTAGCCGGTGAGGTTGACGTTGAGCACCTGCTCCCAGTCGCTTAGCGGCAGGTCCTCCATGGCGGCGAAGCGCAGGATGCCGGCGGTGTTGACGAGAACGTCGACGCGGCCGAAGTTGGCGATGGTGGCGTCGACGGCAGCCTGAACCTCGGCCTCGTCGGTGGCGTTCATCTTGTAGCCCTCGGCGTGGATACCAAACTCGGCGGCGAGGTCGGCGGCTGCTGCCTTGACCTTCTCCTCGTCTAGGTCGAGCAAGACGACGTTGGCGCCGTTGCGGGCGAACTCGCGGCAAATCTCGACGCCCATACCGCCGAGCGCGCCGGTCACGGCGCAGACATCGCCCTCGAGCTTAAGCCAATTGCTCATAGGAACTTCCCTTCTTGTGCCTCCCGGTGGGTCGCTCCCATTAATCGACCCACGTGGTTTTCGCTGGTTATCGTATGCTTTGCATTTGCGCAGGTGAATTGCATATTTGTTAGAATGGTGTTAACCATAGGTTTACACTGTGCGATGCAGTTTATTCTCAATTGAGCGAATGACCTGCGAAAACAACCTCCTGTGGCACCATGTGGCCACGGGCGCGAAAACGGGAGATTGACGTGTACGATCGACGACTTGAGGCCATATCGGCCGCCGCGGAGCTGGGAAGCTTCTCGCGCGCGGCGGCAAAACTACGTGTGTCGACCCCGGCTCTCGTCAAACAGGTGTCGGGGTTCGAGGCCGAGTTTGGCATCACGTTGTTCGAGCGCTCGCATTCGGGCGTTAAGGTGACGCCGGCGGGTGCGCTGCTGGTAGACGATGCGCGCTCGATCATGCGTCAGTCCGAGGATGCGTTGCGCCGTGCCCGACGCGCAGCGGGCGATGGCGGCGCCGTGCGTCTGGGCGTGTCGATGATGTGCCCGGGGCGCCAAACGCTGTCGATGTGGCCGAGTGTGCACGAGCTGGAGCCGTCGCTGCGCTTTGAGATTGTGCCGGTGAGTGACCTCTACGATGAGCGCGAGACCGTCATGCGCAGTCTTGGTCGCGAAGTGGATGTAGTGCAGTCGAGTTTTTCGACCCCGCGCTGGGGCGACGCCTGCCAAAAGCTCCTTATCGTCAACGTACCGTTTTATATTGATGTGCCGCGCACGAGCCCGCTTGCGCGCAAGACGCGCATCACGGTTGCCGACCTGGAGGGCATGCGCCTGCGCGTGCTCCGTCACTGCAACGACGCTATGGACAGCCTGCGCATCGACCTGTTGGCCGACGGCGGCGTGGACGTGATCGACGTGGATAGCTTCGACTTTGCGCTCTTTAACGAGGCGGAGGAAAAGGGCGATGCGGTGCTCACCTGCGGAGCGTGGTCGGGCGTGCACCCGGCCTTTGTGGGCGTACCGTTTCTATGCGGTCGCGAGGTGCCGGTCTATTTGCACTACCCGCTCGAGCCCACCCTCCAAGTCCAAAAATTCGTCAACGCCATGGCCCAACTCCTCAACTAGCTCATTTGGCGCGGGTAGTCTTTTTGGGACGGGGCTTTTTTAGCTACTTTCGCCGCCCTGCCTGCGCACCCTCAAAGTAGTCAAAAAGCCCCGTCCCAAAAAGACTAACAAAACGAGGCCCTGGCCAAACGGCCAGGGCCTCACTAACCTTTATTCCGTTTTAAACAACGGGCTGATTGCGCGCAGGAGGGTGCCCCGGGGCGGCGGGGTATTTCCTCCGCGCGCAGTTTCGCAGCGAAGCGAGAATGTTTGAGCACGGAGGAATTACCCCGCCGCCCCGGGGCACCCTCCGTCAGTAACCGGTCCTACTCCAGCTCAAACGCACCCGTGTACAGCTGGTAGTAATATCCGCGCTTGGCGATCAGCTCGTCGTGGTTGCCGCGCTCGATGATGCGGCCGTGATCCAGACAGATGATCGCGTCGGAGTTGCGCACGGTGGAAAGGCGGTGCGCGATGACAAACGTCGTGCGGCCCTCCATGAGCTTATCCATGCCCGCCTGCACGATGGCTTCGGTGCGGGTGTCGATGGAGCTCGTGGCCTCGTCCAGAATCATTGCCGGCGGATCGGCGACGGCGGCGCGCGCGATCGAAATCAGCTGGCGCTGGCCCTGCGACAGCTGGGCGCCGTTGCCGGTGAGCATGGTGTCGTAGCCGTCGGGCAGGCGGGTGATAAAGTCGTCCGCGCCCGCGAGCTTTGCTGCCGCGATGCACTCCTCGTCGGTGGCATCCAGGTTGCCGTAGCGGATGTTGTCCATCACGGTGCCGGTGAACAGGTTCACGTCCTGCAGCACGACGCCCAGCGAGCGGCGCAGATCGGCCTTGCGGATCTTATTGACGTTGATGCCGTCGTAGCGAATCTTGCCGTCGGCAATGTCATAGAAGCGGTTGATGAGGTTGGTGATGGTCGTCTTGCCGGCACCGGTGGCGCCGACAAACGCGACCTTCTGGCCCGGCTTGGCAAACACGGACACGCCGTGCAGCACCTCGTGGTCGGGCGTGTAGCCAAAGTCCACGTTGTCCATGACCAGGTCACCGCGCAGCGGCACGTACTCGATCTCGCCGGTTGCGCGGTGCGGATGTTTCCACGCCCACATGCCGGTGTGGTGGTCAGCCTCCTCGAACTCCCAAGTCTCGGGGTTCACCTGTGCGTTGACGAGCGTCACGTAGCCTTCGTCGGCCTCGGGCTTCTCGTCGATGAGCTCAAAGATGCGGTCGGCGCCGGCGAGGCCCATGACCACGGCGTTGATCTGCTGCGAGATCTGGCCGATCTGTCCGCAGAACTGCTTGGTCATGTTGAGGAACGGCACCACGACGGCGATGGACAGCGCCATGCCCGAGATACTCAGGTTGGGCACGCCCAGCGCCAGGAAAATGCCGCCCGCCAGTGCGACCAGCACGTAGAGCAGGTTGCCCAGGTTCATAAGGATGGGCATGAGGATGTTGGCGTACATGTTGGCCTTCTGTGAGACCTCGAAGAGCTTTTCGTTGCGCTCGTCAAAATCGGCCTCGGCGGCAGACTCGTGGCAGAACGCCTTGACGACCTTCTGACCGTTCATGACTTCCTCGATATGGCCCTCGACCACGCCGAGCTCGGTCTGCTGCGCAATGAAGAAGCGCGCGGAGTTGGAGCCGAGCAGCTTGGTCATAAAGGTCATAAAGGCGACGCCGGCGATGATGACCAGGCACATCCACACGCTGTAGTACAGCATGATAAAGAACACCGTGACGATGATGATGATCGTCATGAGCAGGTTGGGCAGCGACTGGCTGATCATCTGACGCAGCGTGTCGATGTCGTTGGTGTAGTGGCTCATGATATCGCCGCGCTGGTGCGTGTCGAAGTAGCGGATCGGCAGGTCCTGCATGCGGTTGAACATCATCTCGCGCAGCTTCTCGAGCGAGCCCTGCGTGACGATAGCCATGGCGCGGTTCCAGAAGAGCGAGGACAGGACGCCGACGCCGTAGATGCAGGCGAGGGTGGTCACGAGCTGCAGAATCTTGGGCTGCGCGGCTTCCCAATCGCCCGACTGCCACGATTCGCTAATAATTTGCAGGGCGCTCTGCAGGAAGGTCGCGCCGATGGAGTTGATGATGGCGCAGAGCACCACGCCGGCGACGACAAGGGGCAAAAGCACGGGATAGAAGCCAAAGAGCGTCTTGATGAGGCGCGACATGGTGCCGCCCTTACGGTTGAGCGCGCGCTCGGCGGTCGTTGCCTTACTCATGTGCCTCGCCTCCTTCCTGGGTCTGAGCTTGCGTTGCGGTCATGTCGGTGTTGTCTGCCGCCGTGTTCGCGTCGCCAGAGACGTCGTCGGCGTCTTGCGTACCTTCGGCAGACATCTTGTTTTGCGAGGTAAAGGTCTCGCGGTAGATCTCGCTCGTCTTAAGCAGCTCGTCATGGTTGCCGATCTGCGCGATACGGCCGCCCTCCATGACGATGATACGGTCTGCGTCCTGCACGGAGCTGATGCGCTGGGCGATGATGAGCTTGGTCGTGTTGGGCAGATAGCTTGCCAGTCCTGCGCGGATCTTTGCGTCGGTCTTGGTGTCGACGGCGCTGGTGGAGTCGTCCAGGATCAAGATCTTGGGGCGACGCAGCAGGGCGCGTGCAATGCACAGGCGCTGCTTCTGACCGCCCGAAACATTAGAGCCGCCCTGTTCGATCCAGGTGTCGTAGCCCTTGGGGAAACCGTCGACAAACTCGTCGGCGCAGGCCAGATGCGCTGCCTCGCGGACTTCCTCGTCGGTGGCGTTCGGGTCGCCCCAACGCAGGTTCTCGGCGATGGTGCCGCTAAACAGTACGTTTTTCTGCAGCACCATGGCGACCTGGTGACGCAGCGCGTCCAGGTCGTAGTCGCGCACGTCCACGCCGCCCACGCGCACAGCGCCTTCGGTGGTGTCGTACAGGCGGGCGATGAGGTTAACGAGCGTGGACTTGGCCGAGCCGGTGCCGCCGATGATGCCGATGGTCTCGCCGCTCGTAATGTGCAGGTCGATATCGTCGAGCGCCTGGCGCTTCGCATGCTTGGAATACTTAAAGCTCACGTGGTCAAAGTCGATGGAACCGTCGGCAACCTCGAGCACGGGCTCGGCGGGATTGGCGATCGTGGGCTCGGCGGCCAGCACCTCGGCAATGCGGTGTGCCGATTCGTCGGCCATGGTCACCATGACAAAGATCATCGACAGCTGCATCAGGCTCATGAGGATCTGGAAACCATAGGTAAAGGTCGAGGAGAGCTGGCCCACGTCGAACAGCGTGCCCTGGCTCGTGATGATGAGCTTGGAGCCCAGGTAGATGATGACGACAAACGCGCCGTTGACGCAGATGTTCATCATGGGGTTGTTAAAGGCGAGCAGCTTCTCGGCGCGGGTGAAGTCCATCTGGACGTCGCGCGCGGCGGTCGCGAACTTCTCCTTCTCAAAGTCTTCGCGCACGTAGCTCTTGACTACGCGCATGCCGGTGACGTTTTCCTCGACGGACTCGTTAAGGGCGTCGTACTTGTGGAACACGCGCGAGAAGATGGGGCGCACCTTAAAGATGATAAAGAACAGCCCAAAGCCCAGCAGCGGAATGATGATCAAGTAGACCATGGCAACGCTGCCGCCCATGATAAATGCCATGGTAAAGGCGAAGATCAATACCAGCGGCGCGCGCACGGCGATACGGATGATCATCATAAAGGCCTGCTGCACGTTGTTGATGTCGGTGGTCAGGCGCGTGACGAGTGAGGAGCTCGAGAAATCATCGATGTTGGCAAAGCTGAACGTCTGGATCTTGTAGAACAGGTCGTGACGCAGGTTCTTGGCGAAGCCGCAGCTCGCATGGCTGCAGGTAACGCCGGCAGCGGCGCCAAAAGCAAGTGACGTCAGCGCGATGAGCACCAAAAAGCCTGCGGTGGGAAGCATCTCGGCTACGGTGGCGCCGTCTTTGATGGCGTCGATCAGGTTGGCGGTGATAAATGGAATCAGCATCTCGCAGAGCACCTCGCCAAGCACGAGCAGCGGCGTGGCAACGGTGACTTTCATATAGTCGCGGATGCTTCCCATGAGGGTTTTAATCATCCAGTTCCTCCCAGGTTTTGCGGATTTTCTCGAGCATTTCGGCGAGCTGCTCGCGCTCGTCGTGGGTGAGTGCGCTAAAGGCCTGCTCTCTAAAGCGAATGCGGGCCGCCTGGTCGATGCGGGCGTTTTCCCGGCCGGTTTCGGTCAGGCGAATGGTGAGCTGCCGTCGATCCTTGGGGTTACGGCTGCGCTCGATGAGGCCGTTGAGCTCGAGCTTGGACAGGATCTCGGAAAGCGACCCCGGCTTGAGGTCAAAGTGCATGCCGAGTTCCTGCTGCGACATCTCGCCGCCGGGTTGCTTGGCCAGCAGGCAGATGATGGGTGCCTTGCCGGACACGCCTCCGCCATGAAAATGCATGTAATGGCCGCAAAAGCCCAGGCCATTGAGGATGCGCTTGGCAAGCTTATCCTGCTCGCTCATCGCGGGCGGCTGGTCTGCCGGCTGCGAGGGGTCGCCGCCGGGCTCGTGCGAACAAAGGTTAAGAGGTTCATCGCACATGAATTAGTGTTGCTCCTTTCTTTAGTTAGGTAGTGGAATTGTTTTGTGCCTAACCAATTTAGGAGCACGGTAAATAAATGTCAAGGTACCAAACTTATTATGTTCGAGCGGCACTTAGGGACGTTCCTTATGTGCCGGCATTTGGGGACACTCCTTGTGTCGACTAGTCATTTAAGAACGTCCCCAACGACTAACTTCCTCCTTCCCGTAACCTTTCCGCAACAATTCGTCCTCTGCGGTGCCAGCGCCCGTTCACAACGTCCCCTGCGCTACACTTAGTCGCACTGTGGCGCTGCCGCGCCGCGCCCGAAACAAGGGAGACCCTCATGAAGAATACTCAGCTGCTGCTGGTTAACGATATGTGCGGTTACGGCAAGGTCGCGCTTTCCGCCATGCTGCCGGTGCTGTCGCACATGGGCTACCGTATCCACAACCTGCCGACGGCGCTCGTTTCTGACACGCTCAACTACCCCAAGTTCTACATCCACGACACCACCGAGTACGTGCGTCAAAGCCTCGCTATCTGGGAGGAGCTCGGCTTTGAGTTCGACGCCATCTCGACCGGCTTTATCGTGACCGAGGAAGAGACGCGCATCATCTCGGACTTTTGCCACCGCCGTGCGCAAAAGGGCACCAAGGTGTTCGTCGATCCCATCATGGGCGACAACGGCAAGCTCTATGCCGGTGTGCCCGAGTCCACGATCGGTCTCATGAGGCACCTGCTCGAGTGCGCCGATTACGCGGTTCCCAATTACACTGAGGCCTGTCTGCTCACCGATACGCCTATTGCAGAGCAAATCACGCCCGACGAGGCTCGCGTTCTTGTGAACGCCGTGCGTGAGCTGGGTGCCAAGTCGGTGGTCATTACGAGCGCCGTAGTCAATGGCACGAACGCGGTTATCGGTTACGACCATGTGGCGGGGGAGTACTTTACGATTCCCTTTGAGCTCATTCCGGTCTATTTCCCGGGCACGGGCGACACGTTCTCGGCGGTGCTCGTCGGCCGCGTTATGGCAGGCTGGAGTCTGCAGCGCGCGACGTTCGATGCCATGCGTGTGGTGGCTGAGCTTATCGAGCGCAATGCCGATCAAGAGGACAAGTCGGCCGGCCTGCCCATCGAGGCCTGCTTGGACGTGATGGACCATGAGTAATGCTGGCGAGGGCGGCGTCAAGCCTGCGGGCGAGAACAAGCCGCTCGGCGCGCCGCGTGGCAAGCGTCCGCGTATCCGCGTGAGCTGCGTGGACCAGCTAGGTGCGTGCCGCTGCCACCATGGTCACAAGCCGGGCGACGTTTTTGACTTCGACCGAGACCGCGGCAAGATGTGCGCCATGGCCTGTCATGTGGGCTTTCCCTATATCGATATCCTGCGCTATGGCGGAACCGTGCCTGGCAACGAGCCTGGTACGGCAAAGTTCTGCTGCCCCGAGGTCGACACCCTCAACGTCTGGCTTGCCGAGATCGTCGACGAATAGGTGGGCGTGGATTTTCTCCCGTTTAGAGCGCACTTGAATGCTCAAAGTGGGAGAAAATCCACGCTCATTTTTCATGCGGGAGATTATCCACGCTCGTTTCGCGCCGAAGGCGTGGCCTGCGACCTCGCTTTCCTACAGCTGCTCGAGCATAGCGGCGCAACCGGCGAGCACGTCGCGGTAGGTGGCATCGAAATTGCCGGTGTACCAGGGATCGGCCACGTCGCCGGGGCGCCCGGTCCAATCGAGCAAGCGCGTAATCTTGCCGTCGGGGTCGTCGCCAAAGATGCGACGCAGGCCACGCGTGTTCTCAGCATCCATATAGACAATGTGGTCCCAGTTGCCATACTCTGCTCGACGCGCCTGGCGGGCACGGTGCGCAACGACGGGAATCCCGACTTCGCGCAGCTTGGCGACCGTGCCATGATGCGGCGGGTTGCCGATCTCCTCAGTTGAGGTCGCTGCGGAATCGATGACAAACTCCGCCTCGCGCCCAGCGCGGCGCACGAGCTCGGTAAACACCGACTCAGCCATCGTCGAGCGGCAGATATTCCCATGGCATACGAACATGATTCTGTGCATCCTTGGACTTCCTCTCATATATCAGGATTTCCGCAGGTGATAAATGTTGTTCGTATGTCATCGCCCAGTCGCGGAATCCCGAATCGACTCGTGTATGAGCGGATATTTTCCGCCGCAAAAGTTGTAAATTCGGTTGTAAACCTCGCGGATTTACAACTTCGTACACTTTAGCTTACGCGGCACCATCCGTCATGCGGAGCATGTCGCCCCTCACGTCCTCGAATCCAAGGTGGGTGTACGTGTTGTATGTCACGCTAATGTCCGAGTGCCCCATGATGTACTTGAGCTTCGCGGGGTCCATCCCCTTGCGAGCCATCTTGGAGCAGAACGTGTGTCGGCATACATGCGGGGTAATCTTGGGAAGCCCCTTCTTGTAGATGCTATTGTGCTTGCGGAGGGAGAGCTGGAAGTACTTCTCCCAGTGCATCGCAACCTTCGGCATGTCGTTTTTGTCTAGAAGCAGGAATCCGCTCACTCCGTTAACGACGGGCTCGACAGGTGGGTTGGCACGTTTTTGAAGGATTGCCTTGAAGCATTCTTTGACTTCCTCGGACATGGGTACGTATCGCTCGCCGCTTTTCGTTTTGGGGCGTTCGATGTAGTACCTCATATCGCTGCCCCTCTGCAGCTGCTTGTTGACGCGGATGCTTCCGTTTTCGAAGTCGAGGTCAGATTTTGTGAGGCCGCAGAACTCCGAGATGCGCAGCCCCGTGTTGAAGAGGATGTAGAACGCTTCATAATATCGCGAGTAATGCTTATCTCCCTTGATGAAATCGAGGAACCTGCGCTCGTCCTGTGGGGACAAGGCCTCGCGCGCAATGGAGTCATTGACGAGTACGGTGGCAAGCTCGAAGTTGAACGGGTTGCGCCTGATGAGGTCGTCTTCCTCCGCTAGCTGGAAAGCTGGGCGAAGCATTCCTCGAATGCAATGAATCGCGCTGTAGCTTTTCCCGAGTTCGCCTTGAAGATAGATGAGCCAATTCTTCGCGTCGAGCGTCGTTACATCGCCGATCTTCCTGCTTCCGAACTCGTCCTTGGCGAGAAAGCTCATAACCGTCTTATAGCCCGCGCGCGTAGTCGGGCGCACCGCCGTCTTGGTCGCGACGTACTTTTCAACCAATTCGAGAACGGTCATCCCGCTTGGTGCAACGCGGTCAAACAGATCGCGTTGCACCTGCTTCTCGATTTCGCGGAGGCACGGCCCCGACTTTTTGCCCTTGGGAGGGAGGTCGTGCGTGGTAAGCGTCCACGAGTACTTGTACTTCGTCTTGCCTTTCACGTCTTTGAATTTGAAATAGTACTGGCCGTTCGGGCGCTGCCCCTCTCCTTGGCGAAGGATGCGCCCCTTGCTGTCTTTCCTCGTGGGCACTCTTGTCATCTCCTCTCCTTATGGATGTGCCCCGATGCTGCTTCGCTGGTGCATCGGGGCACATAATTGCTAGTGGTACGGGCTGCGCGGGATTGCTTTCGAGAACCCTAGCGACGATTCGTGTTCCAATACAGCAGATCGCTTACAAAGTAATAGCGATGAGATGAGTCATAGCAGTGACGAAGATGCGCAGGCCCGATGCCATCACCGCTGTCTACCATCAACTGCAAAAGCCTGGTTGCCCCAAGAAACTTCTTTGCCTCCTCTTCGTCAACGACCAACATGGCATTTTCGAGCATGCTGTACACAGGGTTCTCAGACGCATCCTGAACACTTGTCTCCTTGCTCATTCGAGCCTCCTTTTCAATCGGCGTTGCTTGCAACGCAATTTCAATTCGACCCGAGAGTACCCGCACCGTTGCGCATCAGCAAATCGAGAAAACCCTGATAAATCAGTATTTTTGTTTGCATCCGTTCATAAATGAGGAGAAAAAAGTCAGTGCTATATTTCGAGATTCACGGGGTCTCCATACGCATGCCCTTCGCCCGTGCGCATCTCGCTTCGCTCGATGCTCGTGGGTTTATTTGTATGAAGTACGCGGGCGTTGGGCATGGGACTGTCGGCTATGCCGACCGCAGCGCACGCTGCGTCAGTCCCCCTTATGCCCTTTTGCCTTTTTTGCCCCCGAAGCGTATAGCGGAGGGAGCCAAGGCGATTTCTCCTGATATATGGCGTGAAACGCTGTAGAAAACAAGGCATGTTTCAAGGGTTGAATTTGTCGAAGATTGCGACAGTTGTAGAAAGCGCTTCGAAAAGCCCCATAAACGGGGCGATCTTCTCGGAGGATTTTCTACAAGTTCAGGCGTAAAGTGACGACGTGTAGAAAGCGCGTCTTGAGTGCGCGCGGAGCAAAAAATAAAGGGCGCAGCGATTGTTTTCGCTGCGCCCTTCGGCGTCTTTTCAGTCGTGGATTATCGGAGCGGGCACGAGCCGCCAAGCTGTGCCTAGATGATTTACCCCAAGGACGTACAGGTCAAGCTCCTCGTCGTAGAACACCGGCTCGCCCGTGTGATCCATGACAAACGACGGGTCCTGTATGATGTACCACTGGAAAATCTCCTCCCACGGCGCCCAGTCCCCGCTCACAAGCTCAAGCGGGCGTTTTGCCATCTCGTTTGCGAGCACCATGTTCCCGCACGTCTCGGCGAGGTCGGCGTAGGTCTTGATGCCGTAGTCGCTCATCGCTTTTCCCCTCCGCTTCCCGCTCCTCGGTTCGCTTGAGACATTCAGCCACGCAGTAGCGCATGGTGCGCAGGGCCTCGCAGTCGATGCTCTCCGCGAGGATGTCCCCGTCGAGTACGACCTCGCCCAGAGCGTTCACGAACCGCCACTCCATCACGTTGTCGATGCGCTTGAGCACGTCCTTCAGGGTGCTGCTGTCGCGCATGGGGTCGTTCCCGTCCACCTTCGCCATGCGCTCAAGCTCCTTGGCCTTCGCCGAGCAGATGCGGGCGGTGCGCCTGAGCACCTGCGCCCTCCACATGGCCTCCTCCTGGGGGCTGTTGGGTTCTAATGGCTTGTTGTTCATGTGTGTACTTCCTTTTCACTTTGGAGGCACTCGATGCCGAAGGCATCTTTTCGCTCTTGCCCGTCAGTATCCCATTAGCAGCCCACTAAGCGCCCGCTGAAAGACCCATGAAAGGACCTTTGGCGGTCGCGGGATGCGATAGGGTCTCAACGCGATCCGCTCTGAGACCATCAAGAGCCCTCGATAGGGCAGAGCGCTGTCGTTGATCTACTTTCGCGTTTTCCGAATAGATGCCATTTCTCGTTTTTGCTGAGTAAAAAAGAGGAAGGTGGCCGCTTTGCGACCGCCTTCCTCCTCGAAGACGATTGGCTATCTTCTGTGATTGGGTAGGATTTGCTGTCCGGATGTGGATTGTTTACTGATGAGCACCGCACGAGGTGCAATACACGTAGTCCACGTAGGTTTCGGTGCTGTAGGAACCGTGGTCTTCCTTGTGGGAGCCTACCTGTACTTTCTCGGTCTTAGTGCGGTTCACGTAGTTGCCGCAATACCCTTCGGTCTTCATCTTTTCGACGATAAGGTTCTTGAATGCTTCGAAGTCGGCATCGGTGTAGAACCAGTACGTCTCTCCGTTGCTGAGCCATGTTCCGTCAGGTTGTTCCGTGTAGAGTTGTCCGCCATAGATTGTCTTGGTCTCGTAGTCAGGCACATCAACCCAGTTGCTCACCCAGACCTGGCGGGTAGCCGTATGGTTCACCCAAGTGTGCGTATGGGCGGGCTTGGAAGGCTTGCTGGAAGCCGAACCAGAGTTCGAAGAACCGTTGTTGGAAGACTGAGAACCAGCGTTGTTGTCAGTCTTGGCGTTGTCGGTCTTGGCAGACGGGGTCGTCTGGGCAGGCTCCTTGTTGACATCGACTTCCTTCTCGGCGTCAGTCGCCTCCTGCTTGGTCTTGTCGCTCGCGTTCGGGTTCTTGGCGACGTTGCCGTCGAGCTTGTCGAGGATGCCAGTACCTGCATCGCCCTTCAAGGTCTCGTCACCCTTCTTGATGGCGTCCTTGGTCTTGTTGATGATGTTCGCGAGCATCTCGTCGGTGACCTTGTCGGCGGAAATCTGCGCCATAGGGCAGTTGACCGCAGGTGCGGTCTTCGCGTCGGCGTCGACGGTGATGTCGACGGGAGCGCCCGTGTCATAGATGTCGAATGCGGAACCGTCGGAGTTGACGGGGCTGACGAAGCTCACGGTGTAGTCGCCCTCGGCGAGTTCGACCGTGGAAGTACCCTTGTTGCCCTCGGCATCGGGGGTCACCGCGTGGTAGAAGTCCACATCGTTGCCCTCGATATGGGCGATGGCGGGCGTGGAGTTCTCGTCCCAGCCGTGGTCGGCCGTGACGTTGAGGGCCACATCGACGGTTCTTGACTCCTGCTGTTCTGGTTGTTGCTCGGACGTTGCGAACGCTCCACTTGCCACGGCTGTCGCAACAACGATCGCAACAACGATCGCAGCGGCTATCGCTGCGACTTGGGGCTTATGCGAGCGCGCCCACTGGGATAATCCGTTCATTATCCATCCCCTTTTCTTTCATGGTGGTTTCGAGTTGCCTCGTTATGTCAACCGCGTCATTACTTAGCGCTTTCCCATCGCGCGAGCCATCCAGTCGAGGTTGCCGCTCGCACTGGCGGTGTTCGCGTTAATCTGCTGAGCCTGATTGAGAATCTGCCCCTGCATGAACAGGTTGCCTATTTGCAGCATGTTGCCGATGCGCTGCTGGTTGAGAATCTGCTGCTGGCCCGCTTCCATGCGGCGCTGGTGCATCTCGGTCTCGTAGAGGTTGACCATCTCCTGCACGGTGGTGGCGCGATGGTTGCGCACGGCAGCAAGGAAGAAGTCCACGGCTTCGATGCTGTCGTAATCCATGGGGTACCACGGGGCGACCTGCGAAGCCCATTGCTGCTGTACGGCGAAAATCTCCTGCTTGGTTTGCTCGATGCTCTGGGCTAGGGCCTGGTTGTTGGCTTCAACTCGTTGGTTGCTTTGGTCAATCGCGGCATTTTTCTGGGAGCGGCTTTTGTCCGCTGTCTTCGCTATGACCTTGTATAAAATCGCACCGATGATAGCTGAGACGATGAGGTTCACGATATTCCAGACCGCCAATTGAAGCTCCGTGCCTCCCATCGAGAAGAACGGAAGGGTGGGGAGATACGTTATCACCTTAAGTGGCGTGCTCGTGATAAGCGTGAACGCGATAAGGAAGCCCCCGATTGCGTAGAGGACGGGGTGCCTTTTGGTCTTCTTTTCCGTCTTGTCGGCGAACTGAGTGGTGAGTTGGTTGATGCGTTGCTGAAGACTGACCACCCTATGCATCAAATCGTGCGCCGTGGCAACGCCTGGCAACAGACTTGTCTGTTCCTCCATGTTTGCTCCTTTCTATTTCACGGATATAGACCGAGCTGCCATCGGGCTATATCCGTGCGTATCGATTGCCTAGCCCACCTCTATCCCTTCGGCATCGGGGGTGTCCCACGTGAAGCCCGCGTGCCCCTCGTTCACGACGGTGGCGAGGCCGGAGTAACCGCCGAAGGTCGTGCCATAGACGGTCTGGGTGGTCGAGTAGGTGGGTGAGCAGAGTTCGATGGACTTTTTGGTCGAGCTGAACGCGCTGTCGGGAATCTCGGCATTATTGTCCCAACCGTAGTCATTTAAAATGCGAAAGCGTGTTCTGTCGCTTGTTAGATCGTTTTCATCCGCATTGATGTTTGCTTGGTAGAAGGAGAACTTTGCGAGCTGGAAAACAAGCGACTCGTTCGCCGCCGCATTACCGCTGCCATCTGTTTCGAGACGGAGCGTATAGGGCTTCGCCTCGGGTTCTTGATAAGCGGCAGCTTCATTGAATGCCTGTCCTTTGTTTGCAGCGTCGAGAGCATCCTGCGTGTTGTCCAACGTGGTCTGGTACGTCTCGACGACCTGGGCTCGGTCTTCCTCGGGCACATTCTCGATGCCATAGTCTCCGTAGTAGTCTATCGAATCGTACGTACCGGCGTCCGCCTCTGCCTTCAATGTGCCATAGCATTGCTGCCACGCTTGGATAGCTTCATCGGTAGCATCGATTGCCGCCTGCTTCGCAGCATTGAAGGCTGCTTCGTCCTGCTGCTTCGCCAGCTCGACGATTTCATCGTCGGACAGACCGTCGAGGTCGCCGAAGGTCAGGCTCTTGCACTGGTAGCTCGCAGCGTTGCCGTTCCCGTCGAAGGATAGGACTTCCTCGATTGCCACGTCCTTTCCTATCTGCTCGTCGCCGTCGTAGACCATCCACACGCCCGCCTGGCCGAAAGCCTGCGAAGCAGGCACGGGCTCGCTCGCGTTCTTGACGCCTTCGCCTGAACCGCTACATCCAGCCAGCCCAAGGCCCGCGACGGCAACCGTCCCGATACCGAATAGCTTGAGCGCCTCTCTCCTCGTGTACTGCTTCATGGTTGTTTTCTCCTTTTGCGTTCGCTTGCTTTGTCGATTTAGCTTGTTGCTCGATGCCTTCCCGTCGGCTTTGATGGGAAGGGGGCAAGTCGAACGACTGCCCCGGTAAAGATTCCGGAGCCGTTCGGCTTGTCCCTATGCAACTTATTGTTGTTGGCTTTCCTGCTGTGCCTTGAGCCACTCTCTCGCGTTGAGCTGATCCTGGAATTGGGAGTTCGTCATGCCGTCGCCGCGGACGGAGTTGGGATCGTTCGGGTCCCATGACTTGGTGAGCCCGATCGTCAGATACTTCTCCAGGCCGTCTCCCGCCCCGTTGCCGACATATACGTTCAGTCCGGTGCCGGTCGCGCCGAGTTCCTGCGTGCCGTATACCGGCCACGGGTTATCTTTCGCAACGGCGATGCAGATTGCGCCGCCGTAGTCGTTGGCCGGTTTGTGCGAAATCTGCCACGTGTGGTCGTCTAGCTTGGTCACGCTCCACTCGTTCTGCTTCCAATCGGACGGCACGTCCACGTAGAAGTAGTCGGTCGTGAACGAATGGCCACCGCTGGATGCCTGGTCCGTTGACGTCTGCTCGCTCTCGGAAGTGCTCGCCTCGTCGGTCTTTTTCTCTTCCTCGGCCTTCTTGGCTGCCACGGCGTCGTCCCTGCGCTTTTGTGCCTTCTCTTTGAGCTTGTCGAGCTTTGACGAGCTTATGCCGCTGTCCTTTGCTGCTTTATATGCCGCATCGATCTGCGCGTCCGTCACCTCTTCTGCGGGGACAGGCTTGATGGTGATTTCCTTCTTGACGTTGACTTTGCCGTCCTTGTCGATGCTGACCTTCGTGGACGCGCCCTTGGTGTCGTAGATGGTTCCGTCCGCCGCGATGGGTGACGCTTCGATCGCAAGGCGGTAATCTCCCGGCCTGAGGGCGATGTCCGAAGAGTCCGACCCCGCGTGGAACACGCTGTCCACACTGTTGCCCGAGGAGTCCTTTCCGGTGGCATGGATGGCGATCTTCGTGCCCTTTCGCGTGTCAAGCCCTTCGGCGTTTACGACGAGGGGAACGCCGTAGGTCTTGGACACCTGCGCCGAGAGATATAGATAGGCGCCTCCGCAGCAGATGGCGACCACCGCCGCGATACCTATCGCCACCCACAGTGCCGCCCGCTTCTTTTTGCCGGATCTGTCAGCCATCTCTTATCCCGCTTCCTTCCTCCGTGATGTCTGTTCGCTCTTGAGAAATAACTTTGAGGCGCGCATGCGCTCCATGAAGACGCCGGCCGAGATGAGCGCCAAGGATACTGCGAGCGTTGCGAGGAAGGGGAGGATGTTGTCACCCGTCTTGGGCAGCTCGCCGTTCTTGGCATCGGTTTTTGCGTTCGAGCCATTCGAGCCGTTTGCCTGCGCTTGCTTTTTCTGCTCGGTCGACGTCCCGAGGGCGGCGACGGTCTCGGTCTTGGTGGCGCCGCATTTGGTGCAGGTGTAGGTGCGCACGCCCTCCTTCGTCGCGGTGGGCTCGGTAGTCACGGTGCCCTTGTCCCATGTGTGGTCGGTCGCCGCGATCTCGCGCGTCTGGACGGCCCCGCAGATATCGCATGTCAGCTGCTCCTGCCCGGGCGCGGTGCAGGTCGCGGGGGTCGTGACCTTCCAAGTACCTTCGTGCGCGTCGCCGTCGATGGCATGGAACTCAACGGTGTTCACGCCGACCTCCTGACGCCACTTCGCATAGCGCTCCGCCTCGGTCCCCTTGTAGCCGATGATGCGGCAGTTGAGAATGGGCGTCGAATGGATGGCCGTGACGGATTTGGGGATCCAGACATTCTTGAGGCTGTCGCATTGGTTGAGGAACTGGTCGGGGATCTCGGTCACGCCCTCCTCGACATGCACGTTCTCAAGGCTGGTGCAGCCGTAGAACTGCGCGTTGCCGCCGCCGCCCCATGTGGAACCGGAGGGAATGGTCACCGAGGTGAGCTTCTTGCAGTAGACGAAGACATCGGAATGCCAGTCGACGTTTGCGGGCAGCTTGATCTCGGTGAATCCCGCATTCTGGAACGCGCAGTTCCACACGCGCTCCAGCCCATCGTTCAGATGGACCTCGGTGAGGCTAGGGTTGTCCGCGAATGCGGAGACCCTGATGGTCTTCACCGTGGAGGACAGCGTCACCTTATGCAGGTTGCTGTACTGGACGCTACCGTACGAGGCGAACGCGGTGCCGGGGATTTCCGTGACGCCCTCGGCAACCTTGATCTCTGTGATCTGCGAGGCGTACTGCGTCCAGTCATATGTGGTTGCCGTGGGGATGTCCGCCGTCAACGTGAGCACGCCGTCGTTGAGCGTCCAGCCGTTGCCGCTGATTTCCTCGGCATAGGCGCCGCGCGCGCCGGACAGCAGTGCTACGCACAGGGCGAACACGCCCGCGAGGGTCAGCACCCCTCTTTTCCATGTCGTTGATTTCATCTTCCCTTTTCCTTTCTTTTGGGTTTACGTTTTCGTTAAATCGGCCGGTTACAGTCCGTTGCGTTTGCCGAACACATCGCGCGCGATCCAATCGACGTTCCTGCTCGTGCTTGCGGTGTTCGCGTTGATCTGCTGGGCCTGGTTGAGAATCTGCCCCTGCATAAAGAGGTTGCCGATCTGGAGCATGTTGCCGATGCGCTGCTGGTTGAGCATCTCCTGCTGCCCCGCCTCCATGCGTCGCTGGTCCATCTCGGTCTCGTAGAGGTTCACCATCTCCTGCACGGTGGTGGCGCGATGGTTGCGCACGGCGGAGAGGAAGAAGTCGACGGCTGCGGTGTTGTCATAGTCCATGGGGTACCACGGCGCGACCTCTGCCGCCCAACGTTGCTACACGGTGAAGATCTCCTGCTTGGTTTGCTCGATGCTCTGCGCGAGCGCCTGGTTATTTGCGTCGACCACGGCGTTGTTGTTGTCGATATAGACGTTGCGGCGGGCGCGGGACGTGTCGGCCGCCTTGGCGATGACCAGGTAGAGGACCACGCCGATGACGGCGGAGACGATCAGGTTTATGGCATTCCAGACGTCCCTTTGGAGGTCCGGTCCTCCGGTCGCGTAGAACGGGAGGGAGAACGGATACGTGAGCGCGCAGAGCGGCGTGCTCGTGATGAGCGTGAAGACGATGAGGAAACCGGCTATGGCATAGAGCACGGGGTGCCGCTTGGTCTTCCTTGCTGTCTTTTGCGAGAACTGCGTGGTCAGTTGGTTGATGCGATTTTGCAGATTGACCACGCGATGCATCAGGTCGTGCGCGGTCGTGATTCCCGACAGCAGATCTGCCGTTTGTTCCCCCACGGCCTTTACCCTTCTCCTCGATATGCGGGTGCGCCTTCGGCGCACCCGTTTTCGGAATGCTGACTATTGCTCATAATTGAACTACATAGGCAATAATTAGCCCTTACAGTTTATTATACTTGCAGAAAAATGCCCATACGATTCAAGTCAGATTGATTCGTATGGGCGGTGATAGTGTGAAGTATTTCGAAATAGGCCAACGCATACGGCGGTACCGTAAGGCCTGCGGGATGTCGCAGGAGGCGCTGGCAGGAAAGGTCGGCATCTCCGTCACGCATATGAGCCATATCGAGACCGGAAACACTAAGCTGAGCCTGCCCGTGCTATCGAAGATTGCCGAGGAGCTTTCGGTCGGCGCCGACGCGCTGCTGTCCGACGAGCCGAGGCCTGATAAGTCGACGCTTTCGTTAGAGGTGCGAGAGATCCTGGATTCGTTCGAGGTCGACGAGCTGCCCGTGGCAATCGAAGTGCTTCGGGCGCTGCGGGATGCGATGGCTAAAAGACGCGGCTAGGGGCGAATCCAGCACTCAAAAGTTGTGAAAAAGTTGCATAGCAGCAAGATGAAAAGGGCAAACCACTCATTTACGAGGCGGTTTGCTCCTTTAGTCAAATATTCCCATGACAGATAAACAGTACGCGTTGCATATGCGGTTTCCTTTCGATCGCCATCATCGAGCTCGAGTATCGCATCTGTGCTTACGCTCTCGCCCGCTTGCGCTCCCAGCGAGCCAACTTAATCGTCACCAGCGTAAGCGCCCAGGCCACAAGCGAGAACGCGGCACCAACCGCGCCAACGTAGGCAATGCCAACGCTGCTCACCACGGCGCCGCCCACTGCGGTGCCAAACGAAATGCCGACGTTAAACGCCATGGGTTCTACCGAGCTCGCGAGTACCATCGATTTGGGATGGCGGCTGCGCGCCACGTCCATAAAGTGCGTGATGCATGACACCGAGAACAGGTACATGAGCAGCGCTAGGCTAAAGACAAAGACCAGCGCGAGCGGCATGGTGTCGCCCACGGCAAACAGCCCGAGTAACGCCGCAGCTTGCAGCACAAACGTCACAAGCAGCGCCTTCATGCCAAAGCGCGCGTCGATCCATCCGCCCAAGATGTTCGAGACCAGGCAGAACACGCCGTAGGCCATAAGCGTGGTGCTTGCCTGAACAGTGCCCATGCCCAGCACCTGCTCAAGATAAGGCGTCACGTAGCCGTAGAACACATAGACCGATCCCACGCCAAACAAAAAGATGAGCATGCCGGTGATGATGCTCGGCTCGCGTAGCAGACCCGCCTGCTCGCGAAAGGTGGCAGGCTCGTCGGTTTGCCCGGCGCGCGGCATAAACGCCACGAGCGCTCCGCAGATCAGAACGGCAAAGGTAAGCGTGCCGTACATGGCAACGTGCCAGTCGAGCGTGTCGGCCACAAACTTGCCGACCGAAGTGACAAAGACCATCGCCACGGAAAACGCACCATATACCACCGAGATGGCAAGCGAAGTTTGCTGCGGGGACAGAAGCTCGGGGATGTACGTCACGCCCACGGCGAGCAGCGCGCCCGAGACAGAGCCCAGGACAATGCGCGAGATAAACAGCACCTGGAAGTTGGGCGCCAACGCCATGACCAAGTTGCCGAGCACAAAGATGATGCTATAGCACACGAGCAGCTGGTAGCGGCGGAAGTGGCCCGTGCTGAGCGCAAGCACCGGCGTCGCGATGGCGTAGACGAGCGCGAACACGCTGATGAGCTGGCCCGCAGTAGCAAGTGGTACGTCGAGTTCCGTTGCCAAGTCGCTCTCGATACCGATGACCACGAACTCGGAGCAGCCGAGCGAGAATCCCAACAGCACGAGCAGCGCCAGGCAGAGCCTGGTGCGCGCGGGGGAGAGCGCGGCGGCGGTTGACTTACTTTTAGGCGTGGTTGCGGCGGTCAAGGTTGTCACTCCAATGTCGCATGAATAAGCGGGATTCAATCCCTGCAACTCTAACAGAATGTGTCAGGTGCCTGCCTCCTTTGTCGCAGGCTGCGCTTGCCTGTATAGTCGCAATACAGGCGAAGATGGTCTCAGGTACATTGCGGGCGACAGGAGATCCCATGGGTATGCACACGACAAAGGTTGTAGTGGGCGAGGGCAAGTTTGCGCTCGAGGCCCAGTTGACGGTGACGCCGCGAGGCATGGCGGTGTACGCCTGCTCGCCGGAGTTTGCGCACCTGGGCGCCACGGCGCAGGCCATTCCTCGCCCCGAGCCCGGCCGTACGGCGACGGTGAGCATCCTGGCCGTTCCGTGCCATCGAGACGAAATTCCGGCGCACGATATTGCGGCGGCGCTGGCCACGCGCTTTGGCGTGCCGGTAGTTGCAAGCACGGGTTTTCATGTGGAGAACGCGACCGCGGACGACTTGCGGCGCATGCTCGATACCACCAAGGAACTCATCGCCGCGCTCGAGGAGGCCGCAGCCCGCATTCTGCGCGCCGGCTGGGATGAGGGCGGCGCAGGCGCCGAGGTCGTGGCGGTCGATGCCGCGACCGGCGAGGCGCTTGGCCCCGTCGACCGCATCGAGGCCCATACCGGCGAGGGAATCCTGCATCAGGCATTTCTGACGCTTCTGGTCGAGGGCCAGGGCGAAGACGCGCGCCTGCTGCTCTGTCGTCGCAGTCCGCTCAAACGCCTGTGGGGCGGGGTGCTGGCCGATGGCTGTGCCGGCCATCCGCTCCCCGGGGAAGACGTCGCGGCCGCCACGGCACGTCGCATCAACGAAGAGCTTGGCATCACGCGCGAGCCCGATCAGCTCAAGCACCTCGGACACGTGGTGTACCGCGAGGACCACGGCGACGGCCGCTGCGAGTGCGAATGGTGCGAGGTCTACCTTGCCCATGTTGAGCCGGGCGAGCTGCATATCAACCAAGAGGAGATCTCGGAAGTGCGCCGCGTGGCCCCGTCCGAGCTTAAAGGCTACCTGCAGGGTCACCCCGAGCAGCTGGCCCCCTGGCTCCGCGAGGCTCTGGAGGTCCCCTCCATCCGCGCAGCCCTCGCTATGTGAAAAAAGACAGTCCCTTTGCCACATCCAAACCGTCACAACATTTGATGAAAATCTCGAAAACGAGGAAAAGCGTCGAATGTTGTGACGCTTTTTGTCCAGAGGATCGCTTCTCATCCAAAAATCCCGCTTGACTGTATTGCCACAACACAGCGCAACGTAAGGGGTGTCCGATAACGGGCGCCCCTTTTTAAGTGGCAACGTGGCTGCGAATCCGGAGCGCCCCCAACAAGAAAGGTGGGGAGATGGAAGCGGAAAAGAAGGCGTTTAAGATCACCAAGCGCGAAATTGGCTTTGTGCTGGGTATCGTTGTCTTTTTGCTGGTGAAGTTTCTTCCTTTGGCGGAGCTGAGCTCGACGGTCGAGCTCACGGTCGGCGGTCAGACCTGTCTGGCGCTGACGCTCGCCACGGTGGTGTTCTGGGCATGTGGCGTGGCACAGCCGGGCTTTGTGGGCCTGCTCTACTGCGCGCTGCTTGTTCTGTTCAAGGTGTGCGTGGACGACACGGGCGCCGCGAGCATCTCGGCGACGGTCGCCTCCACGTTTAGCTCGTGGACCAAAGCCACCATGTGGCTCGTCATCGGCGCCTACCTCATCGCCAGCGCGGTCAAGGAGTCGGGCCTGGGCGAGCGTATCGCCTATGCGTTCATGCTCAAGTTCGTGCGCGATGCCAAGTCGCTCATCATCTCGATTTTCGCGCTCACCTTTGTGCTGTCGCTACTCATTCCGCATCCGTTCCCCCGTGCCTTCCTCATCCTCGCCGTTGTCTCGGTCATCGCCGAGTCCGCCGGCTACGGTGACGACGACCGCGGCAAGCTCGGCTTCCTTGTGTTTGCCGCTGCTGCCCCCGGCTCCATGTTCTTCCTGACAGGCGACTCCACGCTCAACCCGCTCGTTGCGCAGTACAGCGCCGAGGCCGGCGGCATGAGCCCGTCCTTTGTCGACTGGTTCCTGTACATGAGCGTGCCTATGCTGGTCGCGCTGCTGTGCACCCTGTTCCTGGGCCTCTTCCTCTTTAAGCCCAGCAAGGAGCTCGTCTACGATCGCGAGCAGATCGTGGCCAAGCAGGCCGCGCTCGGCAAGCTCTCCGTCAAGGAGATCCGCACCATCGTGTGGCTTGTCATCGCCATCGCGCTGTGGCTCACCGTCTCGGGCGATTACATCGGCTGGGTCACCCTGGCCATCGGCGTCTGCCTCGCCATGCCCATCATCGGCGAGGTCCTCACCCCCGCCAGCTGGAACGCCGTCGACATCAAGTCCCTCATGTTCCTGACGGCCGCCATGGCCGTGGGTTCCGTGGGCGGTGCCACCGGTATGAACGCCTGGATCGCCGATGTCGTGCTCCCCAGCTCCGTGCCCGAGAACATCTTCCTGTTCGCCCTGCTTGTCGCCGCGCTCTCCATGGTTATCCATATGTTCATGGGCTCGGTCATGGCCGTGCTCGGCGTGTGCGTGCCGGCGTTCATCAGCTTCGCGGCCGGCTCCAGCGTGAGCCCGCTCGCCGTGGCGCTCATCGTCTTCACGTCCATCAACATCCACTACATCCTGCCGTTCCATAACCTGCCGATCCTTATCGGCGAAGGCAAGGACGCCGGCGGCTACACCTCCAAAGAGGCCATGCGCATGGGCATTCCCCTCACCGCGGTCGTCTTTATCGTCGTGCTGGTCGAGGTCGCCTGGTTCCATCTCTTTGGCCTGATGTAAGCGGCCGAGCGCTTGGGCTGCAAACATCCGAGTGCTTGAACCGCGAGTTGCCAAGCGCTCCATCTATAAGCGCTGCGGCCCCACTACGTTACCCAGCCCGGCGGCACTCCCGTCGCCGGGCACTCTCCCGAAAGGAGCACGCTATGTCCACTACCGATGCTTCCCAGATCCACGACCTGCGCTCCGCGCTCGACTTTTTGCGTGAGATGCCGGGCCAGCTGCTCGAGACCGACACTCAGGTCGACCCGGGCGCCGAGGTCTCGGGTGTCTATCGTCACGTCGGTGCCGGCGGCACCGTTATGCGCCCGACCAAAGAGGGCCCGGCGATGGTCTTCAACAACGTCAAGGGCTTTGACGATGCCAAGGTCTGCATCGGCATGCTTGCCAGCCGCAAGCGCGTTGCCGCCCTGCTCGACCTTGACGAGGAGCACCTGGGCCTCGAAATCGGCAAGCGCTTCGAGAACCTGATCGCGCCCGAGCAGATCGCCGAGGGCAAGCATGTCGACTGCCAGGAGGTCGTGTACAAGGCGACCGACGAGGGCTTTGACCTGCGCAAGATCGTCCCCGCTCCCACCAACACGCCCGTCGACGGCGGCCCCTACATCACCATGGGCCTCGCCTACGGCACGAGCCCCGACGGCTCCCAGTCCGACGTGACCATCCACCGCTTCTCCTGCGTCGACAAGGACAAGCTCGCCATGTGGATTACCCCGGGCAGCCGTCACCTGGGCGCATTCTTTGACGAGTACTGCCAGCGCGGCGAGGACATGCCCATCTCCATCTCCATCGGCTTGGACCCCGCCGTGTACATGTGCTGCGGCTTCGAGGCTCCCACCACGCCGCTCGGCTTCAACGAGCTGCAGATCGCCGGCGCCCTGCGCGGCCATGCCGTCGAGCTCGCCGACTGCGTTACCGTTCCGCAGAAGTGCATCGCCAATGCCGAGTACGTGCTCGAGGGCTACCTCATGCACGACGAGACCATCAACGAGGACGTCAACGGCCACGGCTATGCCATGCCCGAGTTCCCCGGCTACACCGGTGGCGCCAAGGTCTGCCCGGTGATCAAGATCACCGCCGTCACCACACGCGTCAATCCCATCATGGAGAGCTGCATCGGCCCTTCGCACGAGCACGTGTCCATGGCGGGCATCCCCACCGAGGCTTCCATCTACAAGATGGTCGAGACCGCTATCCCGGGCCGCCTGCTCAACGTCCACGCTGCTCCCTGCGGTGGCGGCAAGTTCGTTGCCATCATGCAGTTCAAGAAGTCGAGCAAGAACGACGAGGGTCGTCAGCGCAACGCCGCCATGCTCGCCTTCTCGGCATTCTCCGAGCTCAAGCATGTGATCCTGGTTGACGAGGATGTCGACATCTTCGACATGAGCGACGTGATGTGGGCCATGACCACGCGCTTCCAGGCCGACGTGGACCTCATCACCATCCCCGGTTGCCACTGCCACGTGCTCGACCCGTCCAACGACCCGGCGTTTGACCCGAGCATCCGCGAGCACGGCATCGCCTGCAAGGCCATCTTCGACTGCACGGTTCCGTTTAACCTCAAGAAGAACTTCATCCGCTCGCAGTTCATGGAGATCGACCAGGACAAGTGGGCAGCGGAGCTTTCTTTCTAAGGTTCCGGCGTTCTACCGAACGCCGGACCACTCGACGCTGCGCCCGCGCCTGGCGGGCAATCTGCCCCTCAACTGCGAAGGCATGGGCATAAGCCCTATGCCTTCTTGTTTCGGGGCACCTTGCCTCGCCAGGTGCGCGCTCACTGACATTGCCCGACCTATAGCTGCCATTTTGTTGTTAGGAGTTGTCATGCCTGAGTCTTCTGTCCGTCCCCGTCGCATTGTCGTTGGCGTGTCTGGCGCCAGCGGTGCCGCGCTGGGCCTTGAGTGCCTCAAATGCCTGCGTCAGGCCGGTGCCGAGTCGGCGCTTGTCGTCACGCGCGGGGGAGAGATTACCATCGAGCAGGAGCTCGGCATGACGCTCGACGAGTTTGCGTGCCATGCCGATGTGGTCTACGACAACAAGAACATCGGCGCCGCCATCGCAAGCGGCACCTATCCGGTCGACGGCATGATCGTGGCGCCCTGCTCCATGAAGACGCTCGCCGGCATCGCGAGAGGCTACAGCGAAAACCTGTTGCTGCGCGCGGCCGATGTTCAGATGAAAGAGCAGCGCCGCCTGGTGCTCATGGTGCGCGAGACGCCCTTCAGCGCCATTCACATCGACAACATGGCGCGCCTGGCGCGCGTGCCGGGCGTCATGCTCATGCCGCCCATGCTTACGTTTTACAACGGCCCCGCCACGCTCGATGACGCGGTGCATCACATCGCCGCCAAGGCGCTCGAGGCCGTCGGCGTGTCATGTGCAAACTATAAGCGCTGGTCATAGGCGTCTTTAGGGTAGGATACGAGTAGTGTTTGAGCCCGCTGCCCCTGTGGGCGGCGGGCTTTGTGCGCAAAAGGGATGTGTCGGGAGGACCTATGCAGACGGGCATGTATGCGATTAGCGAGATGGCGAGCTTGTTTAATGTTTCGCGCCAAACGCTCATCTACTACGACAAGATCGGCCTGTTTAAGCCCGCCGTGGTGAACGAAAAGGGCTACCGTTTCTATTCGCCCACGCAGATCCCGCTCATGCGTCTGATCTGCATGCTACGTGACCTAGGGCTCGAACTCGATGAGATCGACCGCCTAGCCTCGACGTTCGACATTAGCGAGATGACCGATCACCTGCGCTCGCGGGTGCAAGCGCTCGATGAACAGATCGCCGGCCTCAAAGCCGAGCGCGCGAGCGTGCAGGAGCGCCTGAGCTTTTACGACGAGGCGGTTTACTGGCGCGAGCGCGAGGGCAGGCCGGAGCTCAAGCAGTTTGAGCGTCGCTACGTGGTCTTTGAGGAGTTTCCAGGCGATATCGAGCGCGGCCGCTCGATGCTTCACCCCACGCTCATGCGGGCCATCCTGCGCATGCGTGCGTTGACGGGCACGCGCCCCATGCGCGGCTGGGGTGCCATGCTGCGTCGTGAGGCGCTGCATTCCGACGACCCTATCGCCGGCGCGGGCTCCTTTGCCGTGCTGCCGCGCGGTGCCGAGGAACTGCTGCCGAGCGATCCCGCCGAGCTGGCAGAGATCGGCATCGAAGTGCTGCCCGAGGGCACATACCTGTGCATGAGCCGCTGGGGCATGCCGTACGAGCCCGAGGGCATCCGCGCCGTCGTGGCCTGCATGGACAAGCACGCGCTCCAGCCCATCGGCAACGCTTTCGACTTTTGCTACCTCGATACCACGAGCTACGACGAGTCCCACCAAGAGGACTTCTGCTGCATCCAAATCCCCGTCGCCCTCTAGATGTGACAAGGGGACTGCTCCTTCGTCACATTCGTGGTGTGGCTGCTGCCCAAACCGTCACAACATTCGATGAAAATCTCGAAAACGAGGAAAAGCGTCGAATGTTGTGACGCTTTTCCTGTCTGTGCCGGCGAGCTCCCGTGTCATCTGGGGGTATAAGGCTAGCAAGTGTTTATTTGCGAGGCCAAGGGGGCGCCCCGTATGGATATCGATACCTTTGAGTGGTGGTATAGCGAGGGCGAGGCTCCGGATGAGGGCTGGGACGAGCCCTTGCCAGGTGATGGGTTGAGTGACGGGGCTGAGGCGGATTCTGATGCCGGTGCCACGGTCGAATCCGCTGCCGCTGACCAGGATTCCGACCCCGCCGAGCCCCTGACCTTCGAGCAGGCCTGGGCCCAGGCCGAGGCCGACGAGGCGAAGGCCGATGCCACGGCCACGCTCGGCGAGCCGGCTGATATGTCGATCTCGCCGGCAAAGACCCCACAGCCGCGCCATACCATCGACCCCGGCAGCACGGCATCCTTCAGCATACTCGACGTGCCCGCGCAGGGTGCCCAGGCGCCCGCCCCCACCCATCGCCCTAACCTGGCTCGCGAGGAAGACGCGGGCCGTCGCTCTCCGCTCGGCCCCATTCTCATCGCCTTTATGGCCGGCGTCATCGCTTGCTCGGCGATCGGAAGTGTCTGGAGTCACGTGGAGCAACAGCGCAAAGACGCCGCCAAGGTCGAGATGTCTGTCGAGCAATCGCTCAGCCGTACGCGCTCGGTGCATGTGTCGGTCGAGGTCAAGGACGGTGCGACATGGGACACCGCGCGCGGCGACAGCCAGATGCTCGTCCATATCGTGGGTCGCACGCTCAAGGGGCAAGCGATCGACGAGTACCAATACGTCAATTCCGAAGGTGACGGCATCGAGCTCAAGCCCGGCGACTACGAGCTCACGGTCGATGAGCCGCCCGTCGCCACCGACGGCACGCGTTACCGTGCCTCAAAGCGCATGGTTCCGGTGAGTTTTAATTCACAGGCGCCCGATACGGTCGATAGCACGCCGCAGGGCGGGTTTGACCTTTACGCTATTGCTCAATAACTGCACCTGTCGCTCAACCCCGCCGCCAAGAGTGGGACAATAGCCCTCGACACCGTTGTTTACTATTGGAGGAAGTAGCATGTCCACCGTCACTACCATCAAGCGCGGCGGCCTCACCGCGGCCATCGATTCCATGGGCGCCCAGCTCACGAGCCTTGCCCTCAACGGCAACGAGTATCTGTGGCAGGGCGACCCGGCCTTTTGGGGCAAGCATGCGCCTATCCTGTTCCCCATCGTGGGATCGCTGCGCAATAACATGGCGACATCTGCGGCCGGCACCTGCGAGATGCCGCGCCACGGACTCGCTCGCATCGTCGAGCACAAGCTGGTCGAGGTCTCCGAGGACGGCTCGTCCGTCACCTACGAGATCACCGACACGCCCGAGTCACTCAAGGCTTTCCCCTTCTACTTTAAGCTCAACATGACCTATGCCCTAACCGGCGACGCCACGCTTACCCAGACCTTTGCCGTCACCAACACCGGCGACGTGGACCTGCCGTTCTCGGTAGGCGGTCACCCTGCATTTAACGTGCCCGCCCCCGGTGCCGAGGACGAGGCGTTCGAGGATTACGAATTGGCGTTTACCGAGGCTTGGACTAACGAGGCTCCTATCATCACGCCCGACGGTCTTATGACGTTTGAGGGTAGCTACAAGGCTCCCGATAACTCGGACGTGCTGCCCATCACGCACCGTAGCTTCGATAACGACGCCATCATGTTCACCGATACCCCGGGCTCCACGCTCACGCTGCGCGGTCGCAAGTCGGGCCATGGCGTCAAGATCGACTTTGAGGGCTTTAAGTATATCGGCGTGTGGTCTGCCGCCAACGACGCCCCGTTTGTGGCGCTCGAGCCCTGGACCGGCCACACCACCATGGACACCGAGGACGACGTCTTCGAGCACAAGGTCAACACCATCACGCTGGCTCCCGGCGCTACCGACAAGCGCACCTTTAGCGTCACGTTGCTCTAGAGGTTCCGCCGTTCTAACGAACGACGGACCGGTCGACGCTGCGCGCCACCCAGAGCGACAATTTGCCATTCAAAAGGCAAGGCATGACCAGAAGGTCTATGCCTTGCCTTTTGAATGGCAAATTGTCGCTCTGGGTGGCGCTCGCTGACATTGTCAAAACATCGGCGTCGCCGTTTCCGTCAAGGGTTTGGTGCATGGGGGACAGGTTGCTTTGCGCCAATCGTCCCCGTGTGTCTATTAATTTTTCGCGCACATGCCGCGTTGCTGGTTGCGGGCGTATATCCTGTTTTATTGTCAGCAAAGCAAAACAGGAAGGCACCAGATGCAACCTCGACTACAGCGCGACGCGTATACCCAGCCGGTGTGCAGCCGTCGCATCTTTTTGGGTAGCGCCCTCGCTGCGAGCGCAACCGTTGTCGCCGGCGCGCTTGCCGGCTGCCAGCGTCCGTCCACACTCAAGGTGGTCCAGCCCACGACGGGCGGCGGTCGCGATGACCTGTCCGATTCCGTTATCGGCAAGGATAAGATCCGCATTGGCATGGAGGCGGCCTACGCCCCGTACAACTGGCAGGTTTCCGAGGCCAGCGAGTACACCATCCCCATCGATAACGTGCAGGGCGCTTATGCCGACGGCTACGACGTGCAGATCGCCAAGATCGTCTGCAAGGCCCTTGGCGGCGAGCCCGTTGCCGTCAAGCAGAGCTTCTCGGGCCTCATCGATTCGCTTAACAATGGCCAGATCGACCTCATCATTGCCGGCATGAGCGCCACGCCCGAGCGCGAGGAGTCCGTCGGCTTTTCCGATCCGTACTTTATCGGCTACTTTGGCCTGTTCGTAAAAGAGGGCTCGCCCTACCAAAACGCGACCAAGCTCAGCGACTTTAGCGGCGCCACGGTGCTCGGCCAAAAGGACACGATGCTCGACACCGTCATCGACGAGATCCCGGGCGTCGTCCACAAAAATCCGGTCGATTCGGTGCCCACGGTGTTCTCGAACCTGCTGCAGGGCACTTGTGACGCCGTGACCTACAACACCGAGAACGAGAAGGGCTATATGGCCCAAAACCCGGGTATCGTCCCCGTTCATTTTGCCGAGGGCGAGGGCTTTAAGCAGGAGGTCACGACAAACGTCGGCTGCCGCAAGGGCTCGGACAAGCTGCTCAAACTTATCAATAAGACGCTCAAGGGCGTTAGCCAAGAGGAACGCGACCAGATGTGGGACGCGTGCCTCGACCGTCAGCCGGCATAGGGAGGCAGCATGAAAACAGTCAATCGTCTGGCCTCCTTTATCAAGGCCGACCACCGTTATGTGTACCTGGGCACGAGCGTTATCGCGGCGCTCGGTCTGGCGTTTAGCCAGCGCAACCCCACGCCGCTGAGCTTCTTGGCCCCCGCCGGTATCTTCCAGGATTGCCTTTGGGCGATTCTTTGGGCCTGGCTCGTCGTGTCGGCAGCGGCGTTGGTTACCAAGCTCATGCACTGGAGCGACTATCGCGAAACGTCGCCGTTCGCATCCGAGCGCTTCCGTCGCGGCGCGCGCCTGGGCAGCTATGTCGTGGTCGCCATCGCGGCAATCTTCTTTATCGACCGCTGCGTCATGTCGTTTATCGACCTGGTGCAGGTGAGCATTGTCTCGGACTCCAATCCCAGCGATTTTCTGTCGAGCTTGGTCTACATGACCTACAAGAGCGGCGACTTCTTTATCCGCGGTATCGAGATCACCATCGCGCTTGCCACCTTCGGCACGGTCATCGCCTTCTTCTTGGCGCTGCTCTTTGTGTTCTTGCGCACCCAGACCTTCGATCGCGTCGACAACGACCTGGTGCGCTTCTTTAAGAGTATTGGCCGAGGCTTTGCGACCGTCTATTCCACCGTCGTGCGCGGCACGCCCATGATGGTCCAGGGTCTGCTCATCTATTACGCGGGCTTTACCGTTCTGCGCAGCATGGGCTTCGAGACCGCCCAGGCCAACCAGATCTGGAGTACCTTTACCGCGGGCCTCGTCACCATCTCGCTCAACTCTACTGCCTACATGATGGAGGTCCTGCGCGGCGGCATCGAGTCGATCGACCCCGGTCAGGCCGAGGCGGCGCGCTCGCTGGGTCTGTCGCAGTGGCAGGCCATGCGCAAAGTCGTGTTTCCCCAGGGCATTAAAAACGCGATCCCGGCGCTCACCAACGAGCTCATCATCAACATCAAGGACTCGTCGGTGCTCTCGGTCATCGGCGTGTTCGACCTCATGTACGCCACTACCACCGTCGCCGGCGTGTACTACCGCCAGATGGAGGTCTACTGCGTAGCGCTCGTGGTCTACCTGATCCTGACGTTCGTGGCAGGCCGCCTGCTCGAGGCCTTTGGTCGCCGTCTGGGTGCCGAGGCGCCCCAGACGCTGCCGAGCTCTAACTAGGAGGAGCAACCATGACTCAGAATAACTCCGCGGTTGCAGACGCTTGCGAGCCGCTTATCCGCGTCGAGGGCCTGCGCAAGAGCTTTGGCTCACTCGAGGTACTCAAGGGTATCGACTTGTCCGTCAATCCCGGCGAGGTCGTCACCATTATCGGTGCCTCGGGCTCGGGCAAGTCGACGTTTCTGCGCTGCCTTAACCTGCTCGAGACTCCGGATGCCGGTCATATCTGGTTCCACGGTCAGGACCTTACTGCCGAGCGCTGCAATATCAATAAGCTGCGCGAGGACATCGGCATGGTGTTCCAGGGCTTCAACCTGTTCAACAATATGGACGTGCTCGACAACTGCACGCTCGCGCCCGTCACGCTCAAAAAGATGGGTAAGGCCGAGGCCGAAAAGGTCGCGATGGGGCATCTGGCGAGCGTGGGGCTCGAGAAGTTTGCGCACGCCGCCGTGGGCAGGCTTTCGGGCGGTCAAAAACAGCGCGTGGCCATCGCCCGTGCCCTGTGCATGAATCCGCAGATCATGCTGTTTGACGAGCCGACCTCGGCACTCGACCCCGAGATCGTGGGAGAGGTGCTCGAGGTCATGCGCAAGCTCGCTGCCGACGGCATGACCATGGTCGTCGTCACGCACGAGATGGCCTTTGCCCGCACGGTGTCCGACCGCGTGGTCTTTATGGACAAGGGCGTGGTGCTCGAGGATGCCGCGCCGGCCGAACTCTTCGGCAACCCCAAACACCAGCGCACCCGCGAGTTCCTCTCGCGTTATCTCGAGGACAAATAACCGATCGCAAACGCTTATGTGGCAGGGCCGCTCCGGTGGGGCGGCCCTCGTCATCACAATCGAAAGGATGTCATGGCCGAGGTTTGGCGCTTCTTTGCGCATGAGGATGATTTTGCCGATTTGGACGAAGCTGGCGCGAGCGAGCGCTTGGGTCGCGTGCTGTCGTTTCCGACCATCTCGAGCATGGATGCCGAGGTGGTGGACTGGCAGCCCTTCGACGACCTGCGCGCCTATATGCAGCAGGCCTGGCCGCGCGTGTTTGCGGCGGGCGAGGTCGAGCTTATCGACCATTCGCTGTTGGTGACGCTTGGCGGCTCCGACCCTGCTCTTAAGCCCGTTATGCTCATGGGCCACATGGACGTGGTTCCCGTGGTTCCCGGCACCGAGGCTGACTGGACGCACGCTCCCTTTAGCGGACATGTGGACGACACCTACATTTGGGGTCGCGGCGCCATCGACATGAAAGACCAGGTCGCGGGCATTCTCGAGGCGGTTGAGTACGCGTTGGCGCACGGTTGGGAGCACAAGCGCACACTGCTGCTCGCCTTTGGCCAGGACGAGGAGACTACGCAGTGCGGCGCAGGCGCCATCGGCCGCGCGCTCGAGGAGCGCGGCATTGAGCTTGAGTACCTGATCGACGAGGGCGATTACCGCATCGCTCCGGCTGCCGAGTACAGCGCGGGCGAGGGTTGGCTCATGCACGCCGACCTGGCTGAGAAAGGTTATGCTGACATTGTGCTCAAGACAAAGAGCGCGGGTGGGCATTCTTCCAACCCCTACGGCGGCACGTCACTCGAGGTGCTGAGCCGCGCCATCGCCGCAATCTGCAATATCGAATGGCCGACGCGTGTGACCGACTTGCTTGCCGCCCAGCTCGTCGAGTTGGGGCTCTACACGGCCGATGAAATTGCCGCCAACAAGGACGCCATCGTGCGCGAGTGCCTCGCCAGCAAGAAGCTCTATCCGCTCGTGACCACCACCTGTGCACCGACCCAAATCGAGGGCGGTAGCACCGGTGCTAACGTGATGCCGCAGGATATGTGGGCCAACATTAACTTTCGCATGCTCGAGGGCACGAGCGTGGCCGACGTTGTGGCGCGCTGCCGTGAGGCGGTTGCCGGGGCGGACCTTGCCGGTCGTGTCGAAGTGGAGCTGGGCCCCGGCAGTTCCGAACCCTCGCCGTCCCCGCGCATCGGTGGTTCCGGCCTCGAGGCGGTTCGCTCCATCGCCGCCCGCTATTTCCGTGATCCAAAGGGGATGGAGGAAAACGGATCATCCGAGCCGTTGACGATTGTCCCCTCGACCGTGATTGGCGCGACCGACGCTGCCAACTACCAGCGTATTTGCCCTGAGTGCATTCGCTTCTCGGCCTTTGTGGTCGACGATGACGAGTGCGACCGCGGCGTCCACGGCACCAACGAGCGCATCACCCGCCGCGCCTACCTCCAGGGTGTTCGCTTCCTCATCGCCCTGCTCCATACGCTCTAGAATCCGACAAAGGGACTCTCCCTTTGTCGGATTCCGTGCGGGTTATATGCAGGTTTGCCTGCGCACGCTATCATGTATGGGTTAGACCGCAACTATGTACCCCATACGCGAAGGGATGCGCATGTATCTGAAGATCGACATGCTCTAGCTGGACTTACCCCCGCAGCGGCGCCCCGCGCCCCATCAATTCTGCCGATTTTCGCCTTCACGCATATAAAGGAGTCCGTCATGCGCGACAAGCTCGAAAAGATTATCAAGGCCTACGAGGAGCTCGAGAAGAAGCTTTCCGACCCGGCCGTCGCCTCCGACATCAAGGAGTTCACGCGTCTCAACAAGGAGTACGCGCACCAGTCCGACCTCATTGCCGCTTCGCGCGAGTACATCGGCGCGCTCGATGACATCGAGGCTGCCAAGGAAATGCTCCACGATACTACCGATGCCGATGAGAAAGAGATGCTCCAGATGGACATCTCCGAAAACGAGGCCAAGCTTCCCCAGCTCGAGGAAGACATTAAGTACATGCTCATCCCGAGCGACCCCAACGACGACAAGAACACCATCGTCGAGATTCGCTCCGCCGCCGGTGGCGACGAGGCGGCCATCTTCGCCGGCGACCTGTACAAGATGTACCAGCGCTTCTGCGAGTCGCGTGGCTGGAAGACCACCGTGCTCGATTCCAGCCCCAGCGAGGCCGGCGGCTTTAAGTCCATCGAGTTCAAGGTCGAGGGCGACCGCGTCTACTCCGTCATGAAGTTTGAGTCCGGCGTACACCGTGTCCAGCGCGTTCCCAAGACCGAGTCCCAGGGCCGTATCCAGACCTCCACGGCAACCGTCGCCGTGCTTCCCGAGGCCGAGGAGATTGACGTCCAGATCAACCAGTCCGACCTGCGCATCGACACTTACTGCGCTTCGGGCCCTGGTGGTCAGTGCGTTAACACCACCTACTCCGCCGTGCGCATCACCCACCTGCCCACCAACACCGTGGTGCAGTCGCAGGAGCAGCGCTCCCAGATCCAGAACCGCGAGGTCTGCATGCAGATGCTGCGCGCCCGCCTCTACGAGATGGAGCTCGAGAAGCAGCAGGCTGAGCTCGGTGCCGAGCGCCAGAGCCAGATCGGCCACGGCAACCGTTCCGAGAAGATCCGTACTTACAACCAGCCCCAGGACCGCGTGACCGATCACCGTATCGGCTTCAACTCCACCTACAACGGCGTCCTTCTGGGCGATCAGCTCGGCACCGTCATCGAGGCACTTGCCGCCGCCGAGCGAGCCGAGAAGCTGGCTCAGGCCGTGTAGGTTACGCGGTTTTACCAAACCGCGTAACCGGTCGACGCTGCGCGCCGCCCAGAGCGACAATTCGTCATTCAAAAGGCAAGGCATGACCAGAAGGTCTATGCCTTGCCTTTTTCATGCCAACTTGTTCGCTCTGGACGTCGCTCGCTGGCATTGCCAAAACATCGGCGTTTCCTTGGTTGTCAAATGATCCGTAGGGAGTCATTGGGCACATTGCTTTGAGATGTTATTCAATCGGTTTTGATGGCCTTTGAGCTGCTTACCTGCTTAAAGCAATTAACGGCATGCATCTGCACTTGAAAATATTGCTCGAAAAAATGTCCAAGAAATCGCGGGGCGTATTTTGGTGCGTTGTGCGTCAAGCGATGTGGCAAGCGTTTGGTTAGATATTGGTCAGTTTATGGGCAACCTTGCCAAAAGCTTGACGAATGCAAATGTAGACGTCGACGAATGAACACTTTGAGCGAGCCCGGTGCAAAATTCTGGGCTGATTCTCGATAATCGCCTTCAATCGCCCCTTGCCAAGCGCTGGCCTCGCGTACAATCTGCTCCGACATTCGCGCGCCGCCCGGCGCTTAAGAGGGGAGGACCCCATGGCAAACGAGATCTGGACCATCAAGCGTTGTCTCGAGTGGACCAAGGAGTACCTGGCCGAGCGCGGCGAGGAGCACCCCCGTCTTTCTGCCGAGTGGCTGCTGTGCGCCGCCACGGGCCTGGCGCGCATCGACTTATATATGCGCATGGACGAGACGCTTAACGCGGCCCAGCTCGAGACCATGCACGCGGCCGTCGTTCGTCGCGCCAAAGGCGAGCCGCTGCAGTACATCACCGGCAGCACGCAGTTCCGCATGATCGACGTCGCGTGCGCCCCCGGTGTGCTCATTCCGCGCCCCGAAACCGAGATGCTCGTCGAGGAAGTCCTCAATTATCTGGATGCCGAGGTGCTGAGCCCCGAGGCTGCTGCCCGTCAGCGTGTTGAGCTGCCTTGGAACGATGAGGTCGAAGAGGCACGCAAGGCCGAGGCCGCGCTGGCAGACGAACGGGCGACTGCCGAGCGCCGTGCCGCTAACCTGACGGCTGCCGATGAGGCGGCGCTAGGCGGCGACGTACTGGGCAGTCGTGCCTATGCCGAGGAGCTGGCCGACCGCGAGGCCGAGGAAGCCGCCGCGCAAGCAGCAGAAGTCGAAGCCACGGAAGCCGCCGAGCCCGAGCTCGACGAATACGGCATCGCCATCGAGGGTGCCGACCAGGAGACGGCTTCAGCTCAGGATGTCGCTGCGCCTGCCCCGGCCGAGCCCCGCATCGCCCGCGTCCTCGAGGTCGGTTGCGGCACAGGCTGCATTTCGCTCTCCCTTGCCTGGGAGCGCCGCGGCCATGTTACCTGCACCGCTACCGATATCGAACCGCGCGCCATCGACCTGGCCACCAAAAACCGCGACGCGCTCGGGCTTACGTCCGATGAGGTCGCCTTCAGCCTCACGAACCTGGTGAGCTCTATCCCCCGCGAGGAATGGGGTACGTTCGACGTGCTCGTCTCCAACCCGCCTTACATCCCGACCGACGTCATGCGCTCGCTGCCGCACGAGGTCAAGGACTTTGAGCCCGATTTGGCGCTCGAGGGCGGTGCCGATGGCCTTGATATCTTCCGCCGCCTGCTCAATGCGGCGCCCTATATGCTGCGCGCCGGCGGCCTGTTTGCCTGCGAGCTCTACGAGGGCGCCCTCGACGCCGCCGCCGAGCTCTGCTGCCAGGCGGGCCTTTCGGACGTGCGCATCGTCCGCGACCTTACCGATCGTCCCCGCATCGTTCGAGCCATCGTCACCGAGCCCAAACAGCGCCAGTAATATTTATTAACTGGTTAGCAAAAATTATAAAGTAGTTTATAATTAGGACGGCTGAAAGAGGTCGGCCCATGCAACCTCCTACCTTTCGGGAAATCATTGCCCTACTCAAGCACGATGGATTCGTGAAGGTCGCGCAGGTCGGTAGTCATGCTAAGTATGTTTCTGGTGACCGTGTTGTCACCGTGAACGGCTCTGGTGGCGATCGACCAAAGAAGGGCACGTGGGCAAGTATTCGTCGCTAAGCTGGATGGTAGTTGGAGGCAAAATGAGGCAGCGATTTACCTATGACTGCGTTCTCATAAAAGAAGACGACGGTTACTGCGCTAGCTTCCCGCAGATTCCCGGCGCCTTTGCCGATGGCGATACGCGCGAAGAAGCGATTGCCCATGCCACCGAGGCACTGATGGCGTTTTTGGCTGACGACCTCAACAACGGTTTGACTCCGGCAGGGTACGAACGCTCGGCCGAGGTCGTGGCCCTTTCAGTCGAAATCGACCACGAGGACGCTCGGGAAGCGGCGTGCCGAACATTTAAAGACGCAGCGCTGGACCTCAAAGTCTCCGCTCCGCGGATTACCGCGCTGGTCAAAGCCGGAAAGCTCGATGTTGAACTCGTCGACGGCCGTCGGATGATAACGATAGACAGCATCGAGCGCTACGCCGCCCAAGAACGCCACGCCGGCAGGCCAAAGAAGTTCGTCGCGGTCCAATAACCCCCTCACTTTCACCGACTACTCGAGCCGCTCACCAAACCAACATGCGCTCTGGGCAAATAGGTTGAACGTTTCGTGCGAGAATGCCCCACAGTAAACAAACTTGCACCAGAGCGTAAGGGGCTGGCATACACATGCAGACGGTCTATCGGGTATACGAGGGAGCGCGCGAGCCGCATCGGCTCGCCGTTGAGCGCACGGCAGAGGTGCTCGGCCGCGGCGGCCTGGCACTGATCCCGACCGAGACCGTCTACGGCGTCGCCGTGGCAGTCAATGCCTTCTCTGATGCCGTCCCCCAAGATACAAGCGAGTTCCCGTCGTGGTCATGCGACCCGCAAGCCACCGTCAACGGCGCCGCAGTCCCTGCGCTCGGCACCGGCTATCGACGTATCTTCACTCTCAAGCAACGTGAACTCACGCAAACTGTGGCTTGGCTGGTCGATGGCGTCGAAGCACTCGACCGCTATGGCGTGGATATCCCGGAAGATGCCCGCGTGCTCGCGCGACGATGCTGGCCGGGAGCCCTGACTATCGTGATTAAGGCAGCCCCCTGCGTGCCGACCTTTATGCGTGCCGCCGACGACACGGTGGCTCTTCGCGCATCGGCCTCGCCTGTGGTGCAGGCGCTCATCCGCGCCTGCGGCAGTCCCCTTGCCTGCACGAGCGCCAACACGCACGGTGCGCCCTCGCCGGCAAGCTTTGCCGCCGTCGAGGGTCGCATCCTGGAGGGTGTCGATGTTGCCGTCGACGCCGGTGAGACCCCGTGTCGCGACGCCTCGACCATCGTGTCGTTCCAGCACGGCGGGCTCCAGATCCTGCGCCAAGGCGCACTTCCCGCATCAGAGATCGAACGGGTCCTGTCCGACCCGATGCAATAGAAAGGTGTAAGCGATGTCGTTGAATCTGGGCAGCCTGGGCATGGAAGATGCCTCGTTTAACTTTGGCGGTTCCTACATCATGGCGCTCGACTGCGGCACCACCTCGGTACTTGCGACCATCGTCGACGAGTACGGATGCATCGTCGCGCAGGCACGTCGCAGCGTCAAAACCAGTTTTCCGCGTCCCGGTTGGGTAGAGCAAGACCCCATGGCGGTCCTTGCCAGTCAAATCGCCGTCATGATGGAAGTCCAGTTTAAGAGTGGTATCCACTCCGACCGCATTGCCGCCATCGGCATCTCCAACCAGCGCGAGACCACGGTTGTGTGGGACCGCATAAGCGGCCAACCCATCTATAACGCCATCGTGTGGCAGTGCCGTCGTACCGCGCCGGCGATCGACGCGTTGGTTGAACAGGGTTGCGAGGAGCTGGTGCGCTCCCGCACGGGACTCACGCTCGACCCGTATTTCTCGGCCTCCAAGGTGCAGTGGATTCTCGACAACGTCGACGGCGCACGCGAGAGCGCGGCGGCGGGCGACCTCATGTTTGGCACCATCGACACTTGGCTCATCTACAACCTCACTGGCGGCCAGGTCTTTGCCACCGACTACACCAATGCCAGCCGCACGGCGCTCTTTAATATCCATACGCTCGATTGGGACGACGACCTGCTGGCGCTCTTTGACGTTCCACGTTCCATGATGCCCGAGGTTCGCTGGAGCTCGGGTGACTACGGCCGCGTCGCGAGCGACATCATGACCAACATGCCGCCCATCATGGGCGTGGCGGGCGACCAGCAGGCGTCGCTGTTCGGCCACTGCTGTTTCCGTCCCGGCCAGACCAAAAACACCTATGGCACGGGTTGCTTTATGCTCATGAACACCGGCGACGAGATCGTCGAATCCAAGAACGGCTTGGTTTCCACCATCGGTATCGCTGCGAACGGGAAGATCAGCTATGCACTCGAGGGCTCCATCTTTGCTGCCGGCTCCACCATGAACTGGCTTCGCAACAACATGGGCATCATCTCGAGCGTGAGCGAGTCGGCACAACTTGCCGCTTCGATTAACGACAACGAGGGCTGCTACTTCGTTCCCGCCTTTGCGGGTTTGGGCGCTCCCTGGTGGGACCCGCATGCCCGCGGTATCGTGTGCGGTCTGACCGGCGCCTCGAGCCGTGCGACCATCGTACGCGCCGCCTGCGAATCCATGGCATATCAGAGCTACGACGTGCTGCGCGCCATGGAGCAGGACGTGGGGCTTTCGATCGAGCGCCTGTCTGTCGATGGCGGTGCCTCGCGCAACGAGTTCATCATGCAATTCCAGGCCGACCTGCTGGATATCCCCGTGCTGCAATGTGAGACGGTGGAGACCACGGCAATCGGTGCCGCGTACTTGGCGGGTCTTGCCGTCGGCTATTGGGAAGATCTGGAAGAGCTGGAGCAAAATGCCCAGATCGTTAGGACCTTCCTTCCCCATATGTCCGCCGCGCGCCGCGAGCAAAACCTTACGGGCTGGCGTGATGCAGTCAAGCGCTCGCTCAGTACTGCACAGTAGAGCCGCGATGGGCTGCTCGATACAACAAACCGCTAAACTAATGCATGGCGTGCGGTGGCGACATTGCTGCGCGCCTTGTCAGCAAGGCCGTTTTGCGGCCGCAACGAAAGGGGCAATCAACCCATGACCGTCACCTATGATGCGTCCCGTGTGACGCTTGTCGATCACCCGCTCGTTCAGCACAAGCTGTCGATCCTGCGCGATAAAAACACCGGCACCAACCAGTTCCGCCAGCTCGTGCGCGAGCTTGCGCTCTTTGACGGCTACGAGGCCATGCGCGACCTGCCTATGGAAGACGTCGAAGTCGAGACCCCCATCACCACCGCCACGTTTAAGCAGCTTGCCGGCAAGAAGCTCGCCATCGTTCCCATCCTGCGTGCGGGTCTTGGCATGGTCGACGGCATCCTCGACCTGGTACCCTCTGCCCGCGTGGGCCACATCGGCATGGAGCGCGACGAGGTCACCCACGAGCCGCATGAGTATTACTGCAAGATGCCCAAGGATATCGACCAGCGTATCTGCCTGGTTGTCGACCCCATGCTCGCCACGGGCGGTTCGGCCGAGATGGCTATCAGCTACCTGCGCGAGCGCGGTGTCAAGGACATCCGCATGCTGTGCATCGTCGCCGCGCCCGAGGGCCTCAAGTCGCTGACCGAGAAGGATCCTGACGTACATATTTATACGTGCGCCATCGATGACCATCTCAACGAGGCCGCCTACATCGTTCCCGGCCTGGGCGACGCCGGCGACCGCATCTACGGCACGCTCTAGTCGTCGGGCCTTGTCGGCTACGGTCACAAATACGAAGAAATGGTGCGCGCTGGCGAGCAAAAGACGTCCACGCGCACTCCTGTTAACGGACGTTTAGCCCAGAGGGGTTCGAGAAAAACGTATTACCTACCTGCGGCATAAAGAAGGTCTTAAGAAAACGAACAGGTGCGTATTAACCGATGCTTTTTCGGTTGTACTTTAGCGATTGGCTCGTACAATAGTCACCAATGTTTGGCGGGAACTGTTCTGGGAAGCGTTAAAAAAGGAAAGTGAGGACGCCAGTGTTTCAGATAGCCGATCTGCTCGCTATCGTTGCAGGCGCCATTGCGGGCGCGATTGCCTTTCTTCCCTTTGTCTTTACGCTCAAGCCGGTTCTTGACGATAAGCAGAATGCGGACATGCTCAAGGGCATGGTGAGTCTGGCGGTCTCGGCAATCGCCCTGCTCGTCTTTACCTTGGTTGTGTTTGTGTTGTTCGGAGAGGCGTTTCGCATGTTCCTCCTGGGCGAGGCGATCGGCTTCGTGGCCTTTATGGCCGCCTGCACGGTTCGTGTCGCCAAGGCGCTGCGAGATCCTCATGAGGTCGAAAGGTAAGTCGTGGAAATTTTTGAAAAGCTGCCTGATGAGATTAATCATCTGGTCAGCGAGTTCAGCTCCACCCCTGTCGTGGGCGATCTGAGCTGCGGCATCACGCAGTACTCGTTTTGGCTGATCGTCTCCACGATCGTGCTCCTGATCGTCCTGGCCGTGTTCAAGAAGAAGCAGACCCTGGTTCCCAAGGGCTTCTTCGTCAACGGTTTCGAGTACATCATCGAGTACGTCGAGAACGATATCGGCAAGGGCGTCGTGGGTGAGAACTGGAAGAAGCACTTCCCGTTCCTGTGCTCGCTTTTCCTGTTCATCCTGATCAATAACATGATCGGCCTGATCCCGGGAATGAAGCCCGGCACCGGCGCAATCGGCTCCACCGCCGCGCTCGCCATCTTCGCCTTCGTGTACTTCATCTACTACGGATGCAAGGCTCACGGCGTGATCGGCTACATCAAGAGCCTCGCCCCGCAGGGCGTGAGCTTCCCGATGAACGTGCTCGTGTGGGTCGTCGAGCTCTTCTCGACCTTCCTGCGCCTCATCACGCTCGCCGTCCGTCTGTTCTGCAACATGTTCGCAGGACACGTGGTCATGGGTTCGTTCGCCATCATGGCGAGCATGTTCATGCAGCCGCTGCTTCAGCAGGTTTCCGCGGCCCACGCCGTCGGCGCCCTGCCTTCGCTGGCCTGGCTTGCCATCCTCATCCTGATCTATGCGATCGAGCTTGTGGTCGGCGCCATCCAGGCTTACGTCTTCACGGTCCTTACCGCCGTGTATGTCTCCGAGGCAGAGGAGGTCGCGGAGGAGGAGTAGTCTTCCGCTCGCGCCTTAAAGGTAAGCAATTCGTTAAACCGCCGGTGCCCGTACCCATGGAGCCCGGCAGTTATAAAAAGGTTATCCTGCGTGAAATAAGACACGCACGACAAAGGAGGAATCGTGGGAGTTATCGGTTACGGTCTCGGTGTTATCGGCGCTGGTCTTGCTATCGGCCTGTCTGCTCTGGGTGCTACGGGTGCTATGGCCCGTCAGCCTGAGGTCCAGGGCCGCGTGTTCACCGTCTTCATCATGGGCTCCGCCTTCGGCGAGGCTCTGGCTCTGATCGGCTTCGTTGTCGCGCTGATCGTTAAATAGCACGGAGCGTCAAGTATGAATCTTTCATCCCAGAAGAGCGCGATCGCACTCTCCGCGTCCGCGGCCGCGCTGCTCATGCCGGTTTCCGCGTTCGCCGAGGACGGCGCTGCCGGTGCGGACATCCTCATCCCTAAGATGGCGGAGTTCATCCCGGCGCTTATCGCCTTCCTGATTATCTGGATCGTGCTGGCCAAGGTCGCCCTGCCGGGCATCATGAAAACCATGGAGGAGCGCGGCAAGAAGATCGAGGAGAGCCTCGACGAGGCCGAGAAGACCAAGCAGGAGGCTATCGCCAAGCGCGCTGAGTCCGACTCGATCGTCACCGACGCCCGTCGTCAGGCTGCCGACATCGTTCTCGAGGCCCGTAAGGACGCCGAGTCCGAGCGCGCCCGTATCATCGAGGCTGCTCACAAGGAGGCCGAGGAGATCATCGCCAAGGCCCATACGACCGTCGAGGACGAGCGCAAGTCCATTTACGCCGGTGCCGCGAGCTCCATCGCCGACCTGTCCGTTGCCGTCGCCACCAAGATCGTGGGCGAGGCACTCGAGGACGATGCCGAGCAGAAGAAGCTCATCGAGCGCTACATCCAGGAAGCAGGTAGCCTGAATGCCGACTAGCCGCTATCAGGACAAGGTGCTCGAGACCTACGCGCGCTCCCTTCTGGAAGCCGCTAAGGCCGAGAACCATGTGTTCGAGGACCTCGAGATGATCGAGCGCTTGGCTTCTGCCAGCCCCGAGATCATCGCCGTGCTCGACACCATGTCCAAGCGCGACCAGCTCGACCTTCTTCCCAAGGTGGCAGCTGCCTTTAAGTATGTTGCCGAGGAAGACGAGGATGTAGTGGGCGTGACCGTCACCACGGCGATCCCGCTCGACGACGAGCTGCGTCAAACCATCACTAAGAAATGCGAGCAGGACTTCGGCCGCAAGGTATTCCTTATCGAGCAGGTCGATCCGTCTATCGTGGGCGGCCTGGTGCTCGAGGCCCGCGGCGAGCGTCGTGACATTTCCGTCAAGACGCAGCTGCGCGTCGCGCAGGAGACCCTCGCAAACTCTGCTAATTCGTACGGAGGTGAAGCCTAATGTCCGAAACCCTCAATGCCCAGGATATCGCCAAGAAACTGCAGGAGCAGCTCACGAGCCTCTCCGCGACGGTCGATACGCATGAGGTTTCAACGGTCGACGAGGTAGGCGACGGCATCGCGCGCGTCTCCGGCCTCAAGAGCGCCATGGCAGGCGAGCTTCTGGAGTTCAAGAGCTCCGATACCGGTGAGACCGTCTTCGGCCTTGCCCAGAACCTTGACCGTGACGAGGTCGGCGCCGTTCTGTTCGGTGCCGTCGACTCCATCAAGGAAGGCGACGAGTGCCGCACCACTGGCCGCATTATGGATATCCCCGTGAGCCGCGCCATGCTCGGCCGCGTCGTCAATCCGCTCGGCCAGCCCATCGACGGCCTAGGCGACATCGTCGCTACGCACCGTCGCCCCATCGAGTTCAAGGCCCCCGGCGTCATTGACCGTACCCCGGTGTGCGAGCCGGTTCAGACCGGTCTGCTCGCTATCGACTCCATGGTGCCTATTGGCCGCGGTCAGCGTGAGCTCATCATCGGCGACCGTAAGACCGGTAAGACCGCCATTGCCATCGACGCTATCCTCAATCAGCGCGGCAAGGGCATGGTCTGCATCTATGTCGCCATCGGCCAGAAGGCCTCTACGGTTGCCAACATCCGCGAGACCCTCGCTCAGCACGGTGCGCTCGACTACACCATCATCGTTTCGGCCACGGCTGCCGATTCCGCCCCTATGCAGTACATCGCGCCTATGGCAGGTGCCGCTATCGGCGAGTTCTTCATGTACAACGGCGAGGACGGCAAGCCCGCCAGCGAGACCAACCCCGGCGGCCACGTGCTCGTCATCTACGACGACCTGTCCAAGCAGGCTGTGGCCTACCGTCAGATGTCGCTGACGCTGCATCGTCCGCCCGGACGCGAGGCCTATCCTGGCGACATCTTCTACCTGCACTCTCGTCTGCTCGAGCGTGCCGTCAAGATGTCCAAGAAGAACGGTTACGGCTCCATGACGGCACTGCCGATCATCGAGACCCAGGACGGCGACGTCTCGGCCTACATTCCGACCAACGTCATTTCCATTACCGATGGTCAGATCTACCTGCAGTCCGAGCTCTTCTTCCAGGGTCAGCGCCCGGCAGTCGACGTGGGCATCTCCGTGTCCCGCGTCGGTGGCGATGCGCAGACCAAGGCCATGAAGCAGGTCGCCGGCAACCTCCGTCTGGACCTCGCTTCGTACCAGGAGCTCGCTGGCTTTACGCAGTTCGGCTCCGACCTCGACGAGGCTACTCAGAAGCAGCTGACCCATGGTGCTCGCATGACCGAGCTCCTGAAGCAGCCGCGTTACAAGCCGTTTGAGGTTGGCGAGCAGATCGTTACGCTGTTCGCTGGCAACGAGGGCTTCCTGGATGACCTGGAGATCGCCGACGTGCTGCCCTTCCGTGCCGAGCTCATCGAGTACATGGACAATGGCTTTGGTTCGCTGCTCGACAAGGTTCGCGCCAAGAAGATCGATGATGACACCAAGGCTGAGCTCTTGCGCGTCATCGGCGACTTCAAGCAGCAGTTCATGGCCAAGCACCATTCGGATGTTTCTGGATCAGAGGAGAACTAAGCCCTATGGCCAACCTTCGCGACATTAAGAAGCGAATCTCCTCGGTTACCACGACCAAGCAGATCACGCGCACGATGGAGATGGTCTCTACGGCCAAGATCCGTCGTGCCCTCGATCGCTCCAAGCAGGCCGAGCCCTATAAGGAGGCGCTGACCGACGTCATGTTGACGGTCGCCGGCGACGCCTCCTGTTCGGGCACCGATCCCATGCTGCAGAAGCATGAGAGCGTTAAGCGTGGCCTGATTGTCGTCATTGCCTCGGACCGCGGCCTTGCCGGCGGTTTCAATACGACGGTGGAGCGCACGGCCGAAAAGCTCGCCGCTTCTTGGGCGAACGACGGCATCGAGTGCGAGATCATTGCGTGCGGACGCAAGCCGGCCACGTATTTCCGCGACCGCGCAAACGTCATCATGCACTTTGAGGGCAATTCCTCCGAGCCCGATTTTAATCAGGCTCGCATGATTTCCTCTCATATCTGCGATGCGTATCGTGCCGGTGAGCTTGACCGTGTCGAGCTTGTCTACCACCACGCCAAGAACCGCGTGGATCAGGAGCTTCGCGTCGAGCACTTGCTGCCGCTCGACCCCGAGATGATCGCTATGGCCCACGGTCCGCGTAAGAACGAGACCGACGCCCCTAAGCGCATCTCGTCCACGTTCGAGTTCGTGCCCTCTCCCGAGCATGTTCTCGGCAAGCTTGTGCCGTCTTATATCCTGACGGTCATCTACCAGGCCCTGATCGATTCGGCGGCTGCCGAGCAGGGTGCACGCCGCAAGGCCATGCACTCCGCGACGGAAAACGCCACCGCGATCATCTCGACCCTTACCCGCACGTATAGTCGCGTGCGCCAGGCTTCGATCACGACCGAGATTAACGAGATCGTCGGCGGAGCCTCAGCATTGGAGGAACAGTAATGGCTAATAACACCGTAAAGCTTGCGGTCGAGGAAGCCACCAAGAAGACGACCGCCGGTGATGGTCGCATTGTGCGTATCATCGGCCCTGTCGTCGACGTCAAGTTTGACGGCGCGGTGCCCCCGATCTACAACGCGCTCACGGTCGAGGCCGAGACCCCGATCGGTCATCTGAGCACGATCCTCGAGGTCGAGAGCCAGCTTCCGGGCGGCGTCGTCCGCACGGTCGCCATGTCCTCGACCGACGGCCTGCAGCGCGGCCTCATCGCTACCGATACCGGTGAGCCCATGAAGATGCCCGTTGGTCCCAAGACGCTCGGTCGCATTTGGAACGTCATGGGCAAGCCCGTCGACGGCAAGCCCATGCCTGAGGTGGAGGAGTTCTACCCCATCCACCATGCAGCGCCCCGCTTTGACGAGCTCACCACCAAGACCGAGATCTTCGAGACCGGCATCAAAGCTGTTGACCTGCTCGAGCCCTACATCCGTGGCGGCAAGACGGGCCTGTTCGGCGGCGCCGGCGTCGGCAAGACCGTTCTGATTCAGGAGCTCATCAACAACCTCGCCCAGGAGCACGGCGGCACCTCGGTGTTCACCGGCGTCGGCGAGCGTACCCGCGAGGGCACCGACCTGTTCCTCGAGATGAGCGAGTCTGGCGTTATCGACAAGACCTGCTTGGTCTATGGTCAGATGAACGAGCCGCCCGGAGCGCGTCTGCGCATCGGTCTGGCCGGCCTTACCACCGCTGAGTACTTCCGCGATCGCGGCCAGGACGTTCTGCTGTTCATCGACAACATCTTCCGCTTCTCCCAGGCAGGTTCCGAGGTTTCCGCACTGCTGGGCCGTATGCCGTCCGCCGTTGGTTACCAGCCCACGCTGGCAACCGAGATGGGCGACCTCCAGGAGCGTATTACCTCGACCAAGACGGGCTCCATTACCTCCGTCCAGGCTGTCTACGTCCCCGCAGACGACCTGACCGACCCGGCGCCTGCCACGACGTTTACGCACCTCGACGCCACCACGGTTCTTTCGCGTAGCATTTCGTCGCTTGGCCTGTTCCCGGCTATCGACCCGCTCGCATCTTCCTCCGACGCTCTCGATCCCTCGATCGTCGGCGAGGAGCACTACCGTGTCGCCGTCAAGGTCCAGGAGCTCCTGCAGGAGTACTCCGACCTTCAGGACATCATCGCCATTCTGGGTATGGACGAGCTGTCCGAGGAGCAGCGCCTTACGGTCAACCGTGCCCGTAAGATTCAGCAGTTCCTCTCGCAGTCCTTCCACGTCGCCGAGAAGTTCACCGGCAACCCCGGTGTCTACGTCCGCGTCGAGGATACCGTCCGCTCTTTCGCCGAGATTGTCGACGGCAAGGCCGATGACCTGCCCGAGCAGGCTTTCCGCTATGCTTCCACGATTGAGGACGTGCGCGAGCGCGCCCGCAAGATGGGGGAGAAGTAGGTTATGCGTATCCGCATCGTGTGCCCCGTGAGCTGCGCCTATGAGGGCGACGCTGCGTTTGTGTCGATTCCGTCCACGGATGGCGAGTTTGGCGTCCTGCCTGCTCACTCCAGCGAGATCTGCACGATCGACCGCGGTTACGTTCGCGTTTCCGATAAGGCCATGGGCACTGTCGACCACACGTTTGCCGTGGCCGGCGGCTATGCCCAGGTTGCGGACGATGTCGTGACCGTTCTCGCCGAGCGCGCTTGCGATTTGGCGACCGTCGATGCCGACAAGCTTAAAGCTGATATTCAAGGTTTTGAAGAGAAGCTGGGTAATTTGTCGGAGGATGATGCACGCCGCGCCTACCTCTATAATGAAATCGCATGGTGTAAGCTCAAGCTTGCCCAATAGTCAAACGATTTAGCGTTCGACCATTTGCGAACACATCATGCCCGGGATGGCCCAGCCACCCCGGGCATGCTTTTTGAAAGGGTAGACCTTGGATATTATCCGCGTTGAGGGTGGCCACGCCATCGGAGGCTCCGTGCCCGTCTCGGGCGCCAAGAACTCCGCGCTCAAACTCATGGCGGCAACGCTTCTGGCGCCGGGCAAGACGACGCTGCAGAACGTGCCCGATATTTCCGATGTCCACGTGATGGGCAAGGTGCTCAAGGGCATGGGCGCTACGATCGATGTTCTCGACGAGCACACGCTCGAGATTGATACCTCTCAGGTCGATTCATGGGAGGCCCCCTACGAGCTCGTTGCCAAGATGCGCGCTTCCACCGCCGTCATGGGGCCCCTGCTGGGCCGCTTCCATCGCGCCAAAATTGCCATGCCGGGCGGCTGCAACCTGGGTGCTCGTAAGATCGATATGCACATTCTTGGTCTTGAGGCCCTGGGCGTTGAGTTTGATACCGCCCACGGTTACATCAACGCTAATGCGCCCCAAGGTCTGCGCGGTACCACCGTCACGCTCGAGTTCGCCAGCGTCGGTGCGACCGAGAACCTCATCATGGCCTCTGTGCGCGCACAGGGCACCACGGTTATCGACAATGCCGCCCGCGAGCCCGAGATTGTCGATCTCGCCAACATGCTCAACGAGATGGGCGCCAAGATTGTAGGCGCCGGTACGCCCGTCGTGACTATCGAAGGCGTGGAAGAGCTCCATCCCGTTACCCATCGCGTGGTGGGCGACCGCATCGAGGCCGGTACCTTTATCGTTGCCGGTGCGTTGATGGCCGACGATCGCGGTGTCGATGTCACGGGCTTTTGCCCCATTCACTTGGGCATGGTGCTCAAGAAGATGGAGCTCATGGGCATCGATTGCGAACGTACCGACGACGGTGTTCACGTGAATCGCGCCGAGCGCATCAAGCCGGTCGACATCCAGACGCTTCCGTTCCCCGGCTTCCCGACGGACATGCAGGCGCAGATTATGGTACTCTCCGCCCTTGCCGATGGCAGCTCCGTTATCACCGAGAACATCTTCGAGAATCGTTTTATGTTCGCATCAGAGCTGGTGCGCATGGGTGCCGACATTCGTATCGAGAGCCATCATGCCATGATTCATGGCGTCAAGGGCTTCTCGGGTGCACAGGTTACCTCGCCCGATCTGCGCGGCGGAGCGGCCCTCGTTGTAGCGGGCTTGATCGCCGACGGGACGACCGAGGTTTCGGCTATCCATCACATCAAGCGCGGCTACGAGCAGTTTGTCGAAAAGCTGCAGGCGCTTGGCGCGCATGTCGAGCATGCTACCGTCCCCGATCCCGTCATCTACTAATACAGGTTGCCTATGTTTAATAAAAAGCCCCTCGCGGATACCACCACCCGAAGACCCTCAACTGGTGCGCAGGCCAAGATCTACAGTCGCGATAACGTGGCTCGCTATTCCGAGCGCGCTCGTCAACGTCGCCGTAGCCACACGATTCGTCACGTCGCGCTCATTGTCGTGCTTGGCGTGCTGCTGAGTGCCACTACCGCTGCCGGCCTGTGGTTTGCCACCATTATGGGCAAGCTCGGCGATTCTAATGTCATTACCGACAATCTGCGTCGGGTTCTGGTTGACACCGATGAGGCAAAGGATCCGTTCTACGTGCTGCTTCTTGGCACCGACGGCCGTCCGGGCGAGGATACGTATCGTGCCGACTCGATTATCCTGGCACGCATCGACCCCACGCAAAAGCAGGCGACGCTCATTTCCGTTCCGCGCGACACCAAGGTCGAGTACAAGGGCGAGACCATGAAGATCAACGCCTGCCATACCGTTGGCGGCGCCGAGGCCATGGTCGAGGCGGTCAACGAGCTGTGCGGTGTTCAGATTTCCCACTATGCCGAGGTCAGCTTCGACGGAATGCAGGCGCTGATTGATTCGGTTGGCGGTATCGACATTAACGCAACCGATGATGTTGACGACCCCGAGCACCTGGATATTAAGATTACCGCTGGCCAGCAGCATATGGACGGTGCCACCGCCCTTACCTATGCCCGCTGCCGCTACACCTATGCCGACGGCGATTACACGCGCATGCGCCACCAGCGTCAGGTGCTTGGCGCCCTTGCCAACCAGATTCTCAATAACTTCGATGCCACGAAGATCTTTGGCCTGGTTAATTCGCTGTCTGATATGCTCGTAACCGATATGAGCGTTCAGGATATCGTGGCTACGGTCAATGCCGTGCGCGGTATGGATGTCGACGGTATCTACTCGGCCAACCTGCCCTCGTACGCCGACGACAGCACCATGATCGACGGTGTGAGCTACGTCTTTGTCTACGAGGACGAGCTCAAGGAAATGATGGAGCGCGTCGACGCCGGCAAGGATCCCAAGGGTCCCAACACCATGGGTCTTTCCGACGGTTCGAGCTCTACGATCGGCGACCTGAACAACAACACGTCTGACGACTACGCAAACGGTACCGCAACCTCATCGGTCAGCTCTGACGATTCCGATGACTCAAGCGATTCGAGCGATTCGGACTACTACGAAGAGCCCACCGGCGACGGCAACGGCTACGAAGCCAACTACTAAGTTACGGCGTTTTACCAAACGCCGTAACGACTCGACGCTGCGCGCCGCCCAAGGCGACAATTTGTCATTCAAAAGGCAGGGCATGACCAGAAGGTCAATGCCCTGCCTTTTTCATGCCAACTTGTTCGCCTTGGACGTCGCTCGCTGACGTTGGCTCAACCTGCGATGTTGACTACTCCCCTTGTATCAAAAACCGCCCCGTTCTCTGTAGAGGACGGGGCGATTCGTCTTTTGGGCTTATGCAGCCAGGCTTATGCGAAACGGGCGACGAGCTCCTGCAGGACGTCGGTCATCTTGACGAGCGAACTGACCGGGACGAATTCGTTGACGCCGTGGTAGCAATAGCCGCCGGTGGAAAGGTTGGGGCAGGGCAGACCGCGGAACGACAGCTGCGCGCCGTCGGTGCCGCCGCGAATCGGCAGCACTTGGGGCTCAACGCCGCAGGCAAGGTAGGCTTCCTTGGCAACATCAATAAGCTCGGGAAAGTCACAAACGATCTCGGCCATATTTCGATATTGCTGCTTAATCTCGACCGTCACGCGCTCCTCACCCAGACGCTGGTTGAGCATCGAGGCGGCGGCATCAATAAGGTCGAGTTTCTGCTGGAACTTGGCGGCGTCATGGTCGCGGACGATGTAGCGCACCGTGGCGTGGTCGACGGTTGCAGATACACCCTCAAGGTGATAAAAGCCCTCGTAGCCTTCCGTATACTCCGGGCGCTGCACGTAGGGGAGCAACGCGTTGAAGTCGCAGAACAGATTGCCTGCGTTGACCATACGGCCCTTGGCGTCGCCCGGGTGGATGGACTGGCCCTCAAAGCGGACGGTCGCCTCGGCGGCGTTAAAGCACTCCCACTCCAGCTCGCCGATGGGGCCGCCGTCGACCGTGTAGGCATACTTGCAGCCAAAGGTATCGATATCCAACAGCTCGGCTCCGTGGCCGATCTCCTCGTCAGGGCAGAAGCAAATGCCGAGTGCGGGATGGGGCAGAGAAGGGTCCTGAGCGATACGCGCGACAAGCGACATGATCTCGGCGACGCCTGCCTTGTCGTCCGCGCCCAGCAGCGTGGTGCCATCGCTGCAGACCAGGTCCTCACCCGCGAGGTCGTTCAGGGCGGGAAGCTTGGCGGTACTCATGGCAACGGGCTTACCGTCAACCGTGCCGCAGACCAGGTCGCCGCCTTCGTAGTGCACGATGTGCGGCTTCACGCCGGCGCCCGGTGCAACTTCGGTGGTGTCGAGATGGGCGATCAGGCCCAGGGCGGGCTTGTCCTCAGCGCCCACACTTGCGGGGATATGCGCGCAGACATAGGCGTGCTCGGTCACGTGGGCATCTTCCGCACCAAGCTCGCGCAGCTCTTCAGCCAGCACGTTGGCAAGGTCAAACTGAACGGCGCTCGAGGGTACCTGGTCGCAGTTTGCATCCTCGGACTGCGTGTTGATCTGGACGTAGCGCAAAAAGCGCTCGAGGACATCGGGGTTCGTGGTGGTGTTTTCCATAAAGACCGCTCCAATCTTGGTCGTCGTGTGCAACAAGAACTCTAGCACGGTATGCCACGGCATACCGCGACGCTTGGATGGGGTAGAATCAGCCAATGAATGCAGAAGGGACGGAAGATCATGGATACGACAAATAGCTCGCGCGAACTACATCTGACGGTGGCGAACGAAGACTACTTGGAGTGCATGGTTCGCATTGAAAGCGAAGAGGGGGAAACCAACGGCGTGCGATCGGTCGACATCGCGCAGCGCCTTGGCGTCTCCAAGGCATCGGTCAATAAAGCGGTTTCGGCGCTCAAAGCATCCGAACTTGTCGAGCAATCGCACTACGGCAAGGTAGTCCTGACCGATCGCGGCCGCGAGGTTGGTACGGCTATCTGGTACCGTCATCGCCTCATCCGCACGTTTTTGGTTCAGGAGCTCGGTGTCGAATTTGAGCGAGCCGATTCCGAGGCCTGCATGATGGAGCATGCGCTATCCGAGGACACGATGAACCGCTGGCTCGCCTATCTCGAAAAGCAGGGAATCAGCGTCGAGGAATAGCGGGATATATATGGATACGAGTTATTACAACCGCTTTGGTGCCGAGGAACTTACGCGCCGCTTGTCGAGCGAGACCTTGTTGGCGCAGGGCCCCATGGGCAGTGTTCTGTTGAGTGAGTACGACGCCGCCGATATTCCACCGGCGTTTTGGAATCTGGCAGAGCCGCAGACCGTTTCTCGTATCCATCGCTTGTATGTCGCCGCCGGCGCGCAGGTACTCATTACCAATACCTTTCAGGCATCAAGCTATGCCCTCAAGCACGACCAGATTGCGCCGTCCGTGGCGGAGGTCAATCGCGGGGCCGTCGACGATGCCCGCCAGGCGCACCCTCAGCTGCTGCTGGGCTCGATGGGTCCGATCGGTATTGAGTGGTTTGCCGAGGACTCGGCCGAGTTTCGTGAGATCCGAGGCATTGCGCGCGAACAGGCGCACGCCTTGCTCAATGCTGGTGTTGACGGTCTGCTGATCGAGACGGTGACGTCTATCCGTAATTTGCAGCCCATGCTTGCCGGCGCCCGAGATGCCGCCGACGGCATGCCTGTTCTGGTGAGTTTTGTCGTTGACGATAAGGGCGACCTGTTGGGCGATGGCCTCAACATCGAGGCAGCCGTTTTGTACGCCGAAAAACACGGCGCAAACTCGGTTGGTGTTAATTGCTGTTCGCTTGCGGCCGCGAACGCGGCGGTGCCCAGGATGGTTGCATCGGCGACTACTCCCGTCACGGTGCGTCCCAACGTGGGCGATCCGGTCCAGACTCAGGATGGCCCCGTATGGCACGAGAACCCCGAAGCTTTCGCGCGCGCATGCATCGAATGGAGACATGCCGGTGCCGCAATGGTGGGCAGTTGCTGTGGAACCACGGCAATCACTACGGCAGCGATGGCCGAGGCGCTCGATATATAAAGGGCAAAACCGCTCCATACGGGGCGGTTTTTTTATTGCCTGCATGTCCTCGGCAGCATTTGCCCAAATGGTGAATGCTGGTACCGGCAGGTTGCCGGGTGCGTGCTGCGGGTATACCTCATGCGTACCATGATCCAAACACTGCGAGGTGTCTGCGCGTGTGCGCGATAATTCATTTTGGAACTGACGGTTGGCGCGCTCGCGTCGATGAGGACTTCACTGCCGATAACGTTGCCCGTATCGCCGATGCCGTCGGCGAGTTGTGGCAAAAGACCAATCCGGGCAAAACGGTATATATAGGGTTCGACACTCGGCCCTTAGCGCGCGAGTTCGCTGAGCTTGCGGCAGGCGTGCTTGCCGCTCACGGATTGGACGCAGTGCTCGCATCTCGGCCTGTTCCGACCCCCGCCCTTACGTGGGCGGCGGCGTATGACGGCGAGGCCTGCGGTGCGCTCATGGTGACGGGATCCCATCATCCGCAGGGGTATCTGTGCCTTAAGCTGCGCATGGGAGATGGCTCGACGGCCAATCAGGATGTCATCGAAGAGCTCGAAGAGACTATGGCCCCCGAGCCGATGGGGATCGAGGAACGCTATCGCACCGCGGATATTATTCCTGACTATATGCAGGCGGTGGCATCGTTTGTCGATGCCGAGGCCATTCGAGCCGCTCACCTGCGTGTGGTAGTTGACCCCATGGGCGGCGCGGCCCAGGGATATCTTGCCGACCTGCTGCGGGAGCTAGGCGTCGAGGTGCACGAGATTCATGCCGGACAGTCGTCCGATCAAGAGGACATTTGCCCCGACCCTGTTGAGCCGTGGGTGGACGCTTGCGAGCGTGCGGTTGTCGAGGACGGGGCGTGCGCAGGCCTGGTGACCGACGGCGATGCCGACCGTATCGGTGCGGTCGACGAACGCGGTAGATATATTCATCCGCATCAAATCATGGCGCTTGTTTTGGGCGACCTCGTTCAATTCCGCAATTTGGAGGGGCGTGTCGTCGTCAATCTCTCGTGCTCGACGCTAGTGCGTCGCATTGCCGAGGCGCTTGGCTGTCGTGTGACCGTTAAGCCGGTCGGTTTCAAATATATAGCTGCAGAGATGAAGAAGGGCGGCGTCCTCATGGGCGGCGAAGAAGCCGGTGGAATCGGCATCGCCGCGCATATGCCCGAGCGCGATGGAATCCTCGCCTGTCTGATTCTGTGTGAGCTTATGGCAAAGACGGACGCGCCTTTGGGCGTTCTGGTCGACCAACTCGAGGACAGATTTGGTAAGACGAGTTACGGTCGACGCGATTTACGCCTTGAGGCCGAAGACGCCGAATCGCTGCGAACGCTGCTTCCTGGCATGAATCCTAAATCGATTTGCGGCAAGGCGCCGCAGGCTGTAAGCCATATGGATGGTTTACGTTTGGCATTCGAGGATGACACCTGGCTGCTGATCCGCCCCAGCGGGACCGAACCGGTGGTTCGCGTATACGCCGAGGGGTTCTCGGTGGAGGAGCGCGATGAGTTGCTCGATGCCGGCTGTGCCTTGGCTAAGGGAGCCTATCAGCTTTAGCCATATGACGCTTCACTATAAAGAGGCCCTCGGTGAGCGGTAGAGAACGGCTGGCAAACGTAAGCAGGGTTTTAATATGTGTAGGAAATGTGTACGCCCAGATTCCCGCCCCCGGAACCCCTCCGGTCTGGC
>DXZQ01000013.1 GCA_019419585.1 Collinsella sp. | reverse complement strand
TGGGTTATACCCTAAGAGCAAACCACCCTTTTTAAGGGTGGTTCTGATTTGTTGATTGGGGACAGACTTAAATGAGCGTTTTCACGCATTTGAACTGCATCCCATTTCTTGGACTTTGAAATTAAGGTTCGAGAAAAGGGAGGCATCGGAAATGCCCCGCAGGAAGAAGGCAAGATACGGTCGCGAGATGAGGGCACGCGCCGCCGACCTGTTCGAGGCCGGCCTCGGCTTCGAACTCGCGGCCAAGAAGCTCGACGTTCCCGCCCCGGCGGTGAGAAAATGGCTCTACGCGTACCGGGCAACCGGGAGGAAGGGGCTGATCGGGATGGGCGAGAGCCGCAGGACCTACGACATGGAGACCAAGCTCGCCGTCGCGAGGGCCGTCGTGGACGAGGGGATGCCGCGGTCGGAGGCGATGGCCCGCTTCGGCATCGCCGCCGCCACATCGCTCGACCGCTGGTGCAGGCTGTACCGCGAGGGCGGGCCGGAGGCGCTCGAGCCGGGACGCCGCGGCAGGCCGGAGGGCCCCGGGGGGGCGGACGCGCGAGCGGGAGCTCGAGGAGCGCGTGCGCAAACTCGAGGCCCAGGTGGCGTATCTAAAAAAATCGATAGCCCTGAAAGCGGAGAAGAGCTCTCAAACTGGGAGAAAGCCCAGGCCGTAGCCTCCCTTTCAGGGCACCACCGCCTATGCGACCTGCTCGCGGCCGCGCGGCTCGCGCCGTCGAGCTACCACTATGCCGTAGCGCACCCGCCGAGAGCGACCCGGCCAGAGCTCCGGGAGGCCGTGCGCGAGATCTTCTCGAGGACGGCGAACGGGTGCGGCCACCGCCAGATAGCCATGTGCCTGAGGGCCGAGCTGGGCGCGAGGATAGCGGACAAGACGGTCCTCAAGATGATGCGGGAGCTCGGCATCCGCTGCGGCATCCGCCGGGAGACCGACTACCATCGCTACAACTCCTACCGCGGTCCGGTCGGCGAGAGATTCGACAACCTGATAGCGCGTGACTTTCGCGCGGGCGCCCCGTGGGAGAAGCTCGGGACCGACGTAACGGAATTCAGGCAGCCCTGGGGCAAGGCGTATTTCGCCCCGGTCTACGACTTCTGCACGAAGGAGATCGTCTCCTGGTCGGTGCCGACGAGCCCGGACATGGCCCAGCAGGAGGAGGTGCTCAGGCGCCTGTTCGCGAGGATGCCGGCCGGGGCCTCGCCGATCGTCCACAGCGACATGGGCTGGCAGTACCAGCACCCTAGGTGGACCGGCGAGCTCAGGAGGCACGGCGCCAGGCAGAGCATGTCGAGAAAGGGCAACTGCCTGGACAACGGGGCGACGGAGCAGGTGTTCGGGCATCTCAAGGACGAGTTCTTCAGGGGCGTCGAGTGGGCCGACTTCGAGTCCTTCAAGAGGGACCTCGACGCCTACGTCGTGCATTGGAACACGAGGCGTCGCCAGGTGGCGCTCGGCGGCCTCACCCCGGTGGAGTTTCGGAAACGGCTATTGAAAGCGTCCTAGTGTTCGCTTCTAATAAAGAAGGCCAAGATTCGGGACGCAGTTCAATTTAAGTCTGTCCCCAATCAACATTGCTGCGGCGCTTTGCTCGACTAAAGCGTACAATACCGCCTATGCTAAAGGGGAACAGATGATCAACGAAACTATGTATGCTCGCGGTGCGGAAAGCTCCATCATCCGTGAGATTTTTAGCTATGGCCTTGAGCGCAAGGCGCAAATCGGCGCGGAAAACGTGTTCGATTTTTCGCTGGGCAACCCGAGCGTTCCGGCGCCTGCTGCCGTGGCTGAATCCATTAAGAAGGCTTTGGAGCTGCCGAGCGATCAGTTGCATGGATACACGCCTGCACCGGGACTGCCGCAGTGCCGTTCCGCTGTGGCCGTGTCGCTCAACCGCCGTTTTGGCACGAGCTACGAGGGCAAGGATGTCTTTATGACGGTAGGCGCGGCGGCTTCGCTCACCTGCACGCTCAACGCCGTTACGAACCCGGGCGATGAGGTTATCGTCATTGCGCCGTATTTTCCGGAGTATCGCGTCTGGATCGAGAAGGCTGGCTGCACGTGTGTCGAGGCGCTTGCTAACGAGGACACATTCCAGCTGAGCGTGGATAACGTGCTCAAGGCGATTACCGACAAGACAGCTGCCGTCATCATCGACTCGCCCAACAATCCGACCGGTGCCGTATATACACGCGACACGCTGACGCGACTGGCCAATGTTCTGCGCGAGGTCAACGCCAAGCGCGATCCCGAGAATCCGATTATGCTCATCTCGGATGAGCCGTACCGCGAGATCGTGTACGGTGCCGAGGTGCCTTGGGTGCCCTCGATCTACGAGAACACCATCGTGTGTTACTCGTATTCCAAGTCGCTTTCGCTGCCGGGCGAGCGCGTGGGGTGGATCTTGGTTCCCAACACCAATCCGCAGGCTGCCCGTCTGATGCCGGCTGTTGCGGGTGCTGCCCGTACGCTGGGTTTTGTATGCGCACCGGCGCTCTTCCAGCGCGTGATTATCGATTGCGTCGATGAGCCGAGTGACGTTGAGGCCTATGCACGCAACCGCACCGCGCTTACCGATGCACTGGCGGAGTATGGCTACACCTATGTTGAGCCGGATGGTGCATTCTACCTGTGGGTGAAGGCGCTGGAGCCCGATGCGAACGCCTTCTGCGAGCGCGCGAAGAAGTATGAGCTGCTCGCGGTGCCTTCGGATAGCTTTGGCATGCCGGGCTGGTTCCGCCTTGGCTACTGTGTGAGCTACGAGACCATCGTCAATTCGTTGCCTGCCTGGAAGCAACTGGCCGACGAATATCGTCGAAAGTAAAGCGCTCTGCTTGCAATGTTTTACGTGAAACGGGGTTTGGTGCTAAGCCAGGCCCCGTTGTTTATGCCGTTGTGTGATTGGGATGAAGCAGTTTTACGACTGCCGAAAGCTATGCGTACAATGAATATACGCGACGGCCATACTGGACAAGGAGACCCGATGCCCTACCTTCTTTCTTGTGATATTCATACTCATACGATGTTCTCTGCGCATGCGTACTCAACCATCGAGGAGAACATCTATTGGGCGGCAGAGCGCGGCCTTCAGGTGCTCGGTTCAGCCGATCATTTAAGCTCGATGGTTACGCCTTGTCCCAATGACCTGCGCAGTTTCCAATTCTTTATTAACCAGGATATCTGGCCGCGCATTTGGAGCGGCGTGCTGGTGCTTCGCGGCGCCGAGGCCGATATCGTTTCGCTGGACGGCAGCTTGTTTGGCGAGGACATTCCCGTTTCGCTCGATATCGCCGGCGATTCGTATAGTCGTGAGCATTCGCTGTTCGATTTGGTGACGCGTAATTTGGATTATTTGGTGGCAAGCGTGCATAACCCGCAGCTCGCTGAAGGCGCGACGCTCGCCCAGACGACCGAGATGTACATCAATGCCTTGGAACACCCCAAGGTGTTCATGCTGGGCCACGCGGGTCGCTCGGGCGTGCCGTTCGATATCGACGAGGTGCTGTTGGCGGCTAAGGCCAAGCACAAGATTGTCGAGATCAACAACCATAGTCTTGAACACGGTGTCGACACTGAGCATTGGGCTGTATGCCGCAAGATCGCCGAGCGTTGCGCTGAGCTTGGCGTGGGCATTGGCGTTTCGACCGATGCGCACATTGGCATGGCAATTGGTAAGCTCGATCACGCGCGCAAGATGCTCGACGAGATTCACTTCCCGTTGGATCTGATCGTGACGCGCGATCGCGAGACGCTGCTACGCGAGATGGCGGCAGCCGGCGTGTGCGACCTGCGCAAGGGGATGTAGCGGAATTTATAAACCAAGCGAAGGGGGCGGCCCAGGCGGGTCGCCCCCTTTCTTGTCCCAAAAATCTACTGAGGTTGGTTAGCGGCGTTCGAGGACCGCTACGGTTTCGGTGTGGTCGGTGTGAGGGAACATGTCGACCGGCGTGATCTTGAGCAGGCGATAGCCTCCGTCGAGGAGCTGATGCAGATCGCGCTCTTGGGTCACGGGGTTGCAGCTGATATAGGTGATGCGGCGCGGCTTAAGTGCGCAGGTAGCTTCGAGGAACTCGGGCGTGGAGCCGGCGCGCGGCGGGTCGATGGAAAGAACGTCGACGCGTTCGTTGTTGTCGGCGGCATCGAGGATGTAATCGGTGGCATCGTCGGCCATAAACCAAGCGCTGCGGGTGAGGCCGTTGAGCTCGGCATTGCGACGTGCGTCGGCAATGCCCGCCGGGTTGCGCTCCACGCCGAGCAGCATAATGCCGATACCCTTGTTCTGGGCATCTTTAGCTGCGCAAAGACCGATGGTACCGCTGCCACAGTAGGCATCCATAAGAATGTCACCCTGCTGCAGGTCCATGCCGTCAATCGCGAGCTGATAGAGCAGCTCGGTCTGTTGCGGGTTGGTCTGATAAAACGCGGTGGGGGAGATATCGAATTCGCAACCGAGTAGCTGGTCGCGCATGCACTCGGCGCCATAGACGATACGAGTCTCCTCACCCAAGATGGCGTTGCCGGGGCGTCCGTTGATGTTTTGGGCGACGGTGACGACGCGCGGATCGAGTGCGGCGACAGCCTCAAAGAACTCCTGCGCATGCGGCAAGTCGCGCTGAGCGGTCACGAGCGTGACCATGACCTGGTCGGTACGCCAACCGCAGCGGACGACGGCATAGCGAAGCAAACCAAGATGCTTGTCCTCATTAAAGGCGGGAATATGCAGCCGCTCAGCTTCGCGTGCGATGCCGTTGAGAATCTGACGGGCGCCCGGCGCCTCGACAGGACACTCGGGTACGGCAACGATCTTGTGCGTGCCGCGCTCAAAGAAACCGCAACGGACAGCACCCTCCTTACCGGGAGCAAAGGGAGTGGCAGCCTTATGACGAAAGCCACGCGGCGCAGGATATTTACCCGGGTCGCCCAGGGTGACACCCATGCCACGAATAGGATCTACAGCAATGCCCTCACGCTCACAAAGCGAAGCAAAAAGCTCCTCCATGGCAGCCTGCTTGGCGGCGAGCTGCTTCTTATAAGGACGATTGAGCGCCGTGCATCCACCGCAAGCTTTCATGATCGAACAGGGGGACTTGGGGTCCACAGCCTTACGCGCAGACGAAACCGAATCATTATGCGGGCGCTTGGAACGAGTCCGAGGCGCTTTGTCCCCGCCTCGGCGAGAGTCAGAACGCTTGGTCTTAGCCCTGTTCTTGGTCGATTTGCTTTTTGCAGCTTTAGAAGACTTGGATTTCGTAGAAGATTTCTCCTCCTTTGACCCCTCAGCCGCTTCCACCAAAGCACGACGAGCCCTACGCTCCGCACGAGATTCTGCCATCAATAACTCCACTAATTCATGAATTAAAGCTGCAAGTATTGTACCGTGCCAAGCCAGCAGACGATATACAAGCGGTTTAATCGTGTCAGTGATAAGCCCAACGACGTTTGCCCGCCGGATGCCGGGGCAGGGGTTAAGTTTGTCGCGAGTTCCGCACGAACAGGAGAGCACTTAATGTGCTCTCCGTCGTGAGCAGGACTGTAGAGCAGCAAACTTAACCCCTGCCCCGGCATCCGGCGGGCAAGCCCTCCCTTGTACTCCATCTCACTAAAGTGTATGATTCTGAACGTTACATGACTCACTTTACCTAACTAAAGTACCATCAAGGGGGAATACCATGAACACCGATATGTCTCGTCGTCAGTTTGTTGGTCTAGCCGGCTCGCTTGCCACGGTGCTTGGCCTTGGTCTTGTCGGTTGCGGCGGTGGTGCCGGCAAGGGCTCCGCTGCTGGCTCTGCCGCGGCCAAGGATGTGAAGGGCGCTGCGGAGTCCAAGAAGCTCGTCGTGGGCTTTGACAAGTCCTATCCTCCGTATGGCTTTGTGGGCGATGATGGCGAGTACACCGGCTTTGATCTCGATCTGGCCAAGGCTGTTGCCGATAAGCAGGGCTGGGAGGTCAAATACGAGGCCATCGACTGGGATGCAAAGGATACGCTGCTCAACTCGGGTGCCATCAACTGCATCTGGAACGGCTTTACCATGGAGGGTCGCGAGGACGACTACACGTTCTCCGAGCCGTACATGCTCAACGAGCAGGTGCTGGTGGTCAAGAAGGATGCGGGCATCAAGAGCTGGGACGACCTTGCCGGCAAGACCGTGATTACCCAGACCGATTCCGCTGCGCAGGATGTACTCGAGGGTGACCAGAAGGATCTGGCGGCGACGTTTGCCACGCTCGACACGATCGGCGAGTACAACACGGCCTTTATGCAGCTCGAGAGCGGTGCGGTCGATGCCGTGGCTTGCGACCTTTCGATTGCCCAGTATCAGCTTGCCGCCAAGCCCAATGCCTATACGCAGCTCGACAAGCCGCTGTCCAGCGAGCACTACGCCGTCGGCTTTAAGAAGGGCGACACCAAGTCGGCCGACGCTGTGACCGAGTCGCTCAAGGCACTCTATGAGGACGGTACAGTCAAGGACCTGTGCGATAAGTATTCAAGCTATGGTCTATCTTTCGATAATTGGGTGCTCAAGTAATGTCTATTCAGGTCATGATGCAGATGCTTGGCCAGGGGTTCTTGGTCAGCTTGCAGTTGTTTGTGCTGACGCTGCTGGGATCGATTCCGCTGGGAATCCCCGTGGCGTTTATGCGCATGAGCAAAATTGCGCCGCTCCGCTGGATTGCGCGCATCTACATTTCGGTCATGCGCGGTACGCCGCTCATGCTGCAGATGTTTGCCATCTACTTTGCCCCGTACTACGTGTTTGGCATTTCGCTCACGCCCGATTCCAAGTGGACGGCGTGCGTCGTGGCGTTCATCATCAACTACGCCGGTTACTTTGCCGAGATCTATCGCTCGGGCCTGCAGTCCATTCCGCGCGGTCAATACGAGGCAGCCGAGGTGCTGGGCTATTCGCGCATACAGACGTTTCTGTATATCGTGATGCCGCAGGTCGCTAAGCGTATTTTGCCGGCGATGGGAAACGAGATTATCACGCTGGTCAAGGATACGTCGCTGGCATTTGCCATTGGCGTGGGCGAGATGTTCTCGACGGCCAAGGCGCTAGTTGCCTCGCAAGTGAGCATGGTGCCGTTTGCGATCGCGGCGCTGATCTACTGGGTCTTTAACTTTGTGGTCGAGATGCTGCTGGGCGCCGCGGAGAAAAAATTGGATTACTACCATGACTAACTCAGTGATGAAAATCGATAGCGCGCGCAAGGCATTTGGCGGCAATGAGGTGCTCAAGGATATCTCGCTCGAGGTCAAGCGTGGCGAGGTCGTGGCGATTATCGGGCCTTCGGGTGGCGGCAAGTCCACGCTGCTGCGGTGTGCCACGCTGCTCGAGACACTCGACGGAGGCTCGCTCTCGTTTGGTGACCTTGCCGTTGCGACGGATGCGGGTTCGGGCGCGGTCTATGCGAAGGGCGATGTGCCCAAGCGGACACGCTCGCGATTCGGCCTGGTGTTCCAAAATTACAATCTGTTTCCGCACTATACGGTGATGAAAAACATCACCGACGCTCCGGTTCGCGTACTCAAGCGTCCGCGCGAGCAGGCCGAAGCGCGTGCGCGTGAGTTGATCGCGCAGATGGGGCTTACGGGCAACGAGAACAAGGTGCCATGTGAGCTTTCGGGCGGTCAGCAACAGCGTGTGAGTATCGCCCGCGCCTTGGCGCTCGACCCGGAGATCTTGTTCTTTGACGAGCCGACCTCGGCGCTCGACCCCGAGTTGACGGCCGAGGTGCTGCGTGTCATTAAGGACCTCGCTGCGCAGAACATGACGATGGTGATCGTGACCCACGCAATGCAGTTTGCGCGCGATGTTGCCGACCGCGTGGTCTTTATGGATGGCGGCCGCATTGTCGAGGAGGGTCCTGCCGAGCAGGTCATCGACCATCCGCGTGAGCAGCGCACCCGTGAGTTCTTGAGCCGTATCGAGGGATAGGCTCAGGTATTTACTCAACTATTAATTGAGGCGAAGCCGCCGCAGGTCTTACGGTCTGTGGCGGCTTTTTGTTTGCATCGACGGAGTTCAATAATCGCCTCACAAGCTTGTCTCTTCCTCTCGCCGCCTGTATCCGTACGTGCGCCGAAAGGTGTGCATGGACGGTCGCCCGTGAGGGTAGGGTGGTGGCATAGGACATTTGGAGGGTGAGTCGGCTCGGCTGCCGACCATGCTGCTCCCGGGATGGCACCGACCGCGAACTCTCCCCGTTGGCGTCGCGCAATGCGCGCGGCCCTGCAAGGAGGTCATCATGGGTGCTCCCAAGACCGGTAACGTAAGGAACGTGGTGCTCGTAGGCCAAGGCGGGGTGGGCAAGACTTCACTCGCCGAAGCCATGCTCCACCTTTCCGGCAAGACCGCCCGCCTGGGCGGCCACGACGGCACCAAGCCTACGCTCGACTATGACCCTGAAGAGGTCAAGCGTTCATTCTCCATCTCGACGACCATCGCGCCGATCGACTGGAAGGGCGCGCGCATCAATGTGCTCGACGCCCCGTGCTACCCCGATTTTATCGGCGACGCCTTTGCCGCGATGAGCGTCTGCGAGACGGCTCTGTTTGTGGTCGACGCCGAGGCCGGCCCGCAGCCTACGACGGTTAAGCTCTGGTATGCCGCCGAGGACCTGCGCCTGGCGCGTGCGGTGTTCGTAAACCGCCTGTCGCGCTCCGAAGCCAGCTTTGCGACCACGATGGACCTGCTGCAGGAGCGCTTTGGCACGCGCCTGGGCGCCGTGACCCTTCCCTGGGGCGAGGGCGAGGACTTTGACGGCATCATCGACCTGGTGCGCATGAAGGCGCGCCATTGCAACGGCACCGAAGCCGTTGAGTCGGAGATTCCCGAGGAGTATCGTGCCCAGGCCGAGGAAGCCCATGACCATCTGTGCGAGTTGGTGGCCGAGGCCGACGACGAGCTGATGATGAAGTACCTGGAAGGCGAGGAGACGCTGACGCAGGAGGAACTTGAAGGCCTGCTGTCGAAGGCGATCGCCGAGCGCATCTTTGTGCCGGTCTTTGCGGGCGATTGCATTAAGGAGCAGGGCGTCAACTCGCTGATGGACGACATCGCAACGTACTTCCCGGCGCCGACCGACTACGGCGAGATGCCGCTTATCGACGGCGATTCGCTTAAGATCTCGAGTGACGACGATCGTCCGGTGGCGTTTGTGTTTAAGACGCTGGCCGATCCGCAGCAGGGTCGCATCAGCTTTATCAAGGTGCTGACGGGCACGCTTGAGCCGGGTCTTGAGCTGATCAACGCGCGTACCCGCAAGAGCGACCGTCTGGCTCACCTGTATGTGATGTGCGGCCGCGACATGACCGAGGTCGGTCACGCCTATGCCGGCGACATTATCGTGGCGCCCAAGTTGGCGGCCGAGACGGGTGACACGCTCTCCATTACCGGCAAGGTCGAGGCTGCGGCGTTTAAGTTCCCCAACTCGCAGTATCGCATCGCTATTGAGGCCGAGAATCGCGGGGACGAAGAGAAGCTCTACACGTTTATCGAGAAGGCCTGCAAGGCCGATCCGACCATGAGCATCGACCGCGACGAGGAGACCGGCCAGACCATTATCTCCGCCGTTGGTGAGGCGCAGGTTTCGGTGCTGCTCAACCGTCTGGAGGACCGCACCAAGGTCGCTGCCAAGAGCGTGCCGATCCGCATCCCGTATCGCGAGACCATCCGCCGCACGGCGAGCGCTCAGGGCCGCCACAAGAAGCAGACCGGTGGTGCCGGTCAGTACGGCGACTGCTGGCTGCGCGTGGAGCCGCTCATTGGGCCCGACGGCACGAGCGATGGCTATGAGTTTGTGGACGAGGTCGTGGGCGGCCGCATTCCGCGCTCGCTGATTCCCGCCGTGGACAAGGGCGTCCAGGAGACCATGAGGGACGGCATCATTGCCGGCTATCCGCTCACGGGCATTCGCGTGGCTGTGTACGACGGCTCGTATCACAGCGTCGACTCCAACGAGATGGCGTTCCGCGCGGCGGCTCGCATCGGCCTGCGCAAGGCATGCGCCGATGCCGACCCGGTGGTGCTGGAGCCCATCGAGGAAATCACGGTGACAATCCCCGAGAGCTACGCCGGTGCCGTGATGGGTGACATCTCGGCCTCGCGCGGTCGCGTGACGGGTATGGAGACCGATGAGCGCGGCGACACCGTGGTCATTGCCCAGGCCCCGCTGGCCGAGCTGACGGATTACTCGACGCGCCTGCGCTCTATCACGCGCGGCACGGGCGACTTTACCATGAAGCCCGCAGGCTATGAGCAGGTGCCTTATGACGTTCAGGCCAAGCTGGTCGAGCGCTATGAGGAGGGCCGCGCCAAGTAACGTGTGGTTTTGCCTGCGCCACGCATGTTGATGCAAGGGCCGCTCTGGGTGATCCGGAGCGGCCCTTTTTGATCCCTGGGGGATGCAAATCGGTTCTTGTCGTGCTGAGGGGTTAGTCCCCCGAGGCCTGGTTGCGGCCGGTGGCGTAGTCGATCTGCACATGCGGCTGCAGGTTGTAGCAGTACACGTGGAAGCACAGCGTTTTGCCGTGGTCCTCGACCGATTGTGCCTCGAGGCGAACGCCGCGGCAGACGAGTTCCTCTTCGTTATACATGGGCGTGACGCGGTAGAGCACGTGGTTGCCCGTGTCGCGGATGTAGCCGAGGATCTGCTCTTCAAACGGCAGCATGCCCGTTTCGTTGAGATAGCGCGTGCCGGTGAGGAGATTCTTGCGATTGGCGTTTTCGCCGCAGAGCGACCAGGCGATGAGGTGGCAGCGGTTGTAGAGGCTCTGGCCTGGAATAAAGTCGTAGCGCTGCTGGTGCCAACCGGCAGGATGGATACGCGAGATATCGCCGCGCTTACCCTGACCGAGCGATTCGGGTCCTATGCAGGCGAGTGCTTTGCGGGTACGGCCCAGGCTGTCGAGCTTTGAGAACTTCTTAAAGCATCCTTCTTCGGTGGCCCGCTCGTATTCATCGAGCGTGAACGACGGTGTGCCGAGCGGGTGCGTGCCATCGGCGCGAAGGGCAACGTAGGAGTTGCCGGCGTAGTCGGGAATGCTGGTGAGGTATACGCCGCGCGCGCGGTCGAGATCGGGGTTTTCCACTTCGTCGATGGGGGTGGCGTTCGAAGAGACATCGCCAGCGGTGCCGGTTGTGGTGGATTCGGAGCCATCGCCGGTGCTTTGGCCGCCTTTGGAATCCGAGGAGCTTGCCGTCCCCGATTCGAGCCGGGCAACCAGGTCTGCTTCGTCGTCGGTGCGGTTGGGGCTCTCGCTTTGCTTCTCGGCCAGAGCCGCCGCCTGCTCGTCGCTTTGCGGCGAGAGCAGCTTGGGCGCCCCGTCGAGCGATCCCGTAAACAGCGCAAACCCCAGCACCACGGCGGTGCCGATGGAAAGTACTTGCTTGTAGGCGGACTTGCGCGACATTGAGGCTCCTGGATGGACGGTTGGGAATCTACCAGTCTAGCAGGAGCCGGCAGGGGCCGTTCTGCCGAACAAATACTTAAGATTTGGGACAAACACTCCTGATTAATTTGTCCCGCGGTCTAGATCGAGGTGGAGTCGAGCCAGTTGAGCTTGCACTCGAGAATGCGCTGCTCGCCGGGTTCGCTGCTGCCGTCAAGTAGGGCGAGCAACATCTCGGCTGCTTCGCGACCTTCCTGGTCGACGGGCTCGATGATGGTGGAGACGGTCGGTGTGGTGAGATTAGTCCAGTCTTCGCAGTTGAGTCCCAAAAGGCCGATTTGCTGCGGAAGCAGATGGGCCATGGGCTGAAGTGCCTTGTAGACGCGGGGGAGCGCCCATTGGTTTTGGACAAAGACGAGCGTACGCTTGGCGGGATTAAACTTGAATTTAAAGTACTCGGTAAGCTCGTTGATTGACGGCTTGTTGTGGTCGATGGGGATGGCTTTGTAGAGCTGCCCATTCGCGGCTAATGCCTCGGCATATCCCTGAAAACGTTCCATGCGGGTGCGCATTTCGGTCATATTGGCGGCAATGGAGAAAAAGTCCTCGTAGCCGGCATCGAGAAGCGCCTGCGTGGCATTGTACACGCCGTCGTAGAGGTTGGTTTTGATCCAGCTGGTGCCTGGGCTGTAGATGGCCGCATCGAAAAAGACGACCGGCTTGCCGGCGCGTCTAATGCGGTCGTGCACGGCTTTGAAGTTTGCCGTGGGCTGGATGATAAAGCCATCGACGCCCAGCGAGAGCATCTTGTCGACGTACATGAGCTCGGTCTCGGGGTTAAAGTTGCTCGTGCAAACGACCGTCTGGTAGCCCGCGGGGAGCATGACCTGCTCCATGCCATTGAGAACGAGCCCCGCCCATTTGTTGGTGTTATCCAAAATGATGATGGCAATGACGTGGGTTTGCTTGCCGGTGAGCGTCTGCGCTTGGGCGTTGGGAACGTATCCGAGTTCCTTAATGACGCGCGCGATTTTGTTCTGCGTCTTTTCGCTAAGCTTTTCTCGTTTGTCGTTGAGGTAATACGAGACGCTTGCCGTCGAGGTTCCCGCCTCTCGAGCGACGTCTGCGATCGTAACGCGCTGTTTTGCCACAGCGACTCCTTCCGACAGATGAGCATTTTCCAACATGATGACTTTGAGTCTTGGTGAGGGATACGCTTCGGTGAGCGACCTTTTCCTTTCATATGAGTATGCAACAAATGCGGTATACGGGTGGGGTCGAAATTTGTGACCGGCATGCGCATCTGCCGTCTACCGAGAAAATCAAATACTTCTTGACTTTTGAAATCGAGGGTAAAATCGCAGGATTCATTTTTGGTTAAACGCATAACTAAATCGCATAACCAACGCTCTGACCTGCGCGTTTACCGAAATAAGCTGGCATTAAGAAAAACGAGCATCTATATTGGTCTTGTCGAAAAGACAGTAAGTCCAAACGGCAGGGGATACTCCGGAGGCCTCCGCAAACGGTGTCTTGCGCACGCAACTCTATGAAAAGAGGGAAGCAATGAAGATCGTAGGCGTTGCCGCCTGTACCGTGGGTATCGCCCACACGTATATGGCCCAGAAGGCGATTCAAGATGAATGCGCCGCCCGTGGCATCGAGTGCAAGGTCGAGGCTCAGGGTGGCCTGGGTATTGAGAATGAGCTCACGCAGGAAGACGTGAACTCCGCCGACCTGGTCCTGGAGTCCGTCGACGTGGGTGTCGAGAACGAGGACCGTTTTGAGCAGAAGATGGCCGAGGGCAAGTTCCTCAAGGTCGGTACTTCCGATGTGATCGCCGATCCGGTCAAGATCATCGACCAGGCTGTCGAGATCATCAAGGCGACGGGTGGCGCCGTTGACGCGCCCAAGGCCGAGGCCAAGGCAGAGAAGAAGGCCGTCTCCGCTGCCCCGCAGGCCCCGACACCGGCGTCCAAGCAGTCTATCTTTGCCGATCCTGGCAAGACGCTGCTCAATGCATTCAATACCGGCGTTTCCTATTTTATCCCCATTGTCGTTATCGGTGGCGTGTTCCTCGCCTTCTCGTTGGCATCCGGTACTGCCGGTGCTAGCGGCATGGAGGTCACCAACCCGTTGATGGTGAGCCTTAACACCATCGGCATGGCCGGCATCTCTATGATGATTCCGGTGCTTGCGGCATACATCGCCTACTCGATGGCCGGTAAGCCCGCACTTGCCCCCGGCTTCGTCCTGGGCTACTTGGTCAACAACGCCGTCGTCACCCCGAGCGGCAACAGCGTTTCGACCGGCTTCTTGGGCGCCATGATCATGGCTGTCATCTGCGGCTACTTTGTCCGCTGGATGAAGACCTGGAAGGTCAACAACACCATCCAGACCATCATGCCCATCCTGATCATCCCGATTCTGACCTCGCTCGTCCTGGGCATGGCCTACATCTACATCCTGGCCACGCCGCTTGGCTTTGTGATGGATTGGCTCACCAGCGTGCTCGGTAGCCTGCAGGGCGGCTCCGCCGTCGTCCTGGGCCTGGTCATTGGTGTTATGACCGCCTTCGATATGGGCGGCCCCATCAACAAGACCGCTTCGACCTTTACTATGGCCATCATGGCCTCCGGCATCTATGGCCCTAACGGTATGTTCCGCGTCGCCGTCGCCATTCCCCCGATCGCCTGCGGCCTCGCTGCGCTCATCGCCAAGAATAAGTTCGATGACGCCGATCGTCAGATGGGTATCTCCGCACTGTTCATGGGCTGCATCGGCATTACCGAGGGCGCTATCCCCTTCGCGGTCAAGGACCTTGGCCACACCCTGCCCGGCATCTGCATCGGCTCTGCCGTGGGCGCGGCGCTCGCCGCCTTCCAGGGTATCGACTGCTACGTCCCGCACGGTGGCTTTATCGTCGCCCTTGCCACCAACAACGTCGCGCTGTTCTGCCTGGACATCGTGATTGGCTCCGTGGTCGCCGCTGCAATCCTGATTGCCATGAAGCCCACGCTCGATAAGCAGGCCAAGTAAACCTTTAAGGACTCCGGTTGTGCGGAGGGATGGATTTGACTCCGCACAACCGCTCCTACACAACAAAATCCATCCGTACTGATAGGGCCCGCATCTGGGTCCCAGGGAACTTTTGTCAAAAATCCTCTGGAGAAGGAGAACAAAATGTCCAACCTTACCATCCGCCAGGCCGTTCAGGGCATGCTCAAGCTGCAGGATAGCGGCGATCACGCAACCATGGTCGGCATTGGCCCCATGAGCCCCAACCTGATTCAGGCCGTGTTCGAGCTTGCCAAGGACGAGGATTTCCCGCCCATGTTTATCGCTAGCCGCAACCAGGTCGATATGGACGAGATGGGCGCCGGCTACGTCAACGGTTGGGACCAGACGCGCTTTGCCGCCGACATCAAGAAGGTTGCCGACGAGGTGGGTTACACCGGTCCGTACTACCTGTGCCGCGATCACGGCGGTCCGTGGCAGCGCGACGAGGAGCGTAACGCCCACCTGCCCGAGGACGAGGCCATGGAGCTCGCCCGCAAGTCCTTTGTCGCCGACATGGAGGCGGGCTTTGACCTGCTGATGGTCGATCCCACCAAGGACCCCTATCAGATCGGCAAGGTTATTCCGCTCGACGTGGTGCTTCGCCGTACGATCGATCTTATCGACTACCTTGAGCAATACCGTCGCGAGCATAACCTGCCCGAGGTTGCCTATGAGGTCGGTACCGAGGAGACCAATGGCGGCTTGACCTCTACCGATAAGTACGAGGAGTTCATTTCTCAGCTGCAGCCCGAGCTCGAGAAGCGCGGCTGCCCCATGCCCACCTTTATCGTCGGCCAGACCGGCACCCTTACCCGCTGGACGGAGCAGGTCGGTCATTACAACTTTAAGAATGCCCGCGAGCTCGCCGACATGGCCAAGCGCTACGGCGTGGGCCTGAAGGAGCACAACGCCGACTACCTGGATGACGCGACGCTGCTCGAGCATATCCCGGCACACGTGACCGCCTCCAACGTTGCTCCGCAGTATGGCACCGAGGAGACCTGCGCTTACCTCAAACTCTGCGCTACCGAGCAGATTCTGGTCGACAACGGCCTGTGCGACGATCCCTCCGACCTGTATCACACGCTGCTGGTCAAGGCCATCAAGACCGAGCGCTGGCGCAAGTGGATGACTGGCGACGATGTCAACCTGCAGGTTGACGACATTCTGGCCGACGACGAGCTCAGCCTGAAGATTCTGGATGTCTCCGGCCACTACGCGTTCAACGATCCCGAGGTCAAGGAGCAGGTCGAGAAGCTCTATCGCAACCTCGCCGCCCAAGACATCGACGGCAAGCGCTTTGTGATCGAGCACATCAAGCGCCCGATCAAGCAGTATGTCGTCGGTCTTAACCTCAAGGGCGTCACGAGCCGCATCGAGAAGGCTCTCGAGGACTAAGTAGTTTTTCCTACACGACGCCGGGCCTGGGGCATGTCCCAGCTGCAGGCCCGGCACATAGGACAAAGGGGCATCCCCTTTGTCCTTTCTTTTGAGTTTTGGATTCCTCCGAAGGAGTTTGCACCATGAAGTTCTTTATCGATACCGCCAACCTTGACGAGATCGCCGAGGCCAAGAGCTGGGGCTGCCTTGCCGGCGTAACCACCAACCCGTCTCTGTACGCCAAGACCGGCGGCAAACTTGCAGACTTTGAACCCCACATGCTCAAGATCGCCGAGCTTTGCGAGGGCCTGCCCGTGTCCGCCGAGTCCACCGCGACCACGGCCGAGGGCATGATCGAGGAGGGCAAGCGCCTTGCTGCCCTCGCCCCCAACATTGTGGTCAAGCTCCCCGTCTGCGAGGCCGGCCTCGCCGCCTGCCGCGCGCTGGCCGACGCGGGCGTGCGTGTCAACATGACGCTTGTTTTCTCGCCGACCCAGGCCTTGATGGCCGCCAACGCCGGCGCTCGCTACATCAGCCCGTTTGTGGGACGCTTCGATGACATCGCCGAGGACGGTATCTCGCAGCTCGACAACGTTGTGACCTGCATCAAGAACTATGACTGGACCGGCAAGAACGTCGACGACACCGTCGAGATCATCACCGCTTCGGTCCGCACGCCCAACCACGTGACCCAGGCGGCTCTTCTTGGCGCCGACATCGCGACCGTGCCCATGGCCGCTCTCAAGAAGTGCCTGCATCATCCGCTGACCGACCAGGGCCTCGCCTCTTTTGAGGCTGACTGGCAGAAGGTCGTCGAGGCACAGTAACGATGGTTCTGCCGGCCCAGCATTTATTATGCTGGGCCGGCGTGCTCAAGAGAGGAAGCTCCATGACCGATCAGGAACTGGCCAAGATTGCCAATGAGGTTCGCCGCGGTATTGTCACGGGTGTCCACGCCGCCAAGTCGGGGCATCCGGGCGGATCGCTTGGCGCCGCCGACATTATGACCTACCTCTACTTTGAGGAGATGGATGTCGACCCGGCGAATCCGAGCCGCGCCGAGCGCGGGTTCTTTCCCAAGGAGGAGCTCGAGACGCTCCGTCATATCGGCAGCCGCCTGCAGGGCCATCCCAATATGAATGACACGCCGGGCGTCGACATGTCTACCGGATCGCTCGGTCAGGGTATCTCCGCCGCGGTTGGAATGGCACTCGCCGCAAAGCACTGGGGCGACAGCTACCGCGTCTACACGCTGTTGGGCGACGGTGAGTGCGAGGAGGGCCAGGTGTGGGAGGCGGCAATGTTCGCCGGCAACCACGACCTGGATAACCTTGTCGCTATCGTCGATCACAATGGCCTGCAAATTGACGGCAGTATCGATGAAGTCAACTCGGCTATGCCGCTTGCCGACAAGTTCCGCGCCTTTAAGTGGCATGTGATCGAGCTTGCCGACGGTAACGACATGGCGCAGATTGCAGCCGCCTTTGCCGAGGCCCGCAAAGTGAGCGGCTCGCCCGTGGCCATTATCGCCGAGACGGTGAAGGGCAAGGGCGTCTCCTTTATGGAAAACCAGGTGGGCTGGCACGGCAAGGCGCCCAACGATGAACAGTTTGAGCAGGCCATGGCCGAGCTCGCAGCAGCAGGGGAGGAGCTCTAATGGCAGACGTCAAGAAGGTCGCCACGCGCGTTAGCTACGGCGAGGCACTTGTCGAGCTGGGCAATGAGCGCGATGACTTTGTGGTTCTCGATGCCGACCTGGCCGCCGCAACGCAGACGGGTAAGTTTAAGGCTGCGCATCCTGAGCGCTTCTACGATGCCGGCATTGCCGAGAGCAACTTGATGGGGCTTGCCGCCGGCATTGCGACCACGGGTCACGTCGCCTTTGCGAGCACATTTGCCATGTTCGCCGCCGGCCGCGCGTACGAACAAGTGCGTAATTCCATCGGCTATCCGCACCTCAACGTCAAAATCGGCGCCACGCATGCGGGTATATCGGTCGGTGAAGACGGCGCAACGCATCAGTGCTGCGAGGACATCGCGCTCATGCGCACGATCCCGGGTATGACGGTGATCGTTCCCGCCGATGACATCGAGGCTCGCGCTTGCGTGCGCGCCGCCTATGAGTTTGAGGGGCCGGTCTACATGCGCTTCGGCCGCCTGGCAACACCGGTCATCAACGACCGCGAGGACTATGAGTTCAAGATTGGTCGCGGCGTGGTCGTGCGCGAGGGGTCCGATGTGACCATCGTCGCTTGTGGCCTCATGGTCGCCGAGGCGCTTGAGGCTGCCGAGGCGCTCGCTGCCGATGGTATCGACGCCGAGGTCATCAACATGCACACGATCAAGCCGCTTGATGAGCGCCTGGTGGTTGCCAGCGCCAAGAAGACTGGTCGCGTGGTCACCGCCGAGGAGCATTCGATTATCGGCGGTCTTGGCGAGGCCGTGGCCTCGGTGCTCGCGGAACAGCATCCGGTGCCGATGCGACGCGTCGGCGTGCGCGATGTATATGGCGAGTCCGGCCCTGCGGTCGATTTGCTGCACAAGTACGGTTTGGACGCCGACGGCATCGAAGCCGCGGTCAGGTCCGTGTTGTAAGGAAGGTTTTCCATGGGGTTTGTATCTGCCAACCAAGTGACGATTGGCTACGCCGCCGCCTCGCGCGAGGACGCGCTGCATTATCTGTCCGAGCAGGCTGTTGAGCTTGGTTTTGCCGATGACGCATCTGCTGTAGAGGCAGCTTTTATTGCTCGCGAAAACGAGGCCGAGACTGGCCTCGTCGCCGGTTTTGCCGTTCCGCATGCCAAGAGCGACGCGATCCATACGCCGGGCGTTGTCGTGCTCAAACTGGCCGAGCCCGTCGAGTGGCCGAGCTTTGACGGCGTGCCCGTCGATGTTGCGCTTGCGCTGTACGTGCCTGCCGGTGAAGCTGGAACCACGCACTTGCGTTTGCTCTCCAAGGCTGCCGTGATGTTGATGGACGCCGGCTTCCGCGACAAAGTGCGCACGAGCGCCGATCCCGCCGAGATCGCGGAGCTTATTAACGCCGGGCTCGAGGGCTAGGTGCAACCAGCCCGCTCAATCTATTGATCCTTCTCCAAGGAGCAGGGCCGCAACGCATACGACGTTGCGGCCCTGTCTGCGTTTCTCCAGATAAAACTTGCCAAAATAAACCTGTCCCTTTTCAGCAGGTTGGCGCGATATGATATATACGTTATATACAAGTTGCAAAGTGGGGGTAGGGTTGCGGTAACGCAAGCCGGCGAAGGGGGCCGATATGATCAAGGCTGTCATTTTTGACATGGACGGAACGCTGGTCGATACCGAGCGTTTGGACATGAGGGCGTGGAAGGTGGGCGCTGCCGAGCTGGGGATTGCGATTGATGATGCGCTGGTCCATCAGTTTATCGGTCGCTCGATGCCTGATGTCAGGGACATCCTTGGGGAGCATTACGGCAGCCGCGAAATCGTCGAGACGGTCGAAGCCCACTACAGGGATGCTCTCGACGAGATGGTCAAGACCGATCTGGAGCTTAAGGCCGGCGCCGCCGAGTGCCTGGACGAGCTGCTGGCTGCGGGCTACCACGTGGGCCTCGCGACGTCGTCGCGCCGCGTTGCGGCCGAGCGCAACCTAAAGACGGTCGGCCTCTTTGACAAGTTTGAAACGGTGGCCTGCAACGAGGATACCCTGAACGGCAAGCCCGATCCCGAGATCTACCTGCTCGCCTGCGAGCGCGCGGGCTTTGCTCCCGAGGAATGCGCCGTGGTCGAGGATTCCCGCAACGGCTGCGTCTCGGGCATCACGGCCGGCTGCCATGTCTTTGCCGTGCCCGATATCTTGCCGCTGCCGCAGGACGTGGTGGATGGCTGCGAGGCCGTGCTCGATACGCTGTTCGATCTGACGGCGGCGGTCAGGGCCGTGCGCTAAAGGTATGTGCCGAGGTCGATGACGGTAGCTTTGGCGTGGCCCCGCTTGCGTTTCCCCAGATAAAACCTGCCAAAATAAACCTGTTCCTTTTTGGTAGGTTACTGGTTCATGTTGCCGTGGATGTAGGGGGTGACCTCGGGGGAGATATGGCCGCAGCCCAGCTCGCGCAGCGCGGACTCGATGGCGGCGGGCAGCGGGGTTTTGCCTTTGTCGTCGACGGCGGCACCGCCGAGGGCGGCAATCTTGGCAACGTCTGTCGGCGCGGCCTCGATATGCATGCAGCCGCCGACGAGGCGTGCGCGGACCTGGTCTAGGCCAAGGTCGTGCAGGTAGTCCTCACAGGTGCGGATTACATCGACCTTCTCGCGCGTGAGCTCCTCGCCCGTGGGGACACGCGTGGCCAGGCAGGCTCCTGCCGGCAGGTTCCAAACGGGATAGCCCCAGGCGCGCAGCAGCTCGCGCTCTTCGTCCTTGGTAAAGCCGACCTCCATGAGGGGCGAGCGCACGCCGAGCTCCTGGGCGGCGCGCATGCCGGGGCGGTAGTCGCCGCGGTCGCTTGCGTTGCTGCCGTCGATGACGGTGGGAAAGCCCAGCGACTTGGCGTGGTTGACGATGGCGGTAAAGCCGGCGCGCTTGCAGTGGTAGCAGCGGTCGGCATCGTTGCAGGCTACTTGGGGGAGCCGCAGCTGATCGACCGAAAGATTGAGCACGGGGAGCTTAAAATGCGGCCCTTCATTGGCCTGCCCGTCAACGGACCGCTCAAACGAAGCCTGCTCGGGCGTGCCGATGAGCGGCGTGGTGAGGTGAACGAGAAGCGTGCTGGCGGGCATGATGCGGGCGCAGACCGCGGCCAAAAAGCTGCTGTCGACGCCACCGGAAAAGCCGATGGCGACGCGTCCGTATGCCAAAAGCAGCTGCTCGAGCGCTGCGAGTTTGTCCTGAAGCCCCTCTGCAGGTGCGGTGGTGTCTGAAAGCATGAATCGATCCTTGCCGTTGAGTACTCGGTCGAAAACTATAATCCTACCGAGCCACTTGTCATAAGACTTCTATCTATGTAACGAAAGTGCAATATGCTATATACGTTATATACAAGTTTACAAGTGCGGTAAAGTTGCGGGAGTACAGCAGCGCGAAGCGATGGGGGACCGATATGATCAAGGCTGTCATTTTTGACATGGACGGAACGCTGGTCGACACCGAGCGTTTGGGTATCAAGGCGTGGAAGGCGGGCGCGGCCGAGCTGGGATTCGCGATTGACGATGCGCTGATCCATCAGTTTATCGGCCGCACGCTGCCCGATGTCATGGAGATCCTTGATGGGCATTACGGCAGCTGCGAAACCGCTGAGGCGATCTATCGTCGCCACAAGGAGATTCGCGACGAGATGGTCAAGACCGAACTGGAGCTTAAGGCCGGCGCCGCCGAGTGCCTGGACGAGCTGCTGACCGCGGGCTATCGCGTGGGTCTTGCGACGTCGTCGCGCCATGTTACCGCCGAGCGCAACCTTAAGACGGTCGGCCTCTTTGACAAGTTTGAGACGGTGACCTGCGGCGAGGACGTCGTACACGGCAAGCCCGACCCTGAGATGTACCTGCTCGCCTGCGAGCGCGCGGGCTTTGCTCCCGAGGAGTGCGCTGTGGTCGAGGATTCCCGCAACGGCTGCGTCTCGGGCATCACGGCCGGCTGCCACGTCTTTGCCGTTCCCGATATCGTGCCGCTGCCGCAGGACGTGGTGGATGGCTGCGAGGCTGTGCTCGATACGCTGTTCGATCTGCCGGCCGCGGTCAAGGCCGTGCGCTAGCGTTTGCACGCGAGTCGCCATGCCCCGCGCCCGATCCCGCAGGACGGTGACGGTAACGGCGCCTGCATGGAGGCGCTGACGCAGTCAGCCCCTCTTATCACGCCAAGATTGCTGTTTTGGCCGATAAGAGGGGCATTGTGCTTTAAGCGACTGGGGCTGCGGCCTTGGTAAGGAGCTGGCGGAGGGTTATGACGCTACAAGTTATTCCAGGAGCCAGTCGATCACGTTGCGCTTGCGGACTCCTTCGTAGTTCGCGTCCGCAAACAGCGTGTCGAGCGTAAGAAGCGTCTTGGGGTAGTTGTCTCGGACTTTCTTAAAGGGGGCCAACTCTCGATTGAGGGTAGTTTCGTCGAGCGTTGTGGCTGAAACCTGAAAATAGGCTGTCTCGTCTGACTTTAGGGCAACAAAATCGATTTCCCCGCCGTCGATATCGCCCACGTAGACGTCGTATCCACGGCGTAGGAGCTCGAGATAAACAACATTTTCGAGGATATGACCGATATCGCTGCTTTGGGTTTTGACGAGAGCGCCTCTAAGTCCAAGGTCAACGGCGTAGTATTTGCCGTTTGTTGAAAGAAGCTGCCGACCGCGCACGTTATAGCGCGGAGCAAAGTACAGCACAAGGCTGTCTGTTAAGCCTTTGAGGTATTTGGCTACGGTTTTCTGGTCGGTTTTGTTGCCGTTGGACGAGAGCGTGTCGGAGATTTTTTTAATCGAGATCCGGTTTCCAATGCTATGGAGTAGGAACTTGGTGATATCGCGCAGGGTCGGGACGTCCGAGACCTTCAGGCGTTCGATAACGTCGCGTATGACGATGGTATCGTAGAGGCTCATAAGATAATCGCGCGCCTGGGGTCCCTGAATACCCGTCTCGGCGATAAAGGGAAAAGAGCCCCGGGTGATGTACTCGTCAAATAACTGCGCGGGAGCCTTTCCGTCATTGGTTTTTGCCGAGCAAAACTCTTTAAAGGATAGGGGCAGCATCTTGAGCTCTACGTAGCGGCCGGAGAGCAAAGTTGCCAGCTCGCTCGAGAGCAGATAAGCGTTGGAACCGGTTATGTAGAGGTCGACATTGTCCTTGATAAAAAGACTGTCGACGGCTTTTTCGAAATGCTCGACGTGCTGTATCTCGTCCAGAAAAACGTAGTTCATCTTATCGGGGACGAGTCTGGCGGAAATGTAGTCGTAGAGTGCTCTATACGACGTAAGCGACTCGAACTCCAGGTCTTCAAAGTTGAGGGATATAACCTGGCCGCCTGTGATTCCATGATCGCGCAGGTAGCTGCGGTAGATTTCAAATAGCTTTGATTTGCCGGACCTTCGCACGCCCGAAACGACCTTGATGACGTGCGAGTCTTTCCACGAAATGAGCCAGTCGAGGTACTGTTTGCGATCAATCAGATTCATGAAACCCCTTTCTTGGCGAGAAAAAACTGGAGCAAAATCAATACTTATAGGAAATATCTAAAATATGGAATTGAGTCTATTCTAACAAAATAGTTAATGAAAAATGGATTACATTCCATAAATATCCGTAGCTGCAGGTCCGGCTAAACGGGGAGCGCACATGGGGCCAGTAAAAAACGCCGCAGCGGGCCTGTTTCCGTTGCGGAGTTTTTTGTTACAAGTAGGCGCCCAGGTTGATGTCGGTTATTGGGGCCGCGGATGGGCCCGTCGTGTGCTGCTCGGCCTTTTGGGTGCTCACACGCTCGAGCAAGAAGGGGCGCACGAGCTCCTGACGATTAATGTCCTCGGTGGCCGTGACCGTGGTGACGGTGCGCGCGGCGGAGCCGATGCGGACTCGTTTGGTCTTGGCGGCAGGTTTATCCTCGATTTGTTCCATGAGCAGCTGCACGCCCTTGCGGCCGATCTCGTAGCCCGGTGGTGCAACCGTGGTGAGGGGGACCGATCCGCTCCAGGCAAGCGGGTTGCCATCGCAGCCGGCAACAAGAATCTGGCCGGGGACGGAAATGCCCTTGTCGGTCAGCGCCGAGATAACGCCCGAGGCCAATACGTCGGTCAGGCCGATGACAAAATCGGGGCGCTCGTCAGCAGGGCGCCCGGCAATCTGAGCGCCAATGCTGTAGCCGTCGGCTGCGGTATTCCACTCTCCGGCGTCAATGACTTCAATTTTGATATCGGGATGCAGGGCGAGGGCCTTGTGAATGCCAAGTACGCGCAGGGTGAGCTGCATGAATGCCGCTCTGCCCACAACGGTAATATGGCGTGCGCCGCGGGCGATGGCGAGCTCGGCGATAATGCGCCCCTGCGCCTCGTTGTCGGCGGCCACGTAGTAACCGGGCTCGGAGCAGTGGATGTCCAGATGGACGATCGACACGGGCATCTTGGTCGTTGCGGGGTGCCAGTCGGGGGACGCCATGGGCTGAACCATGACGCCGGACATTTGCGTACCCATAAAGTAGCGCAGGTAATGGTCCTCGAGAATATCGTCGTTATCGGCATTTGCGATGAGCAGGTCGTAACCGTGCTTGCGGGCCTCGTTATGGGCACCGCTGGCAATTTGGAGCGAAAAACCGTGGTCGAGACGGGGAAGGACCAGGCCAAAGGACTTGGTGGTGCCGCCTGCGAGCTGACGGGCGCTTTGGTTGGGCAGGTAGCCCAGACGATTGATGGTCTCGTTGATGAGCTTGAGGGTCTCGGGGCGCAGCTTTTCGGGATGGTTGAGCGCGTTGGAAACCGTGCCCAGCGAAACCCCGGCCTCGCGCGCGACGTCGCTGATTTTTACCTTTGCCATAGCGGCCCCTTTGATGCGTTTCAAGTACAAGCCAGATTGTAGCATCGCCCGCCCCCGGGGTGTCAAAACCTGCCAATTAGGGACAGGTTTATTTTGGCAGGTTTTATCTGGGCAAGCGCCGTTGTCAGCGCGACCACCACGAAGGGGACAGGCGCCTTTGTGGTGGTTTGAGCTGCCCGGACCTTCAATTGTCTCGATCTGTAACATCTGGACGGCAAAACCGGCTCTACCTGTTACAGATCGAGACATAGTGCTGGGGCCGAACCGTAATGTCTCGATCTGTAACACCAAGCCGGCTTCCGGAGCCCCAGATGTTACAGATCGAGATCTTTCGCCGGGACAGAGCGCCGCCTCGGTCCAAACCACCACAAAGGCGCCTGTCCCCATCGTGGTGGTTTGGGCATGTGTGCATCGAGTGGTATTCAAGTTGAGATACCACTTCTGGTATATCAGCTTGCGTTTGCGTGAGTACAATACTCGAACGTTATGCGTCTCAGCGCCCCCTGTGCGTGGACGTTTTGCAGTCAAGCGGACGAAGGGATTTATCCTATGTGCGGAATTGTCGGCTACACCGGCTCTGATATTGCAAAGAACATCCTGGTCACAGGCCTCAAGCGTATGGAGTATCGCGGCTATGACTCCTCGGGCGTCGCGCTCGAGGTGGGCGAGGGCGCCGCGGCGCACCTCGACGTCATCCGCCGCGTGGGCAAGGTCGCGGGCCTGGAGAGCGAGCTTTCCAACATCGACAGCGACGCTACCTGCGGTATCGGCCATACCCGTTGGGCCACCCACGGCAAGCCCTCCGTCGTTAACGCTCACCCCCACACCAGCTGCGACGGTCGTATCGCCATCGTCCACAACGGCATCATCGAGAACTTCGCCGAGCTGCGCGAAGAGCTGGAGGGCCGCGGCCATCACTTTAAGAGCGAGACCGATACCGAGGTCTTCGCGCATCTGATCGAAGAGGCTTATGCCGAGACGCACGACCTGATGGCCTCCGTGCGCGAGGCGTGCACCCACGTGGTCGGTGCCTATGGTCTGGCCGCCGTGTGCGCTGACGAGCCCGGCGTGATCGCCGTGGCCCGCAAGGATTCCCCGATCGTGGTCGGCGCGGGCGAGACCGGCGCCTATGTCGCCTCCGACGTCATCGCGCTCATCGACGCAACCCGCGACGTCGTGGTGCTCGAGGACGGTCAGTTTGCCAAGCTCACGCCCGCAGGCGTCGAGTACACCGACGAGGCCGGCAACGTTATCGAGCTTAAGGTCACCCACATCGACTGGGACCTGGACATGGCGGAAAAGGGCGGTTATCCCGACTTTATGCTCAAGGAGATTCACGAGCAGCCGCGCGTCGTGCGCGACACGCTGGTCGGTCGTATGACGCCGGCCGGCGAGCTCGACATCGACGAGCTGAGCCTTTCGCTCGAGGAGCTCAACGACATCGACCGCGTCTACGTGATCGCTTGCGGCACCAGCTATCACGCTGGCCTCATTGCTAAGAATCTCATCGAGGGCTGGGCTCGCATCCCCACCGAGGTTGAGGCGGCCAGCGAGTTCCGTTATCGCAATCCCATCATCACGCCGACGACGCTCGTCGTTGCCGTGTCCCAGTCGGGCGAGACGGCCGATACCCTTGCCGCCATTCGAGACGCGCGCATCAAGGGCGCCAAGGTCTTCGGCATCACCAACGTGGTGGGCAGCCCCGTGGCGCGTGAGAGTGACGGCGTCATCTACACCAAGGCCAACAAGGAGATCGCGGTCGCCTCGACCAAGAGCTTCATCGGCCAGGTCGTGAGCCTCACGCTGCTGGCTTTGCTGTTGGCGCAGGTCAAGTACCGTCTGACCACCAAGCAGGCGCGCATGCTGTTCCGCGAGCTTTCCGATACGGCCGAGCAGATCCAGTGGATTTTGGATACGCAGACCGATGCCGTGCATGAGGCCGCCCTGCTGTGCAAGGACGCGCAGTCCGCACTGTTCGTGGGTCGCGGCATGGGCGCCGCTATTTCCTACGAGGGTGCGCTCAAGCTCAAGGAGGTCAGCTACCTGCACGCCGAGGCCTACGCCGCCGGTGAGATGAAGCACGGCCCCATTGCCCTGATCGACCCGGGCTTCCCTGTCATCGCTGTGGCCACCAAGAGTGCCACCTACGACAAGACCGTGTCGAACCTCATGGAGTGCAAGGCGCGCGGCGCCAAGGTCATCGTCGTTGCCACCGAGGGCGACGAGGAGATCAACAAGATCGCCGACTGCATCATCCGCGTGCCAGCAGTCCGCGACGTGTTCAGCCCCATCACGGCGAGCGTCCCGCTGCAGCTGCTCGCCCGCGAGGTCGCCATCCTGCGCGGCTGCGATGTCGATCAGCCCCGAAACCTCGCTAAGAGCGTGACCGTGGAATAGTTGGTTCCGCCGTTCTAGCGACTAAGGCCCGGCTCCGCATCAAGACGGAGCCGGGCCTTTTCTGCATTTGCCCAGATAAAACCTGCCAAAATGAACCTGTCCCTTTTTGGCAGGTTAGCGGAGCTTGCTGGTCTCGAAGTACTCGGGGAACTGGTCCAGAACCTCGGTCTGGTTGCGGAACATCATATGCAGGTGCTTGCTGACCAAAAAGCTCGCTTCGATGGGGTCGCGACCGGCGATAGCGCGGCGAATCTGCTTGTGCTCGTTCACGATGTCCTGATTGTCGAGAACCTGCGTGGCGGCGCGCAGCCAGCGGAAGCGCTCCAGGTCGGCATTGGTCTCTTCGAGCCACGACCACACGGTGCTGCGACATGCGATGCTAAAAATCATGTGATGCATGAGGTTGTCGCTCAAAAAGAAGCCGATGCGATCCTCTTCGGCCATGGCCTTTTCCTGCAGCGCGATGGCGCGGTCGAGCTGCTCGATGCCGGCCGACGTGGCGCGTGCACAGCATTCCACGATCACCTGCTTTTCCAGATGTTCGCGGATGTAACAGGCACTCTCGGCAAGGGTGAGGTTGATGGGTGAGACGTAGGTGCCGCTTTGGGGCACGGTGCGCACCAGGCCCTCTTGCGCCAGACGCACCAGTGCCTCGCGCACGGGCGTGCGACCCATGTCCAGGTCATCGCAAAGCTGCTTGACGCCCAGCTTTTCGCCCGGCTTGTAGTCCAGGTAGACGATTTTGCGTCGAATGGTGTGGTAGGACTGGTCCTGTAGGCTCGTTTCCTGCTCGCCGACGTGCATCGATTCTTCCATAGCGCCTCGCAACTGTTCTATCAAACTCATATGTCAGTTGTTAATTATGCCGCGAATCAGCTCTCCGCGGTGGGTAATTCGGCTCTTGCCTGAGAACTATTGCGGCATCTTAGTCTGTGTTTGCGCAAGGCTGCGCTCAATGTTGCCGTATCATAAGCCGTCGCAAACGTGAAATAGAAAGAAGGAATCCCATATGCAACTGGCAAACATCGTACGCGAGCGCTGGAAAGGCGTCTTGTTCTGCCTGATCATCGCCATTCCCGCGACGTTGCTCGGCAAACAAATTGAGGTGGTCGGCGGTCCGGTATTTGCCATCCTCTTTGGCATGGTCCTGGCGCTCGTCTTTCCCAAGAATCGTCGCGAACAGCTCGCCGCTGGCGTCACCTATACGTCCAAAAAAGTCTTGCAGTACGCGGTTATCCTGCTTGGCTTTGGCATGAACCTCTCCCAGATTCTGTCCAAGGGCGCCCAGTCGCTGCCGATTATCGTGGCGACGATCTCGACCTCGCTTGTCATCGCCTTTGTGCTCTGCCACGTTATGAACGTGCCGGGTAAGATCGCGACGCTTGTGGGTGTGGGTTCGTCGATTTGCGGCGGTTCGGCCATCGCTGCGACCGCACCCGTCATCGATGCCGACGATCGCGAGATTGCCCAGGCCATTTCGGTCATCTTCCTGTTTAACGTTATCGCGGCGCTCGTGTTTCCGACGCTTGGCGGCATGCTCGGGCTGACCAACGAGGGCTTCGGCCTGTTTGCCGGTACCGCCATCAACGACACCTCGTCCGTAACGGCTGCGGCGAGCGCTTGGGACAGCATGCATCCCGGCGCCAATGTGCTCGAGAGCGCCACGGTGGTCAAGCTCACCAGGAGGCTGGCCATCATTCCCATCACGCTGGCGCTTGCTTGCTGGCAGATGCATCTGGCGCGCAAGGCCGGCGGCGACGCTAGGAGCACGTTCTCGCTTAAACGCGCGTTTCCCATGTTTGTGCTGTTCTTTGTGCTGGCGAGTGTGATCACCACGGTGCTTCAGCTTCCCGTGTCCATCACGGCGCCCATCAAGGAGCTGTCGAAATTCTTTATTGTGATGGCCATGGCGGCTATTGGTTTTAATACCGATATCGTTGAGCTGGTCAAAAAGGGCGGCAAGCCCATCGCGCTGGGCTTTTGCTGCTGGATTGGCATTGCGTGCATGAGTTTGGGAATGCAGCACGTGCTGGGAATCTGGTAGAGAAGTAGCTTATTTGCGTGCTGCGTGCTGGTGAGCGCATTCTCACGGTGGAGCGATAGGAGCTCTTGCGGGTATGGCTTGTCCGCAGGTTTATAAGTCCCGAAGAGCTCTTATCGCCCCGCCAGGATGGCGATGCGGGGCAACACCTATACTCGCAGGACGGCGCTTTCTGCCCTATAGTGTTTGGTGAGCAATATTGTTCAATTTTGAAACACTCGGTCGTGCGATCGCCGGCGGTTGCACGTCGCTGCAGACAGGGGCAAATCATGGATAGCGATGCCAAGCTGAACATCTTGACCGATGCCCTGGCTGCTGCCGGGGCATCGGCATTGGCAATCGATGCGCGTGGGGACGTCGCGATCTCGACCATGAATGACGCGGCGCTTGAGCGGGATGTGGCGGTTTTTGTCGCTGAGCGCCTCGACCGTATAGGAGACGGTGCGCGTCTGGTTATGGGGCGTGCGGGTGCGCGCCTGAGCCTGACCGTTCGCCCCACCGACAAAGAGGGCGGGGGCCTTTGGGTCGTCGTGGTCCGCAAGGTGCGCGGCGCCGCGGCGCATGCGGGTATCGAGTGGCTCAACGCCGACGAGGTTGAGGCCCGCTACGAATCGAGTGCGTACGGCATCGTTGAGGGGGCGACCTCGGTGGCTGCGCCGGTTGCAGAGAGTTACGCGCGCGGTGTGCCCCTTATGCTCGAGGGTGAGCTGGGAGCGGGCCAGGTCGAGATCGCCAAGCGCCTCTATCTGGACGGTCCTTTTGCCGGTCAGCCCTTTGTTTCCGTTGCGCTCGATGAGCTCACCGAGCGCGGTTGGCGCCATGTGCTCAAAAGCGCCGAATCGCCGCTGTTCCAAACGGGGCTGACCCTTTGCATTGAGGGCTGGAATGCGGTTGGCCCCCAGCGCCTCCGCGAGCTGGTCTCCACGATGACCGACACCGCGTTGGCGACGCGCTGCCATGTGGTGCTGACGGCGAATGACATGCCGGGCGGCGGCGAAAGTGATCAAGCCGCCTTTGTGACCGAGCGCTTCGCCTGTGCGGTGAGCGTCGCGCCGGCAATCGCCGAGCAGGGAGCCGCGTCGACGAAAGTCGCGCGCTATTTGGAATATCTCGCTGATGCATTTGGGACGGCAGCGCCCACGCTGTCTGCCGCGGCGACGAAGACGCTCGATGCTTACCGCTGGCCGCGCAACTATCTGCAGCTCCGCGAGGTCTCGGAACGACTGTATATATTGGTGGGGACGGGCACGGTGGACCGCGCTGTGGCGGAGGAAGTGCTCGCCCAAGAGGACGTGATTAAGACCGCAACCTTTGGCGCCCCGACGCTTGAAAGTGACCTGTATATCCTGCGACCGCTGGCCGATACCGAGCGAGATATCGCGCATCTGGTTGTAGACCATCTCCACGGCAACCGAACCCGTGCGGCGGAGGTGCTGGGCATAAGCCGTACAACGCTGTGGCGCTTGCTGAAGGACGATGACCGTTGAGCGAGGCGCCCGTGACCGCACGCGACACGTGTGCTACAGTCCAAAGCGTTATTGTTTCGATTTGGTTACGGCGTGCGAGGGCATATGGCTGAGACTTCAAAACCGAGCCGCAGAAGGCGGAGTGCCGCGCCGGTCAACCGACGCACAACATCGGTGACGTGGGGCAAACACGCCTCGGGGTTTGATGGCTCGTTCAAGCGCACTAAATACGGCTATCCTTCGGCAAGCGCCCGCTTGGCAATGCAGGCAGAGTCCTCGCTGTGGGGCCGCAAACGCGTGGTGGGCTCAAAGCTCAAGCACGACGGAACGCTCGGCTACATCAGCCGCGGGGCGGCTCGCCGCAGCGGGCTCAATCCCGCCGGCTGGCATCGCTACGTGCCGATCGTGGCCGCCGTTGCAGTGATCGTCATCGCGCTCGCTGCGCTCGGATATGCCGGCGGTGGCGCCAACTTGGACGCAATGTTTAAATCGCCCGAGCTCGCGCATGTAGGTACAGAAGTTGTCGAGGGCGCTCAGGCCCAGACGAGCGTCGCGCCCCAGCGCGGTATCGTTGCGGCGGCCTCTACCATCGCCGATGCGCAAAAGGACGAGGACGAACAGGGCGATGGCGCCGAAACGGCCCAGACGAACGAAACGACGACAACGGCGACGTCAATATAAGTTGCGAGTGGGGTAGCTAAAATAGCCCCGTCCCAAATTAGCTACCCCTGCTGACGTTCCTGTACTATTTCACGTACACCACGTTGTTGCGGCGCGGCTTTGCCTCGGGTAGCGTGTCCTCGGCGTAGCCAAGAATGCAGTTACCGACGCCGCGCAGGCTGCCGTCGGCGGGCAGGCCCCAGCTGGCCAGCAGCTCCAGGCCCTCGGGCGAGTCAAAGACCTCATGCGCGCGGTGAATCCAGCACGAATCGACACCCAGTGCATAGGCGGCGTTGAGCAAGTTGCCCATGGCGAGCGAGCCGTCTTCCAGATGTGTGGGCACGCTGCGGTCAACCAGCACCACCACAACGGTCTTGGCGCCATAGAAGGGGTCGCTGTTGCTGTCCATGACCTGGGCGTTGAGCTGTGAGAGATGCTCGACGGTCGCGGGGTCGGTGACGGCGACAAACGTCACCGGCTGGCGGCCCATGCCGCTCGGTGCATATTGGCCGGCTTCGATAATACGTGCAAGCTTTTCAGCCTCGACGGGACGATCGCTGTAGTTGCGGCAGCTGCGGCGGTGAATGAGTGCTTCGATAGTCTCCATGGTGTCTCCTTGCGGTGGCGTTGCAGATGCCCCGTTCATACCCGTCGGGCTTAAACGATAGACGGTCAATTGCCCGGCCAAAAGGATAGATTCCAATTGGGAAAGTAGGTTTGCATAAAAGTACCTTCAGAATGTGACAAACAAATGGGATGGTTAAACGTTTTATCCCGTCTACCCTGCGGTTTTTTACCACTTGCCTAAATGACGAACGCATAACCTTTGATAAAGGTTTTACTAAAGGAGTACCAACGTTTATCAATGCGCCGTGGTGGCGCCGGGCCAGGAGGTAACATCATGTTCCAGGCTGGAGATGTCGTCGAGACCGATTTCGAAGGATTTCTGAAGCTGCTGCGTTCCAAGACGCGCGCTTTCGTGTCGATCAACGATCACGAGTACTACATCACGCACACCGATGGCTATTGGCGTGTTCAGGATTGCGAGGCCCTCAACGACAAGGGCCACTTTACTGACTGCTCCGAGCTGGTCAACACGGTCTGCGAGGTCGTCGAGCTGCCGTGGATTGCCGGCAAGAGCCTGCATGACAGCTTCTCGGGTGCTACGGTCTATGAGGCCGTCGCTGCTTAACAGCCAACACTCGATATTCTCTCGCAACCGCCGGCGCCGCCCCCGCGCCGGCGGTCTTTTTTGTCGATATGCTTATGTAGAGCCGACCATAAACAACGAGCTTGTTGACGATAGTCAAAACTCGGACTAATGTAGAGATATTAATTGGTCAAAACTCGGACTATCGAATGGTGGGAGAGATGAATAGTGCAGTTAGCCCGGTCGATTTCGACCGGATGCTCAACGGGCTTGACCGTATCTATTCGGAGTTCGCGCGCGCCTGCGGTCTTTCGGACTGCGCCTACTGGATGCTCGTCGACACGAGTGCGGCGGGCGGAAGCGTTGCCGTGAGTCGGCTGACGAGTGAATGGTTCTACAGCAAACAGACCATCAATTCGGCGATCAAGACGCTTAGGGCGCGAGGGCTTGCGACGTTGGAGTTTGCCGAAGGTAGTCGTAAGAACAAGGTTGTGCGACTGACCGAAGAAGGCGTGCGGTTTGCCAAGCGCTACGCGTTGCCAGCGCAAAAAGCCGAGCAACAGGCATTCGAGGCGCTCGAGCCGTGGGAACAGCGCGAGATCATGCGCTTGGTCGGTAAGTTCTCCCATGTTCTTAACGAAGAGTGCGAGGCATTTAAACGGCAAGTGGCCGCTGAGAACGAGGCTGACGATAAGAGCGAAGGGGAGACATGCGACTCTTAATGAGGTTTATGAGGCCGTATCGCGGGCTGATTGCGGTGACGCTGTTTGCGGTGCTGATAGATAACGTCGGTACGCTGTTGGTTCCCACGATGCTGGCGAACATGGTCAACACCGGTATTACCACGGGCGATATCGACTATATTTTACGCAACGGCCTGTACATGCTTATCGCGACCGGCATGGCCAGCGGCGGCACGGTGCTGGGCTGCTATCTTTCGGCGCGCCTGGCCGCCAACGTGGCCTGCGATATCCGCAATGCCGTGTACGACAAGTCGCTCGAACTCGCGGCTAGCGACTTTGAGCGCTTTGGCACGGGTTCGATGATCACACGCTCGCTCAACGACATCAACGTGATTCAGCAAGCTGTCCTTCAGACGATTCAGTTGGTGCTGCCGGTGCCGTTCTTGGCCGTGGCAGGCATCATTTTTGCTTGGTTCATCGATCCCGCCATGGGCACGCTGCTGGGTGTGGTCGTTGCGATCGTGCTGGTGGCGGCGGTCTTTACGGTGGCTAACGCCGCGCCGATCTTTATGCGCCTGCAGAGCTTTATCGACCGCATGAACGTGGTGCTGCGCGAGAACATCGTGGGCGTGCGCGTCATCCGCGCATTTAACAAGGAGCGCCACGAGGAGCAGCGCCTGGACGAGGTGTTTAGCGATTACGCGGCCAACGCCATCAAGGTCAACCACCTGTTTGTGGGTCTCGACAGTTCCAGCTTCTTTTTGATGAATATCGCCGAGGTGGCGGTGCTGTGGGTGGGCGGCAACCGCGCGGGCGTCCACGCCATGCAAATCGGCAGCATCTCGGCCGTGTTGGAATACGCGATCTTGATCCTGTTCTTTGTGATGATGGCGCAGATGGTGATTCTGACGCTTCCGCGCGCTGCGGCGTGCCTCAACCGCGCGCAACAGGTGCTCGAAATCGAGCCGAGCATCGTGGACGGCAAGGCAACGCTGGGCGACGGGGCGCCTGAGTCCGCAGATGGTGCCGACGCGGTTGCCGTGTTCGACCATATGTCGTTCCGTTTTGACGATGCCGACGAGGACACCCTGTGCGACCTGAGTTTTGCCTGCCGCCGCGGACAGACGACCGCGATCGTGGGCTCAACGGGCTCGGGCAAGTCAACGGTGGCCAAGCTTTTGCTTCGCTTCCACGATGCCACGAAGGGCGCCATTCGCCTGAACGGCGTTGACCTGCGCGACCTTTCGCAAGGTGAGATTCGCGGGCATATCGCTTACGTGCCGCAGAAGGCGTGGCTGTTCTCGGGCACGGTGGCGAGCAACCTTCGCTTTGGTAACGAAGGCGCGACCGAGGGCGACATGCTTCACGCGCTTGAGGTTGCCCAGAGCACCTTTGTACTCGACCAACCGCAGGGGCTCGATACCCCGGTTGCCCAGGGCGGTACGAACTTTTCGGGCGGCCAGCGCCAGCGCCTGGCCATTGCTCGCGCGCTCATGAAGCGCGCCGACCTGTATATCTTCGACGATAGTTTTTCGGCCCTGGACTTTAAGACCGATGCGGCCCTGCGCCATGCGCTGCAGGACGAGACGCGCGACGCCGCGGTGCTCATCATCGCGCAGCGCATCTCGACTATTTTGCATGCCGACCAGATCGTTGTGCTCAAGGACGGCGAGGTCGTGGGCTTGGGCACGCATGGCGAGCTTATGGAAACCTGCGAGGTGTACCGCGCCATCGCGGAATCGCAAATGAAGGGAGGTGAGTAGCATGACCGGGGAGCTCAAGAAGCAGGGCGGCGTTGATGACGCCGCTGCCGCGGGACTGGTCGAGGAAACGGCTGCCGCGTCGACCGAGCTGGATGACGCCGCCAAGCGCGAGGCTCGCCGCCAAGCGCTCTACGAGGAAAACGAACGTGCCGAGGACGAGCGCGCCCGCGCCGAGGCAGAGCGTATGCGCGACGTGGACGACGAAGACGAGGACGAGACGCCTCGGGATACCTGGGCGACGGTGCGCCGCCTGTGGAGTGAGGCTGCCGGCGACCATTGGCGCTTCTATATCGTGTTCGCGAGCATTGTGTTCTATGTCATCTTTAACACCGCCGCGCCGGCATATAGCGCCCGCGTGATCGATGAGCTGTGGGGCCACATTCAGGTGGCGTTTGCCAACGACACCACCTTCAACATCACCTGGGAGAACTGCGGCAAGACCATTTTCGTCTACTTTATGATCTGGACTGCCGCTGCCTCGTTCTATGCGCTCCAGAGCTTTTTGATGTCGAGCGTCGCTGAGCGACTCAATCTGCGCCTGCGCAACCGCATCGCGCAAAAGCTCAACCGTCTGCCGCTCGCCTATTTTGACGCGCATCGTCCCGGCGAGGTCGTCAGCCGCGCGACCAACGACCTGGACAAGATGTCCGAGAGCATGCAGCGCGGATTGCTGCAGCTGCTCGTGTCGATCGGCACGGTTGTTGGTGCTGTGAGCGTGATGTTCGTGTTCAGCGTGCAGCTTACGCTCGTCTTTCTGTTCTTTACGGCACTGTCGCTGCTGGTGACGAAGGTCGTCTCGCGCCGCACACACGATGTGACGGGCGAGCGCCAGGAGTGGGTGTCCAAGATTACGAGTGCGGTCGAGGAAGGCTATTCGGGCCGTCTGGTGATCCGCGCGTTTAACCGCGAACGCCAAAGTTCTGCCGAGGTGCACCAGGCCTCGGGCGAGCTGGCACGCGTGAGTGCCAAGGCCGACTTTATGATCAATGCTGTCGGCCCCGCAGTGCGCTTTATCGGCCGTTTGGCGCAGATCGTTATTGCGCTTGTGGGCTGCAGCATGCTGGTTGCCGGTCACATGACCGTCGGCGTGTTCCAGGCGTTCTTCCAGTTTATCTACGAGGCGTCCGAGCCCATGACGCAGTTGTCGTTTACCTTCAACTCGCTGCAGAGCGCGCTGGCGAGTGCAGAGCGCGTGTTCGACCTGCTCGATGAGCCCGAGATGGAGGCCGATCCGCTGCCGGACGAGGCCGCCAAGCTGCCGGGTCGCGTGGAGGGCCGCGTCTCCTTTGAGCACGTGCGCTTTGGTTATTCGCCCGACAAGCCGCTTATGCGCGACGTGTCGTTTACCGCCGAGCCGGGCCAGAAGATTGCCGTGGTGGGAACCACGGGCGCAGGCAAGACGACGCTCATCAACCTGCTCATGCGCTTCTACGAGATTGACGGCGGGCGTATTACGCTCGATGGCGTGGATACGGGCCGCATGGACCGCGGCGAGCTACGGCAGCAGTTTGGCATGGTGCTGCAGGACGCCTGGCTGTTCGATGGCACGATTGCCGAGAACATCGCCTACGGCTGCCCCGAGGCAACGCGCGACGAAATTGTGGCCGCCGCTCGTGCCGCGCAGGTCGACTTCTTTGTGCGCACCATGCCGCAGGGCTACGACACGCGCGTGGCCAACGATGCCGAGAGCATCAGCCAGGGCCAGCGTCAGCTGCTGACCATCGCACGCGTGCTGCTCAACAACCCGGCGATTCTCATCCTGGACGAGGCGACCTCAAGCGTGGACACGCGTACCGAGCTTGCCATCGGCCGTGCCATGGATGCGCTTATGCGCGGGCGCACGAGCTTTGTGATCGCACACCGCCTGTCGACGATTGTGGATGCCGACCTGATCTTGGTCATGGATCACGGCAACATTATCGAGCAGGGCACGCATAAGGAGCTGCTGGCTGCCGAGGGTGCCTACGCCGACCTCTATCTGAGCCAGTTCGCATAATGTGACAAAGGGACAGTCTCTTTGCCACATCACAAATAAGGCGCGCCGGGGGTGAATCCTCTGGCGCGCCTTTGCGTTGGCGTCAATGTTGTCGGTGGTCGTCCGCCTCTAGCGTTCGTCCACGAGCTTGGCGACGAGGGCCTTGAGCTCGGCCACCTCTCGCTCGAGTTCCTTGACGCGGCGGGCGTTCTCGGTGATGCCCTGGCGGTTGAGGGCACTCTGCTCGGCGGCGTCGTCGGGCATGTACTCGCGATGCTGCTTGGCGTCGAAACTCTCCTCAAACACGCGGCAGCCGTTGCGCTTGATGATGCGTCCCGGCACGCCCACGACGGTGCAGTTGTCGGGGACGTCCTTAACGACGACCGAGTTGCCGCCGATTTTGACGTTGTTGCCGATGCGGATGTTGCCGAGCACCTTGGCACCCGTGCCCACGGTGACGTTATTGCCGAGCGTTGGGTGGCGTTTGCCGGTCTCGTTGCCGGTGCCGCCAAGCGTGACGCCCTGGTAGAGCACGCAGTTGTCGCCCACAATGGTAGTCTCGCCGATGACGACGCCCATGGCGTGGTCGATAAAGAAGTGCTTACCAATCTGCGCGGCAGGGTGAATCTCGACGCCGGTGATGTGGCGGGTGAGCTGCGAGAGCACGCGGGCGAGCGAGCGATGTCCGTGCTCCCAGAGCCAGTGCTCGGGCACGTGGTTCCACTTGGCGTGCAGGCCAGGATAGGAAAGGAAGATGACCAGACCGTTTTGCGCGGCGGGGTCCTGCGCTTGGACGGTCTTGATGTCCTCGCGAATGGTATTGATAAAGCTCACCGGCCGCCCTCCCTTAGCGCCATGGCAATGCGATTCAATAAAGTATAGCGATTCGCTAGGGATTAAAAAGGACAATCTTGGCGGCTTTGCGCTACAAGTGTCAGTTATGCAAACTTGCTGGTAATGGAGTCATGCTTTTGTGGGGTTGCGCACGAGGGGGCGCCGCAACCGTATACTGGTCAACTTGGACGTATCCGCGCCCACAACTGAGAGGTTTTACTTCATGGGTTTCATCAATTTTATCGCCGAGCTGCTTAAGGATCCGCGCACCGCGATCGCCAGCTGGATCGCCGCCGGCCCGCTTATGGCCTACGGCTGCGTGTTCCTGATCATCTTTATCGAGACGGGCGTGGTGTTCTTCCCGTTCCTTCCCGGCGATTCGCTGCTGTTCGCCTCGGGGTTCTTCGCCCACAACGGCGGCTTTAACATCGTGGCGCTTCTGGCCACCGCATGGGCCGCGGCCATTTTGGGCGATCAGTGCAACTTTATGATCGGTCACTTCTTTGGCCGCAAGATCATCGCTTCGGGCAAGGTCAAGGCCATGACGCCCGAGCGCATCAAAAAGTCCGAGGACTTCTTGGACAAGTGGGGTCACCTGGCCATCTTCCTGGGTCGCTTCTTCCCGTTTATCCGCACCTTTGTGCCTTTTATCGCTGGCATGGGCGGCATGCACTGGCGCAACTTTGTCGTCTTTAACGTGCTGGGCGGCATTACCTGGTCGACGGTCTTTACGCTGCTGGGCTACTTCTTTGGCGGCATTCCCTTTGTGCAGGAGCACTTTGAGCTGCTGATTATCGGCATCGTTGCCGTGTCGATCATCCCGACCGTGGTCGGTCTGGTTAAGGCCAAGCTGGGTAAATAGAACGCCTAGCTCGAGCCAGCGCGCAGACCGTACAGTTGAGGCCCGTCACCGCTTACGGTGGCGGGCCTTTTTGCTTCGGTCAAATGAAAATACTTTACTTAGTTAAAGAAAAGCGTTTTATCAGACGCGTGCGGGGAGTACAATCTCGTGCATGCGAATCGACGTGCCATCGGCTTTGATGCTGCTCGCGTGTCCCGTCCGGCTCTACGCTCCGGGCGTGCGACGTTGCGACGCGGTCGGCCTCGGTCCTTGCGTGCGGGTTCGCGAGTATGCAACTGTGTATGTAAGGAGCGACATATGACTGTCGAGAAGAAGGATATCGATTGGGGTAGCCTCGGCTTTGGCTACATGAAGACCGATTACAGCTACGAGGCCCATTGGAAGGACGGCGAGTGGGACGAGGGCGGCCTGACCACCGACCACACCCTGCATGTCTCCGAGTGCGGCGGCATCTTCCATTACTGCCAGGAGGTCTTTGAGGGCCTGAAGGCCTACACCGCCGAGGACGGCAGCATCGTCTGCTTCCGTCCCGACATGAACGCCGAGCGCATGTACAACTCTGCGCAGCGCCTCGAGATGCCCCCGTTCCCCAAGGACAAGTTCGTTGAGGCCGTCAAGCAGGTCGTTTCTGCCAACGCCGCCTGGGTTCCGCCCTTCGGTTCCGGCGCGACCCTGTACGTGCGTCCGTTTATGATCGGTTCCGGTGACGTGATTGGCGTGGCTCCCGCTCCTGAGTACACGTTCCGCATTCTCGTGACCCCGGTCGGTCCGTACTTTAAGGGTGGCCTCAAGCCCGTCAAGCTGCGCGTTTCCGAGTACGACCGCGCCGCACCGCACGGCACCGGCAACATCAAGGCCGGCCTGAACTACGCCATGTCCCTCAAGCCCACGATGGAGGCCCATCGCGAGGGCTATGCCGAGAACCTGTATCTCGACTCCGAGTCCCGCACCTATGTCGAGGAGACCGGCGGCGCCAACGTTCTGTTCGTGAAGGAGGACGGCACGCTCGTCGTTCCGCAGTCGCACACCGACTCCATCCTGCCTTCCATCACCCGCCGTTCGCTCGTTCAGGTTGCTCAGGACCTGGGCATGACCGTCGACCAGCGTCCCGTCGAGTGGGCCGAGGTCAAGGCCGGCACCTTTGTTGAGTGCGGTCTGTGCGGCACCGCTGCCGTTATCTCCCCGGTGGGCGAGATCGACAACAAGGTCTACGGTGCCGACGAGACTGTGACCTTCCCGGCCGGCTACACCGAGATCGGTCCTGTGATGAAGAAGCTCCGCGAGACCCTGACGGGCATCCAGTCTGGTGCTGTTGAGGATAAGCACAACTGGGTTTACACCGTCGCGTAATTCGTCTTACCTGCCCGGGCGGAGAGTAAGTTCCCTCCCGGCGCGTCCTCGGACATGCAAGAAGCCCTCGCTGCGCACTTCGTGCGGCGAGGGCTTCTTGCGGAATGCGCCGGGAGGGAACTTACTCTCCGCCCTGCGGGCTCGGCGATGTCACAACGAACAATAATTAATCTGAATTAAAAATGATGCGCGGCCTTTTAGGCCGCGCTTTTGTTTTGGTTCGCGCCATGTGGGGGTGGTGGCGACGTGCATTTTTGCGAGTATTCTGCAATCGAAGACCCCTGCATACCGGCCTCGGGCAAAAAATCGGGATTTCTCGATGTTTTCTACGAATGATGGGCGGGGTTATGGGCTGACAGCGTTTGATTTGTAGGGATATTCGCGGTCTTTGGCATTTATCGTGGCGCCCGAAACTCTTGGTTATGCTGAATACTCCCAAAAATGCACGGCGCCTTGAGGGGGACCTTCGCGAAAAAGGAAACCGCCCCGTCGAAGTATGCATTCGACGGGGCGGTTTATGCATTTGGCCGATTAAGGATGCGCTGCCAAACTACTAGAACTTGACGGTCGGGGCCTGGCGGGCTGCTTCGGCGGCCTCGAAGCCCTGGCGCTCCTTAAACTGGAAGATGCCGGCAAAGATGACAGCCGGGAACGTTTGAATGGCGTTGTTGTAGCTGAGCACGCAGTCGTTGTAGCTCTGGCGTGCATAGCTAATCTTGTTCTCGGTATCCTCGAGCGATGCCTGCAGCTGCGTAAAGTTGGTGTTTGCCTTAAGATCGGGATAGGCCTCGGCCACAGCGAAGAGCTGGCGCAGTGCGCCGGTCAGCACGTTGTCGGCTTCCATCTTGGCCTCGGGCGTGGTGGCCTTGACGGCGGTGTTACGCGCGCTGATCACGGCGGAGAGCGTCTCCTGCTCGTGCTTGGCGTAGCCCTTGACGGTCTCGACCAGGTTGGGGATCAGGTCGTTACGGCGCTGCAGCTGCGTATCGATGTTCTGCCAGGCGTTATCGATGCGGTTACGCTTGGTGACCATGTTGTTGTAGATGCCGGCGATGGCGCAGACAATCACAATGACAACAACGATGCCGATGATGACGGTAATCATGATGTCTCCGTTTCGAATGGCCGCGGCGGCATGCGCCAGCTGCCGTTGGTATAACGCTACTAGTATACCCGCAACGTTTTGCCGTGCCGAACTTTCCGGTAAGCGTTGTGTTTTCGGCGGGGTTGGCACCGGGGCAAAGCGCGCGAGGTACAGGTGTAAGATATGCGACAGATTGACGAGTGTTGTCTTTGCCCTGAGGATGGCGATACCAGTGGACCTTCGCATCAAGAAAACCTACCGCGCCCTGTTCGATGCCTTCACCGAGCTTCTCGAGGAGCATCGTTTTGAGGACCTGACGGTTGCCATGCTGTGCGACCGCGCCATGATTCGCCGCACGACGTTCTACAAGCACTTTCGCGACAAGAACGATTACTTTGCCTATTATATCGATGAGCTCATGTCGGGCTTGCCGCAAAAACAGCCCGATGAGGCCGGCGCGGTATCTGCCGAGGACGTGCGCGCGCTTCGGCACGCGATTTTGGACGATGCCATGGATTTGATTCTGGCGCACGAGCAGCTCATGGATAACATATTGGCAAGCAGCATGTCGGGCATGTTGACCAACGTTATTTGCGACCGCATTGCCCGCTCCATCCGCGAGCGTGTGATGAACGTGCTTGCCGAGGATGCCCTGGCCCCCGTGTCACTCGAGACGACGTCTGAGTTTGTCGCCGGCGGTATTATTCGACTTTTCACGATATGGTGGGAATCGGGCCACGATCTTGAGCGTCGACCTGAGATAGCCGACGTGGTCGATGCGCTGTTTGAGCGGACCATGACACCGGTGCATCACTAAAAGTGGCGGAGAGAGGGGGATTCGAACCCCCGGAACGCTCTCGCGCTCAACGGTTTTCAAGACCGCCGCATTCAACCGCTCTGCCATCTCTCCGTGAGTCGTAATGATAGCATCGTTTTGAATTTGCAACAGGGAAGGCGAACGATGACGATCACCGAAATCGACGAGAAGTTCATGCGCGAGGCACTGGCCGAGGCGCGCGCCGCCGCGGCGGTGGGCGAGGTGCCCATCGGAGCCGTAGTGGTGCGCGACGGTGAGATCGTCGCGCGGGCGCATAATCGTCGCGAGCTCGACCAGGATCCTTCGGCTCATGCAGAGTTCGCGGCCCTGTGCGCTGCCGCTCGGTCGCTCGGTCGCTGGCGCCTTTCCGACTGTACGGTTTATGTGACGTTGGAACCCTGCTGCATGTGCGCGGGCCTTATGGTCAACGCGCGCGTGGGGCGTTGCGTGTATGGCGCGAGTGATGCCAAGGCGGGCGCGCTGGGTTCGCTGTATGACCTGAATGCCGATTCGCGCCTGAATCATCGGTTTAACGTGACGGCTGGGGTCCTGACGGATGAATGCCGCGAGCTGCTGAGTAGCTATTTTGGCGGTCTGCGCGGAGCGGGGGGCAGCGGCTGTGGCTGCGGTCCGAACCTTGAGGCGCATGCCGCCCACGCCGCGGCGCTTGCAGGTGCCGGTGAGGATGCTGGCATGGCGGTTGACTTTGGTCCTGCGTGCCGCCGACCCCGCCGTGTGCTGTTGGCGATCGACTCCTTTAAGGGCAGCGTTTCGAGTGCGCAGGCGGAGGCGACGGTTGCCGAAGGCGTGCGCCGTGTGTGGTCCGATGCCCAGGTGGCCGCGTTGCCGCTGGCGGATGGCGGTGAGGGGACGCTCGATGCCGTTGCCGCGTGCGGCGGTGAGATTGTGACCTGCGAGGTTGCAGGCCCCTTTGGCGAGCGTGTGCCTGCCCGGATGCTGGTGGACGACGAGCGCGACTCGGCTGTAATTGAGATGGCCGAGGCGGCCGGCATTGGGTATTCACCCTGCACGGAATCGGCGGCGCTCGCGGCTTCGACCTATGGCGTGGGCGAGCTCATGCTTCGCGCGGTTCGCATGGGCGCAAAGACACTCTATATTGGTCTGGGCGGCAGCGCCACCAACGACGGTGGCGCCGGCATGCTGCAGGCGCTGGGCGCGCGTGTGGTCGATGATCAGGACTGCGATGTCGCCCCCGGTCTTGCGGGCCTTGAACACGTGTCGAGTATCGATTTGACGTCAGCGCTTCGTGCACTGAGCGGCGCTCGTATCGTTGTGCTTTCGGATGTCGAGAATCCGCTCGTGGGACGCCGCGGTGCGCTGGCGGTGTTTGGCGGGCAGAAGGGCCTGCCGACGGATGACGCTGAGGCGCTGCGCAGGTACGACAGCTGGATGGTCGGCTACGGTCGCCTGCTCGATGCGGCAATTACCGGGGTGCGGGCTCAGGGATTGTTGCGCGTGCCCGAAGGTGCTCGGACATTTGGCTCGGTGCTCGGCGTGCCCGGTGCCGGTGCCGCAGGCGGCCTGGGTGCCGCGCTGCTGGCGCTCGGGGCGGAGCTGCGTTCGGGCGTGGAGACGGTGCTCGATCTCGTGGGGTTTGACGAGCGCGTGCGCGATGTCGACCTGGTCATAACGGGCGAGGGCAATATGGATGAGCAGTCCGCCGCCGGTAAGGCGCCGGTGGGTGTGGCCCGTCGTGCGAAGCGATATGGCAAGCCGGTGATTGCTGTCGTGGGCGGTCGCGCTGATAACCTGGATGCGGTGTATGGGCAAGGCATCGACCTTGTACTGCCGATTTGCCGCAAACCCATGGGCCTGGAACAGACACTCGATCCGCAAGAAGCCACAACCAACCTCATCTGCGCCGGCGAAGCGGCCGCTCGATCCTACGACCTTGGCCGTATCTAAAACCCATCCCCTCGATAAGTCGCGGTGAAATACGGAGCGTTTTTGCCTTTAAGGGGCCAATTCAGTCCGTATTCCACCGCAACTTCGAGAATGGCCATTCGAGGTTGGCCGCCTTGTGCCTTGGGTCGGACCGTTTGCCACGAAATGCGACCATCTACTACGTTAAACCGGCCACCTTCGACCATCCCGGAATTTGCAAAAACAAAACCGCAGGTAGAAAGCTTGCCGATTTTCGAAAAGCCGGCTATGGTTGACCCCTGCGGCCTAAACGTAGTAGATGGGCCCTTTCTGTGGTGCGGCACCAAGCCGGTCATTTTGGGATCGGACTATTTTGACTACTCATTGGCTGCTCTGGCAATCGGGCTGCAAAAGTAGTCAAAAAAGCTCCGTCCCAAATTAGCTACCTTGCTCTGGCGGGCGGGAGCAGGTAAGATATACCGAGCGCCTAGCGCGTTCGATGGGTTCGGATGACGACATGTTCCGAATCTGGTCAGGTCCGGAAGGAAGCAGCCATAAGGAGCCTCTGTCGGGCATCCGAATCCATCGAGCGCACGGGCGTTTTTTGGTGCCGCGACATGGCCCGGCCGGCGGCGAGGTGTTTGGTGTCTCGCTGGTCCTCGGCTTCGCCTGCGGGATCGCTCGACTACCAAACACCTCGCCGCCGACCGGGCCCCGTCGTCCAAAAATCATCCGTAAAGGCGCGTTTATCTAATTTAAATCTATCCCTTGTGGAATGCGGCTTGCTGGTGTTGTCTGGGCATTGATGGCTATGTGGTTCAAGAGGCGGCGGTGCTGTTGCTTGAATTTTTGCAGTTAAAGAGGCCCGTTTCCCTGGGTTGGGGAAACGGGCCTCTTTTCTCTCTGGGTTTGTGGATTGGCGAAGGTGGTATGCTCTGGCAGCTGTTTTGAGTTCCTGATGCGGCGTGTGGCTGTGGCGGTTATTCCGAGGCCTGCGGCGGCGACTGCTGCGAGTGCGATTGCGCTCGGCGCTGTGTCGCCTGTGTTTGCGAGCTTGCCGGTGGTCGTATTTGCTTGCTTGGTGGAGCTCGATGGAGCGTCTTTGCCGGTCGCGGGCGAGCTGGCGGGCTGCGCCGTCTCGGCCGGTTGCACTGAGCTGGAGGGTTTTGTCGTCTCGGTCGGTTTCGTTATCTCGGGCGAGGTGGCCTTGTCTGCCGCGGCCTTTGCCTCTTCGTATGCCTTGCAGGCGTCGTCATAGGCCGCTTGCGCCTTTTCCAAATCGCCGAGGAGCGCATTTCGCTTGGCTATGTCCTCGTCGATGTGGGCTTTAGCTTCCTTTGCCTCACTTTCGAAATTCTGAACCTGTTTTTCCTGGCTTTCGAGCCGGCGTTGGTAGCGGTGAAGATCATCTTCACAAGATTCTTCTCGCCTTTCTACCGTCATGATCTCCATGCGCAACTGCTTAATATGCTCCTTAATAGCTGTGCTGGGCTCCTCGCCGCCGAGTGCTTCAAGTGCCTTATCTAATTCTGCCTGAAGGCCGCTTGTCCGGTTGTGGGCCTCATCGTATTTGGCTTGGGCTGCATCGACGTTCGCTTGCATGGCGGGAAGGGGTTCCCTCCGTTTGGCGGCTTCCGCCACCACCATGTCGTAGAGTTCTTGAAATGCGGCAATGTCATCATCGATTTCCGCAATTTTCTCGGGACTTGCGGCGTCTTTTGCGGCCTCGAGGGTTTTGAGCGCTTCCTGCATGGCTGCATACGCTTTTTCTTTTGCGGCGGCCGCGTCTTCCGTCTGCAAGGCAACTGCACCGGTGGGGGCGCTGGTTTCTGCCGCGATCGCCGTTACGGGGGCGATTCCCGCGACAAGTGCCGCGGAAAGGGCGATGCCCACAGTTGCTCGTCTTGCTCTTCTTGCGAGAATGTCGTTCATCTCGGCACCTCATTTCAAGGGTCGGCGACTAACTTGGTAGCACTAATGTAAGTATACCAAGCGGTCGACCCGACACTGGCTGGGTGTACGCGTGCCTTTTCGCTTCTTTGGAAACCGAATCCCATTAGAAATGACGAGTTGTTTACGCTTCTTTTGGGGTGGCGGTACTATCATGGTTCGAATTGAATGTGGATGATGATAGGGAGCGCCTATACATGATTGAGCTGCTCAGGCGTTTTGGCGGTAAGTTTCGCCGCTATATGGTGATTGGTCCTGCGTGCAAGCTGATCGAAGTGATCTTTGACCTGCTGACGCCGCTGGTGATTGCCCAGATGATCGATAAGGGCATCGGCGCACACGATGTGAACGCCGTCGTCCGTTACGGCGTGGTGCTCGCCGCCATGGCTGTGATCGGCATCTCGTTTACGCTCGTCTGCCAAAAGATGGCGGCGCTTACCTCGCAGGGCATGGGTACCGACATTCGCGGCGCACTCTACAAGCACATCAACAAACTGAGCTATGCCGAACTCGACCGCTTTGGCACGCCGTCGCTTATCACCCGCATCACCAACGACGTCAACCAGGTGCAGCTTGCCGTGGCGTTGGGCGTGCGCATGCTCATCCGCTGGCCCTTCTTGGCGGTGGGCTCCATGTGCGCGGCCCTTGTCATCGACCTTAAGCTCGGCATGATCTTTTTGATTTGCACGCCCGCCATCGGCCTGGTGTTTTGGTTTGTCATGGCGCGCTGCATTCCGTACTACAAGCAGCTGCAGGCAAAGCTCGACCGCATCGCGCTCATTTGCCGCGAGGGGCTTTCGGGCGCTCGCGTGGTTCGCGCCTTCGTGCGCGAGGACCACGAGCGCGAGCGCTTTGCCCAGGCCGCCGATGACCAGGCCAATACTGCCATCGCGGTGGGTAAGCTCTCGTCGATTCTCAACCCCGTCACGTTTCTTGTGATGAACCTGGGCGTGTGCGCCATCCTGTGGGTGGGCGGCATCCAGGTCAACGTGGGCGAGCTAACGCAGGGTCAGGTCATGGCGTTTGTGAACTACATGACGCAGACCCTGACCTCCATCGTGTATGTCGCCAACCTGGTCGTGGTCTTTACCAAGGCGAGCGCCAGCGCGTCGCGTATCAACGAGGTGCTCAATTGCGAGCCGAGCATCACCGACGGGGGCAACCAGCCGGTCGCGCTGCCCGAGCCGAGCGACCTAGCAGGTGGCACCGCTCCGATGCCCGCGCTGAGCTTTGACCATGCGAGTTTTTCGTTTGGCGCGGGCGCGGCAAACGCCGTAAACGACGTGACGCTAGAGCTGCCGCTGGGCAAGACGCTCGGCATTATCGGCGGTACGGGCAGCGGTAAGTCCACGCTCGTCTCGCTTATCCCGCGCCTGTACGATGCGGGCACCGGCAGTGTGAGCGTGATGGGCTCCGACGTGCGCGCTTGGCCGCTCGATCAGCTGCGCCGTGTGGTCGCGACTGTTCCGCAGCGCGCGTCGCTCGTGAGCGGCACGATCCGCAGCAACCTGACCTGGCGCGACGAGGCGGCAACCGACGAGGAGCTCCGGGCGGCGCTCGATATAGCGCAGGCCAGCGAGTTCGTGCGCAACAAGCCGCAGGGGCTCGACGCTCCGGTTGAGGCGGGCGGCAAGAACTTTAGCGGCGGTCAGCGCCAGCGCCTGACCATCGCGCGCGCCCTGGTGGGCTCGCCGCAGATTCTGATCATGGATGACTCCGCCTCGGCACTCGACTTTAAGACCGATGCGGCGCTTCGCCACGCCATCCGCGAGCGCAGCGTACACGGTGCCGCCGCGGGCGGGCTCCCGCTGACCACGGTGATCGTGAGCCAGCGCGTCTCGACCGTGCGCGATGCCGACATGATCTGCGTGCTCGACCACGGCTCGGTCGCGGGCCTGGGTACGCATGACGAGCTGTACGCAAGCTGCCAGCTCTATCGCGAGATTTGCCAGTCGCAGCTTCGTCGCGAGGAGCTCGAGGGCCAGCAGAGGAGTGCGGCGCCCACGCCCACTCCGGTCGTCCCGACTGCCCCCACATCCGTCTGCGCAAAGGAGGGCTGCTAAATGAATCCGTATACTTCTTCCGGTTCGGTCGCCACGATGACGGCTAACGTGTCCGGCAACGATAGCCTCAACGACTTGGGTGACGGCCCGCGTCAACCCGGCGACCCCGAGCGCTACCCCGTGGGCGCGGTGACCCGCCGCCTGCTGGGCTACGTCCGTCCGCATCGCATTTCGTTTGCGGCGTCGTTTGTGAGCGCCGCCATCTCCGTGATTTTGCAGCTCTACACACCTATTCTCATCGGCGAGGGCATCGACCTGATCGTTGCCGCCGGGCAGGTGGACTTTGACGAGCTGTTGCCGCTCGTCACCAAACTCGCGATTGTCGTGGTGGGCGCGGCGGCCTTTCAGTGGCTGCAGGGCTACTGCGTTAACCGTCTGTCCTACGAGACGGTGCGCGACATGCGCGTGGGGGCGAGCGACAAGCTCAGCCGCATGCCGCTCAGCTTTATCGACGGCCATGCCCACGGCGACCTCATGAGCCGCGTGGTCAACGACGTCGATCAGGTGGGTGACGGCCTGCTGCAGGGCTTTACGCAGCTCTTTACCGGCGTTATCACCATCGTTGGCACGCTCGCGTTTATGCTCTCCATCAACCTGACCATGACGCTTGTGGTGGTGCTCGTCACGCCGCTTTCCATCTTTGCGGCCGGTGCCATTGCCAAGCTTTCCAATAAGAGCTTCGCTGCTCAACAGCGCATCCAAGGCCAGCTCGGTGGCCATATCGAGGAGTATGTGGGTGAGCAAAAGCTCGTGGACGCCTTCGCCTACGGCCCGCACGCTCAGCAGCGCTTCGATGCCCTCAATGCCGAGCTCTACACCGCGGGTGAGCGCGCGCAGTTTATGGGTTCGCTCTCCAACCCCGGCACGCGCTTTATCAACAACATCATCTATGCCGTGGTTGCCGTGATTGGCTGCGTGGGCGTAATCACGGGCGTGCCAGCGGCGCTCACGGTGGGCGGCGTGCAGATTTTCCTGTCCTATGCCAACCAGTACACCAAGCCGTTCAACGAGGTCACCAACGTCATTACGCAGATCCAGACCGCGTACGCCTCGGCGCGCCGCATGTTCGCGCTGCTCGATGCGCGCGAGCAGGAGCCCGATGCGACGGATGCCGCGGAGCTTGCCGCCCCGAAGGGCGAGGTCGCCTTTGAACATGTGGACTTTAGCTACGTGCCCGACCGCAAGCTGCTGCAGGATATCTGTATTGAGGCCAAACCCGGCATGCGCTTTGCCCTGGTCGGCCCCACGGGCTGCGGCAAGACGACGCTCATCAACCTGTTGCTGCGCTTTTACGATATCGACGCCGGTCGCATTGCGGTCGATGGCCGTTCCTCGCGTGACTACACGCGCGCAAGCCTGCGCCGTGCCTTTGGCATGGTGCTGCAGGACACTTGGCTGTTTGAGGGCACCGTGGCGGAAAACATCGCCTACGGTTGTCCCGATGCCACGCGTGAGCAGGTCATCGAAGCCGCCAAGCGCGCGCATGCGCACAAGTTTATCGTGCAGCTGCCAGGCGGCTACGATACGGTCATCGGCGAGGACGGCGGCACGTTTAGCCAGGGTCAAAAACAGCTGCTGTGCATCGCGCGTGTCATGCTCACCGACCCGGCTATCTTGCTGCTGGACGAGGCGACCTCGAGCATCGATACCCGCACCGAGCTGCAGGTGCAGGCGGCATTCGACGAGCTCATGGCCGGCCGTACAAGCTTTGTGGTGGCGCACCGCCTGTCGACGATTCGCAACGCTGACTGCATTCTGGTGATGCGCGACGGCCAGATTATCGAGCGTGGCACACACGACGAGCTGCTGGCGGCAGACGGCTTCTATGCCGAGCTCTACCGCAGTCAGTTCGCCCAGTAGGGACTACCGATTAGCGACAGATGGTTTACATCTGCGTCGTTAGTATTAAGATATGCTTCTAATAAATTGCATTAATGGCTCGAGTTTCGGGGGAAACGAGGCAACGTGACTATGACATGCTCTATGGTGGTCAACAGCAAGAGCGGTAATACCAGGATGGTTTCGGGGGCGATTAAGCGCGCGCTGCAGGCTGCAGGCGTCGAGTTTATCCATGCCGCGGCGTTGAGCGATGATGCAGATCCGGAGCAGGTCACGCACGAGGCAGAGGGCGCCTGCGCTGCCGATACGGTGCTCGTTGGTTTTTGGTGCGACAAGGGCGCCTGCACGCCCTCGGTGGCGGCGCTGCTTTCCGCCCTGCACGGCAAGCGCGTCTTCTTGTTTGGCACCTGCGGCTTTGGTGCCGACCAGAGCTATTATCAGCAGATTATCGATCGCGTGTCGTCCAATTTAGCCGAGGATGCCGAGCTTGCGGGCTGGGCGATGTGCCAGGGCAAGATGGGCCCTGCGGTCAAGCAGCGCTATGAGGCAATGCTCGAGCAAGATCCCGACAATGCCCGCTTTAAAATGCTGCTCGACAACTGGGTTGCCGCAAAGGATCATCCCGCCAAGGAGGATCTGGACAACATGGCCACAGCTGCCAAAAAGGCCGTGCTGGGCGAGTAGATAATCGCCGTCGTGCGCTCGAAATAATACAAACGTGAAAGCCTCGAGATTCTCGAGGCTTTTTTCTTAAAACGGAGGTGCGCCGTGGCAAGGGTCTGGGGGGATATTTCCATAATCCGGATGATGAGTCGGTTTTGAATGATACAGTCTCGTGCATTTGCTGGATGTATCGCCAGATGGAGTACGGCTACCAGACGTATCCGGGCTTCTTTACGCATCACTCGATGGGATTCATGCAGCAAGGCGCCGCCGGGCGGGCGCCACGTTGCAGAACCTATGCCTAGCAGGTGGCTGATAATTCCATACCCAGATGTGTCTAGAGTGGGATGGGCTTTCCGGATGGGTGGGGTTGCGGAAGCTGCGTCCCGGAATTTGCCTTTGGAATGGGATGCGGTTTCCAGTTGAAGGGCTCTGTGGAAACTACATCCCAGTATTTGGCCGAGAAACGGGATGCCGTTTCCGGTTGAGGGCCTTGATGGAAAGTGCAACCCGGAATTCGTGATCGAAGCGGGATGTGGCTTCCCAACGGGGCCACAAGCGGAAACCGCATCCCACTCCGGACGCGAATTCTGGGACATGGCTTCCAGAGGGCTGTGGGCCGCGAACTACATGGGGCTGTCGTAAAGCTACAAAAAAAGTTAAAAATAAACGGTACTTCCAGCAGTATTTTTAATGTGGGGGGGGGGTACGATATTTGAGTTTTTCAAAGTATTTAACCCTCTATGGAGGGATTGCGTAGGGGGTTAGTCACAGATATTGGATAAAACAGACTAATTTGGGGATAAATGACCACTTACGTCAAAATAAGTAGCATTTAGCGACAAAACATTGAAAAATGTGTAGCACATCGCTATGTTTTTATTACGAAAAGATTCCAAATTGGCTTATTTCGGACTCACTTTTCAATCGCCTTGCGGTTCCTGTTGAAACTTGCTGACCTTTGGATGGGTCGAATAAGGCCTCGATGGGGATGAATTAATCATTATGGCGGCTCGTGCACTCAAACATTTTATTGCACTTCTCAGTAGCTTGGCGATTGCGCTCGTCATGGCTCTTGCCGTCGTTTCTTTTGGTCCTCGTGCATTTCGATGCACGCCCTATGCAGTGCTTTCGGGCTCTATGGAACCCGAGCTTCCCGTCGGCTCCATGGTGTTTGTTCACCAGGTTGATCCAACGGATATTGCCATGGGCGACAATGCAACTTTTTACCGATCGGACGGCGCCGTAGTGACCCACCAGGTGTACGAGGTCGACCCTGTGGCGCAGACGATCAGCACGCAGGGAATCGCAAACAAAAATGCAGATGGAACCATCATGCACGACGCCGAGCAGACGCCTTTTTCACGCGTGATCGGCGTCGTTTCTTTTTGTGTCCCTTACCTGGGCTTCGTTAACGCATATTGCACGACGATGCCCGGTTTGCTTGTTATGGTGGCCGTTCTGGCGCTGCTGGCCGCGGCGTCGATTGTGCTCGATCGGATGGTTCCCGATGAGCCTGCGGGCAAGCATGCCCGCGCGCATGCGAGGGAGCGGCGTTCATAGCGGCAGGGGAGAGGTGTCGGTGGCAGTTGGGGCTGCCGTCGGGGAAGTCGATTTTCGAAAGGAAGAGAACGATGGAAAACAAGAAGAAAAAGCGCTACGGCATCATTGCCGCCTTGCTGCTGCTGGTACTGGCTGCCGGCGTGGGCACCTACGCCTGGCTGACGCATACGGAGAGCCTGGAGAACGTGTTTACGATTGGAAAATTTGAGGCTCCCGAGAATAAGCCTGACCCGGTAAACCCCGAGAATCCGGACCCCACTAAGCCGAACGCTGGCAAGGCCTACCTGTTCGAGACCAAGTGGGACCCCGAGACAGAACACAAGATGATTCCGGGCTCCCCGATGGACAAGAACCCGAATGTGGGTATTAAAAAGGGTTCCGACGACGCTTTTGTGTTCATCTATGTAAAGAACGCTGTGGTCAAGGACGATCCAACTTATGCGAAGACTCCTTACTTCACCCTCAACAACAACTGGAAGCCGGTTGCTGATATGACCACGACCAACGGCACTGAGAACCAGTACGTAAGCGGTCTGTTCATGTACGCCAAGGGCGCCACGAATGGCCCCGTCGCCTTGGGTGCTAAGAGCGCTAGTCAGGATCTCTACACCGGCGAGCTCTTTAGCCGGGTGATGATTCCCGGTGCAATGACAAGCGAGAACGTTGTTTCGGGTGAGAATGTTAAGCCTGAGATTGTCGTCTCTGCCTACATCTTCGGTGCCGACCAGAAGGGCAACGAGACTGACGCTGCCGCCAACGCCGTTGCTCAGGCCAAGACTTGGGCTGCCACCCAGAAGTAATCCCGCTCCCCCCACTGAGATCCCGGTCCGCTCCCCATCCCCATTTTCGGGTCGGGATCTCGGTCCCCCTTTGATCGACGATTGGCGAACGTAATGCTCAACAATCTTTCCGACAATCAGAAACGCACCTTGGCGCTTGCCGCGATGGCGCTGTTGGCCCTGGCGTGCCTGTGCGGCACGCTGGCTTTTACCGTTGATATGGTTCCGGCGAACAACGTTCTATCGTTTGGCAGCGTGAAGGCACGAGTCTGCGAATACACCCTAAACGAGCAGGGCGAGGAGATTCCGTTTGAGCCCAACGAGCACGGTGACTATCCCAACACAAAGGCCGGGGGCTCTGACATCAGCCGCATTGTGCGCGTGGAGAACGTCGGCGCGCAGCCTGAGTACGTTCGTGTGCGTCTACGCATGACTTTGGTGGCGCCCGACAGCTCGAGTGCGGATGCCTCGGACAACGTCGCGTTTCATGTGAACGCGGGCGAGGGGTCCCCGTGGATCGATGACGGCGATGGGTGGTACTACTACCGCGGATTGGCTGGGCGTGGCGGCATGCTCGATCCCGGCGCCATGACGGAGAGCCTCATGGATTCGCTGCGCTTTGTGGGCGACTACAACGAGGCCGCGCGCGGTGGCTCATTCAAACTCGATATCGACGTTCAGGCCGTGCAGGCCAAAAATCAGCAGGCAAACGATACCGTCCTCGACGTGCTCGACGTCGTGGGCTGGCCGGAGGCGAACTAGCCCATGAAGATTAAGATCGTGAACCGAGGCGTGCTCGGCAGGCTGGTTGCCGTGGCGGCGATCGCCTTTTGCTGCGTTATGGTGCTGCCGGCGGCAGCGCATGCCGAGGATCAGACCGAATTCCATATCACAAACAGGAACGACTTCTTGGCATGCGTCGCGCTGTCGCGTCAGCGCGACACGTCGCAGTGGCGCGTCTATCTCGATAACGATATCGTTCTTAACGATGATGATATGAACGCCATTGTTGCGGATACGGTCAAGCACCTCTCCTTTGGCAACAAAGAACATCCCTTTAAGGGTGTTTTCGATGGCCAGAATCACACCGTGACGGGCCTGAACTACGCCAACAATATGCTGGATCCCGAGCGCGATACGGGCTTTTTTGCCGAGACCGACGGCGCTACCATCAAGAACTTCCTGGTCAAGGATGCCAACATTTGGGCCGACTTCCGCGGCGGCATTATCGTGGGCAAGGCCGTCAACACCCACTTCGAAAACGTTATGGTCATGGAGAGCACGCTGCACGTGACCTGCGCCAACAACGCCCTCAACCTCATTACCAACGCAGGCTTTGAGGGCGGTCTCATCGCCGGCGAGCTCGACGGCTGCACCCTCTACAACTGCGAGGTCCGTGGCGGCCGTGCCGTCAACAATACGACCTCGGGCGTGCAGGCGCTCGGCGGTGAGGGTCTGTATATGGCGGCGTTTGCCGGCTACGTTAAGAAGTCGACTATCGAGTACTGCCGCGTGACGCCGACGCGTAAGGACGACGGCTCGATTGCCGAGAAGGGCATGACCGACGTCACCAATAAGTACGACGTGGCCATTGGCGCCCTGGGCGGCAACAACGTGTACGCCTCGGGTTTTGTGGGCTGCATGGCGGGCGAGGCCAAGATTATCGACTGCTTCTCGACGGCGCAGTGCTACAGCTATGCCGCGTCATATGTGGGCGTCGTCGCCGTGACGCGTGCGTGGACGGGCGGCCTGGCGGGCCGAATTTTGACCGCCGAGGGCAACGAGCTCGTTCGCAGCCATTTTGCGGGCGATTTGAGTTCGCGTCAGTACAACCCCATCGCCGTGATCCCCATCATCCAAAACGATGTGAACTTGGGCGGTATTGGAGCGCGCGTCAACAAGGATGATGCCAAAGTTACCGAGTGCTACTTTAAACCGAGCGTGAGCTTGAATGGCAATAGCCAGGGTAATCCCGCTAAAAAGAAAATCCCCGCGTTTGGCGGCGACGGTACCACTAAGGGCGACGGCTATGGCCCGTGGGACGACGAGCGCTATACCACGCGTGAGCTGTGGGAAGAGCACGACTACGATTTTTGTGCCGGTACCATGCGCTCGACTGCTAACGACGGGGCTCTGGGTGGCACGCACGCCAATGAGTGGGCGATGGATTACAAGCTGAAGATTCCCGTGCATGGCCAAAGCGTTAAGGCGACGACCGATTTCCCCGGCGCGGGTACCGCGACAATTGCGGCAACCAAACTCGGTGTTGATCAAGCGACCTCGGATCCGTACACCTTTGCCGTGAGTGCTGTGCTGGCGGGAACGGCCCAGGGCTTGGCCCAGGGCGATACGTCGGTTACGTTTAAGCAGGATACCTCCGCGAAGCCTGAAGGTTTGACCGAGGCCAACGGCGGTTATCGCTTCATGGGCTGGTTCCGCGAGCCCGGAGTCAATGTGAACCGTATCGATGCCGATAACGCCTGGTTTAACGGCAAGACCGATGCCGATGCCGTTAAGGCTGGCAAGCAGGTCCAGAAGAACGAAGCGCACGAGAAAACGTCGACCTATACCGCCGATAACGCGAAGGGGGCCGAGGCCTTTAAGGGCAACGACCTGTTTATTGCTTCGTACGAGGCGCAGGTGCTGTTCTATAACGTCAAGGGCAAGACGCTCTCGTGGCAGAGTGGCGAGGAGCACGACAAGTCGACGGATTGGTACCGCTATGGTGTCGGTTTAACGCCGGTTGCCCCTGCGGACCGCGGCGCTCTATCTGCCAGCGCCACCTTTATCGGTTGGACGACGAAGCCGAGCGGCGAGGAAGGGATGCATGGCGGCTATGCGGCCATTACCTCGCCTGAGCTTGCCGAGCTAAAAAACGCCGGTGCGTTCTATCCTGCCGGCACCGAGATCACTGTGCTTGGCCCCGCCGATTTTTATCCGGTGTACAGCGACTATGTGTCGAACATCATGACGGTGTTTGAGGGCAATGAGCGGGATGAGCTTGACGATAAGACCCAGCGCGCGGGCGTGGGCAAAACTGTCGTTAAGGTTGAGACTGCCGAGGATGGCACCGGTGTGTACACGGTGCAGGTGTGCGACGTGGACAACAAACCTTTATCTGAGGACGGTGCGCTGCCCGACGGCTACCGCTTCCTGGGTTGGTACGAAAACAAGGGAACCGAGGATGCCCCGCTTGAGGTGCGCGTAAGCCGCGATCCCAGCTATACGCTCCCCGCAGATGTCGATTTAACCGTGCCGCATACCTACATCGCCCGCTTTGAGTACCGCGTGGACTATTACGTCAAGTCGATGACGAACGATGCCTATAAGGATTCTAGACTCCTCTGCTCTGTGTGGAACGGGTACCAAACCTCGTTTAACGAGCAGGTCGGATCGAGCTACGTGCGAGAGAATATCGTGCACTGGGGTCCCGAGCACGTCTATCACGGACTGAAGGAAAACTATAAGGACGAATGCAATGAGGGGCGCTTTGGGGCAGAGACGCTCATCGTTGCGCCTTTGAAAGCGTATTCGCATACGGTCAAAAACGATACAGGTGCGGATACCCGGAAAAATGTCATTGCCGATACGGATTTCCCGGGTTCGGGCACACTGGATGACGAGTGGGTCGCAGGAGCGCTGAAGTTTTACTTTAGGCCGGCGAGCAAGCGATACCATTTATATTTCTGGACCCTCGAGCGCCAAGGCGGGTGCTGGACCTGCGTGGGCAACCCCGTTCAGAGCGAGATTGGCATCGATTCGGAGTATTACATGCGTGCCATGGTGACGACAAGCGTCAGCTTTTATGGCAAGGACGATGTCTCGGTTAAGAGCGTCACGCGACGTTATGAGGCTCCATTGCTGCTGGACTCCGATAGCACCTACACCTATAAATATCCGTTTATCCATACCGAGCAGACGGTAGACAACACGCCCGAGCACGGAAAGGAGGGTGACGTCAATCCCAACCTGACACTCGAAGCCTCTCCGACCGATGCGGAGATGGCGGTGCCGGGCTATAAGTTCCTGGGCTGGATTTCGACCGCCGAGGTCCAGAAGGGTTCTGACGTCTGGAAGTATATCTACGATGTCGAGGGCGATTCCTTCACCACTTCTGACCCGGATAAGGCCGAACCGTATCTGGTGAAACCAGATTTTAAGGTCACCCAGTGGCAGGATGCCTATCCGGTGTACGCGAAGTACGATGTTAGGTACACCACCAACCTGTATCGCGCCGGTTTTAAGGGCACGGACAAGGTCAATGTGCCTAGGTACGACATCGATCCCGTTATCAACGCGGGCACCGACCCTGCTACGGCAACGGTGACCCCTGACGTCACGACTCCGGTTTATAAAGCAGGCGGTGAGCTGTATAAGTTGCAGAAGGTTGAGATCGAGCTTCCGAATGGCGAAGTTGAAGACATCGAACCTAACGGCGATAACTCGTATTCTCATCAGGTGGAACCCGGCGGGGCCTATACATTTGTGGCGTACTATTCGCCGTTGGCGGTCGTGTATCATCTCAATGCCAAAGATGTGGATGGCAAAGTTGCTCAGCAGGGCGATAGACTCGGCAACCTTACGGGTGGCATGCCGCTGCCTACGTATAACGTCGGCGAGATTGATGCCGCAACGAACGCATACAATGCCTTCGTAGGCTGGACGGAAACTAAGCCGGCGGAAGGCAGCGGGTATGTCGTTTGGTCGGACGGCGTTCCCATGGTGGATAAAAACACGGTGGTCAAGGCCCCCATGGAGCTGTACCCGGTTTACCGTACCAGCCCGGTGCATGTCCAATCAAATATCGATACCAACCTGGACGACCCCGGTTCCGTGCGTTATCTTTCGCGCACCGACTCTGGCGATCAAATTTCGCTGGAGGTAAAAGCTGTAACTGAGGTTGTCGGCAAAGACGGCACCAAGTACGACTTTGTCGGCTGGTCACGCGACTATAAGGGCAACGATAGCTACACTCTTATGACAGGGGACAAGACTTATTTCCTCGATGGCAACGAGCCGTTCCGAGAGGTCACATACACGGCGATCTACAAGCCTACGCCGCTTAAAGTGCGCTATCACGACACCGAAGGCAACGTCATCTACACCGCTACGGTAGACCCGAACGATACGAGTGTTCTGCGTGGCCAGGATGGCAATGCCGGCTTTGTTCAGACAGTTAAGGTGCCCAAGATGGACGAGAACGGCAACCCGGTCTATGACGACAAGGGTGAACCCGTCATGGAGCCAAAGGAAGTGGCCTACGATCCCGAAGCCTACTCCGCAATCGTCGCATTCCTGGGCGAGCGAGCGGATAGCAGCTTGAAGGAGTTGTTCTTGGAGTGGCAGTGGGTTAATGGCGACAAAGCTGTGGCGTGGAGCGACTTCAAGGGTAAACCGGTTACAGCCAACATGGATTTGCATCCGGTGACGTATAAGGTCGTCGCTAACGACACGTCGGACGATGCGAGCCCTAAGAATGTGACCGGGCAGCTCAAGTGGTTGCTTGATCCCAATGCCGCGAACACGATAGATGACAAGAGCGATAAGGCGCCGTTCAAGGCTTGCTTTGCAAAGCCCTTCATGGGCACGCAACTGACGGTGCACGTTGACCGCGTGGGCTATGGTCTTCCTGGCCAGACTCCTGCGCCTGTCAACGGGAAGTATGTCTCGCTTTACAGTTCGGGTTCAGGCGAGGGCTCGTTTGAGCTGACGAATCGTTTGGACTACAAGCTCACGGGCGACGGCACTCAGAGCGATGGCAATGCGGTGTTCGATTTCGCCGCTACGCATACGCTCAAGATCGTCAAGCAAACCCAGGATAGCTGGGCGAAGGGCAAGACGTTCCGCTTCAAGGTTTCCCGGGCCGGCATGGACGGCAACGCCTTGGAGGAACGCACGGTTGAGGTAACGGTGTCATCGGATGAGCAGCTGAAGGACGGTTCCACCTGGTACTCCGGCGCTATCGAGCTTGCGGTCCCGGCGGGTATCTACACCGTCGAGGAGGACTCAGCGTGGGCATGGCGCTACAGCAGCCAGATCGGCGTCCCCGGCAAGCAGCCGGGCGATAAGGCGCAGACAACCATCTCCGCTGCTTCGAGCGCGAACGACGCCACGTTCACCTGCACGAACACGCGTGTGAACGACAAATGGATCGACGGCAGCGATCGTGCCCATAACGTTTGGAGCAACGGCAACGTAGCAAAGAAGGAGGATTAGCATGTCCAAGCGCAAGCGCATCATCGCCTTGCTGGTGGGGGTTATCCTCCTGGCCGGTACGGCAGGCACGTTGGCCTGGCTTTCGGTTGCGGGCGTGCTGGTCAACCAGTTCGGCATCGGGTCGGTGACGCCATCGGTTCAGGAAACGCTCAACGGCAAAGTGAAAAGCGATGTCAAGGCGAAGAACACGGGTACTGCGCCCGCCTATATTCGTGCTGCAGTGGATATCTACTGGCAGGACCAGGATGGCGCACGCCTGTGGGATGAGCCGAAGGAGGAGCCGAAGGGTGAGGCGGATTACGAGATTGCGTGGAGCGTGGCTGATGCCTCGGGCGCGAACTCGGCTTATAACTGGGTTAAGGCGAGCGACGGGTTCTATTACTGGACGTCGCCCGTCGCTCCCGGCGCGGAAACCGGCGTGCTCATTAATAGGGTTACCGAGCTCAAGGCAACCGAAGGTCGCAATCTTGTCGTGGATATCTCCACTCAGGCGGTCCAGGCGACGCCCGATGAGGCCGTGCGCGACGCATGGGGTTGCTCGGTCGAGAATGACGTGCTGGTGCCGCCGCATGGAGGTGCGTAAGTATGGCGTTCCCGATTCGTAAAGGTGTTGCGCGCTCCTTGCGTTGCATGGTCGCGGCCATTTTCTGCGTGGTCGCGCTCGCTGTTCCCGCCCGTGCGTTTGCCGATACTCCCGCGATTGCCTATGACGGAAATGCGCGTCAGCTGACGGTCTCGGGGGCGACGGACTCCTCGGGGGAGCCCGATCTGTTTTTGGCCTTTAAAGATCTGATGCCTGGCGATGTGCGTGATCAGCAGATAGAGATTCGTGCCACGGGCGTAAAGTCCCAGGTGCGCGTGTTTGTGCGTGCCGTTGTCGATCACGAGACGGCACGCCTGCTGTCGCCCATTACTCTAACGGCGTCGGCGGGCGATGCGTCTGCCGGTTGGCTCCAGACGGGAACGCCGGGCAGTGTGTTCGCCTATCCCACGCAGGTCGCAACGTTTACGAACGATGGCAGCACGGTGCTCAATTTGCAACTAAGTGTCCCGACGTCGGTGGGCAACGAGGTTGCCGACGCAAACAAGACCATTCGCTGGGAAATCACCGCCGAGGACGATGGCGAGAAGATCCCCATGCAGTCTGCTGACAGCAAGAAGCCCGGTTTGCTTGGTCTGGTGGCAACAGGCGACAACACGCTCACGTTGCTTTTGGTGTTGCTGACACTTGCAATCATCGCATTTATAGCCGCACTTCTTTTGTCCCGGAGGGATAAGCGCTAGGTTCATCTTCTAAACGCAACGCCCTCCCGGGCGGCGGGCACGAAGTTCCCTGCTCTACAGTCCTGCGCAAGACGAAGGCCACATTAAGTGGCCTTCTTTGCGTGCGGAACTCGCGATGAACTTCGAGCTCGCCGCTCGGGAGGGCGCCCCTTTATTGACGGAAGGCCTAATAAGCGGTTATTCCATGCCCGGATGTATTCAGAGCGGGACGGGCTTTCCGGATGGGCGGGGTTTCGGAAAGTGTGTCCCAGAATCGGCGCTCAGAGTGGTCCCCACTTTCCGGTTGATGTCTTGTCCGGAAACTATGTCCCGGAATTAAGGCTTGGAATGGGATGCACTTTCCGGTTGAGAGCCTTAGCGGAAAGTGCGACCCGGAATTTACTCTTGAAGTGGGATGCGCTTTCCCAACAGGCCCTCAAGCGGAAACTGCGTCCCATTCCGAAGGCAGATTCCGGGACACACTTTCCGAATACAAAGAAGGCCACTTAATGTGGCCTTCAACTTATATATGTTGCGGGTACCCCCATGACAAGCCGCGCTCCAACAACAAGGCGTCTGTCCGGACGGAGGCATATAAGGTTCATCGCGAGTTCCGCACGCAAAGGAGGCCACTTAATGTGGCCTCCGTCTTACGCAGGACTGTCCGAGCAGGGAACCTTATATGCCTCCGCCCGGACAGACGTTTCAGTTATGAACTCGCAGCTAGTCGCTACTTGATCTTCGTCGTGCCCGGTGCCAGGTTAGGGTCGGTCTCGTTTGCCTCGGTCTGGAAGTGCTTGGTGTACACGTTCTTGCCGTCGCGGAACATCTCGTAGTACTGCATCTTGGCGTAATCCTCGCGCGCCTTGGTGGCGGCTGCGGCAGCGGCGTCGTCACCGGTGACGTTGGAGGAGAGCGCCCAGCGCAGGCTGGCGTCCTCGTAGCCCACCGAGTTGATGGCGGGCAGCGACTCGCGCAGCGTCATGTGCGCCTTCTGGTGGTCGGTCAGCGGGGCGCCGATCAGCTGCATAAGCTGGGTGGACAGGTAGTTGGTGGACAGGTCGTCGACCTCGCTCGTCTGGTCGCAGCCGGCAACGTCGTAGTTGGCCCAGATGATGTAGTCGGTCTGCCACAGACGCTCCTGATGCGTGGCGTCGTCCTCGCCGGTAAACCACTTGTCATTGAACTTGGACGGGAAGAACGGCTGGTGGTCGCCCCAGAACACCACGACCACCTTGCGGTCGAGCTTGCTTAAGGCGTTAAGGAAGTAGCGCAGCGCCTGGTCGGACTGCTCGATGCACGAGACATACTCGTCGACATCGGAGAGCGTGCCGTCCTCGACGGTCTTGGCGTCCAGGTCGGTCGTGTCGATGTTCAGGTGCATCTGCTTGTCGACCGGCAGCAGGCCCGTGTCGTAGCCCGAGTGGTTCTGCATGGTCACGTCGAAGATAAACTGCGGATCGGCGTTCTGGTCGAGCAGCTCAAGAATCTTGTCGTAGGTAGCCTGGTCGGTCACCATGCCGCGCAGGGTATCGGCTCCCTGGAAGTCGTTGATGGACAGGAACTGGTCAAAGCCAAAGTCCTTATAGACGTTCTCGCGGTTCCAGTTGGTGGCGTGGTTGGGGTGCATGGCCGTGGTGGAATAGCCGAGCGATTTGAACTGCTCTGCCAGGTTCCCGGTCGTCTCCATGTTGTAGATGGTGTAGGGGTACACGCCCGAACCCAGGTTGGCCATGGAGTTGCCGGTCATAAACTCAAACTCGGTATTGGCGGTGCCGCCGCCGTAGGCACTCACGTAGAGCTTGCCGCGGCTGAGGCAGTTGGACAGGTTCTTAAAGTACTGCGGGCCCTCGTAGCCGGCGCGCATGTTCTGGTAGATGGACAGGTCCGAGAAGGTCTCGTTCATGATGGCGATGACCGTGGGCTTCTCGCTGTCGAATTGCTCCTTTGCGGCGGCGCGCTCGTCGCTCTTGGCCGCGTCGGACTTGTCGTAGGCCTTGGCGTACTTTTTGAGCGTGGCCTTGGCATCGTCGACGGAGTAGTCGGCGGGTTTGGGCGGCTTGATGGACTGTGCTGCACTAATAAAGGCAGGCAGATAGCCCTCGCGCCAGTAGCTCTCGAGCGGACGCCAGGTGTAGACGGTGATGCCGAGGGTGTTGTAGTAGTCGATAAGCGTGACATGCGCGGTCACGCCGCCCAGGCACAGCACCGCCACGAGCAGGTTGATGAGCAGCATGCGCTTGGCGTTGACGGCACCCTTCTGACGGTGCGGTGCCACCAGGCCGGCGTACTCGCATAGCAACATGGCGATGGCGGTAAAGCCCATGGACAGCACGCAGAACAACGAGATGGAGAAGGTGTAGCCGTTGCCGGCGACCGCGGCGGCGGTGGAAATGGCCGAAAGGTCGCCCGGCTGGATGGGCATGGATTTAAACGTGATGACGAAGAACTCGGCAATGCCCAGGACAAAGAGGGCAAAGGCCAGGACGGCCGGAGCTGCGCCGTGGCGCTGGAATAGGAAGAACAAGCCGGTCATGAGCACGGTGATGATAGCCCACTCGAGCAGGATGCACAGGGGGTAGACCCAGGTAAAGTCGTGGTTGGATGAGACCTCCATGCCCAGCAGCGCAAAGACGCCGGCGAGCAGCAGACACAGGACGGCGGCGACGAGCGGGCGGCCCACAAAGGCGCCGCGCAGGCGGGCGAGCTTGCCGGTGGGAGCGGGGGCATCGGGCGCGGCAAACGCAAAGACGCGCGGGGCGATACGGTCGCGGGCGATGCTGGCCCAAGCGCAGCCGGTGAGGATGGCATTGGTCAGGATGAGCATCACAAAGGCGAGCGGCTCGTTTTGGGCGACGAGGCCAATGGCGCCCCAAATGGTCAAAAAGAGCTGGAACAGGCCGAAGGCGACGCTCCACCCAAGAGCGCTTTTGGCAACGGTGCCCGACTGAGCGCGAATGGCCTTGGCCTCGCGCAAGACAAGGTAGACGGTCGCCGCAAGACCGACGAGCGAGATGGCGGCAGCGAACATGCTGAGACTCCTCACAAACTAAAACCTACGAAAGCGGGGGTTTACCCGATTGTTACCAAGATATACGCTGCATTTGGTGACTGCGCACAACAACCAGCCATAATAACGCGCGTGCGTGGTGGTGTTGCGCAATGTAGCGGCGACCTGCGCGATAATGGACGGGAATTACACGGAAACGTAAAGGCTTCTTAAAGAAATGGCGAGGGTAGGGCGATGAGCGAGCAGGTTTGCAAGGCGGACATGGGCAGCGACGGAGCTGCGGTCGTGGATACATACGGCTATCCGGTCGAGACTACGGGCAACGCGGTACTGGACATCTTGGAGCATCGCTCGTCTACGCGTGCCTTCGCGCGTGATGACGATGACCGTCCCGTGGCGGTGACCGACGAACAGCGGGCGGCGATTCTGCATGCGGCGAGCCGTGCGCCGTCGGCAGGCGCCATGATGATGTATTCCATCGTGAGCATTCGTGAGCAGGCCACATTGGACCGCCTGGCCGACCTGTGCGATCATCAGCCCATGATCGCCAAGGCGCCCTGGGCACTCATATTTGTAGTCGACTATGCCAAGTGGATCGATCTGTTTGAGCACGTGGGTTGCTTTGAGCCCGAGTTTGTCGAGCGCACGGGCAAGTCGCCCCGTCGTGCGCCGGGCCTGGGCGACTTTGCCATCGCGGCACAGGATGCCATGATCGCCGCTCAAAACGCCGTGGTTGCCGCCGAGGCCCTGGGGCTGGGGAGCTGCTATATCGGCGATGTCGTCGAGAACGCCGAGGAAGTCGCCGCGCTGCTGGACTTGCCTCCCTATACCATGCCGCTGTCGATGCTCATCATCGGCACGCCCCGCAAGGAGCGCCCGGCGATCGCGCATCCCGTGGTGAACCTGGTGCATGAGGAGCGTTATTGTCGCGCCGACGCCGCGACCTTGGATGCGCAGGTGGCCGAGATGGACGCGATGTTTCGCCCGCACGCCCGCGAGGTGGGCGAGCGCGTCGTCGATATCTACACCCGTAAGCACACGAGTCCCTTTATGGCCGAGATGAGCCGCTCTATGGAGTGGTGGTTCAAAAACTGGCTCGGAAAATGACGAATGTGACAAAGGGGGTATCCCTTTGTCACATTCCATATCGCCGCGGTGGCCTAAAGGCCGCATAAATGTTTATCTAGCCGGGAAAACGGTGCCATTAAAATATGGGCTGATTACATATAATCCCGTCGAACGTTAAAATTGGGAGGAAACCGGCTTATGGAACAAAAGGCAAAGGAAGTAGCCTCGCACGCTGCGATTCCTGTGAGCATCTCGGCGATGCTCGTCACGCTGGGCGTGGTGTATGGCGATATCGGCACCAGCCCCATGTATGTAACCAAGGCGCTCGTTGCCGGCAACGGCGGCATCGGAAGCGTCACGCAGGAGTTCGTGCTCGGCGCGCTCTCCCTTGTCGTGTGGACGGTCACGCTGCTGACGACCGTCAAGTACGTGCTGATCTCGCTGCGCGCCGACAACCACGGCGAGGGCGGCATCTTTGCCCTGTACAGCCTGGTCAAGCGCTGCGGCAAGTGGCTCATCATCCCCGCCATGCTGGGCGGCGCGGCGCTCCTCGCCGACGGCATCCTGACGCCTGCCGTTACCGTCACCACGGCCATCGAGGGCCTGCGCACCATCCCGGCGGTCCATGCCGTGCTCGGTGACGACCAGGGTCGTGTCGTCGCCATCACGCTTGCCATCATCATCGCGCTCTTCTTGGTGCAGCGCATCGGCACGGCCAAGATCGGTCACGCCTTTGGCCCCATCATGACGCTGTGGTTCCTGTTCTTGGGCGGTACGGGTCTGTTCTTTGTCCTCCAGCACCCCGCCGTGCTGCTGTGCCTCAACCCGGTGCGCGGCATTGCCTTTTTGCTGAGCCCCAACAACCATGCGGGCATCATGATTCTGGGCAGCTGCTTCCTCGCCACCACCGGTGCCGAGGCGCTCTACTCCGACATGGGCCACGTCGGCCGCGGCAACATCTACGCTACCTGGCCGTTCGTTAAGTGCTGCCTGCTGCTTTCCTATATGGGCCAGGGCGCTTGGCTTATGAACAACGCTGCCAACCCCGAGCTCATGGGCATTGCCGATCTCAACCCGTTCTACCAGATGCTCGCCCCGGGCCTGCGCCCGTTTGCCGTCGGCCTTTCCACCGTCGCGGCCATCATTGCCTCGCAGGCGCTCATCACCGGCGCATTCTCGCTGGTGTCCGAGGCCAGCCGTCTGGACCTCATGCCGCACATGCAGGTCTTCTACCCTGCCGAGACCAAGGGCCAGCTCTACATCCCCATGGTCAACAACGTCATGCTTGTCGGCTGCGTCATCGTGGTGCTGCTGTTCCAGAACTCGGCGCATATGGAAGCCGCCTACGGCCTTGCCATTACGCTGACTATGATGTGCACCACGCTGCTGCTCTTCTTCTACCTGCACGAGGAGCGCAAGCTCAAGGTCGCGCCGTGGATCTTCGCGGCCTTCTTCCTTTTGCTCGAAGGCTTCTTCTTCGTGAGCTCGCTCACCAAGTTCTTCCACGGCGGCTATTTCACCATCCTCATGGCCGCGCTCATCATGGGTATCATGGTGTGCTGGTACAACGGTACGGCTGTTGAGCAGCGCCAGTTTACGCTGCTGCCGCTGCGCAGCTACCTGCCGCAGCTCAAGCGCCTGCGCGATGACGATCGCTACGAGCGCCTGAGCGACAACATCGTGTACCTGACCAAGGACACCCATACCGATTACATCGACCGTGATATCGTCTACTCGATCTTGGACAAGCATCCCAAGCGCGCTCGCGCCTGGTGGTTCGTGAATGTCGAGACCATGGACGAGCCGCATACCTTTGCCTATTCGGTCGAGACGTTCGGCACCGACTACGTGTTCCGCGTGCATCTGTACCTGGGCTACAAGATCAACCAGCGCGTCAATGCCTACCTGCGTCAGGTCGTTCAGGACCTGGCTGCCACCGGCGAGCTGCCGGCGCAGACGCATGATTACTCGGTCTACAAGGATCCGGGCAACATCGGTACGTTCAAGTTCGTCCTGATCCGTAAGCTTCTGGCGCCCGAAAGCGATGTGGAGCCGAGCGAGCGTACGGCCATCACGCTCAAGTACATCATTCGTCGCGCCGCCGGCACGCCTGCACGCTGGTACGGCCTGGAGAACTCCAACGTGAGCTTTGAGTACGTGCCGCTGTTCACCAAGTTCAAGGCCGTGAACAAGATGCAGCGTCTGGCTCCCAACGAGCGCCCGTAGGCGCCGACAGGTTGCACGGAGTTGGTTTTCGATGGACAAGATTGAGACCGGGGAGGCAAACATGGATGCAAAGATGCTTGATGGCCGCGAGGTGGTTGCCGAGCTGGTACGTGAGGCACGCGCCGACGCCGCCGAAGATCGGTTTTTGACGAACCGTGCCAACATGGATATGGCCGATCGCGTGATCTCGATCGTGGTGACGCTGCTTGTCGCGGCGTGCGTTTGCGCGCTGCTCGCGCACGTGCTGTTTGTCTAGCGACCGCCGGTCGTAGAAGGCTTTACACTTGGAACCACCACAAGGGAAACCACCACAAAGGTGCCTGTCCCTTTGTGGTGGTTTTTGTTTTTGAGAGAGGGGCGGGGCGCTGATGGACGTCCGTACGGACGGCGATATTGCCGATAGCTTTTGGTGGCGGCGCACAACGCTGACGCGCCGCACTCCTCTGTATGACGCCTGCGTATCGGTGGGACTGCTGGTCGCGGCGACGATTGTGGGCGCGCTGCTCGACCATCCGGGTCTCGCGCCGAGCATCATGATCGTCTATGTGTTCGCCGTTCAGCTGTGCGCATTCTTTACCTGGAGTCGCCTGTATTGCTTGCTGAGCTCGGCTGCTGCTGTGGCACTCTACAACTTCTTGTTTGTCGGCCCGCGCTACTCGCTGTCGTTTATCGACCGCGTCTATCCCGGCATGTTCTTCATCATGTTCGTGGTCTCGCTTGTGTCGAGCTCGATTGCGTTGGCCCTGCGCCGTGCCTTGGCACAGGCTGCCGCCAGCGACCGCCGCACGCATATGGTGCTCGAGACCAACCGCATGCTGCAGCGGTGCGCCGATCAGCAGCAGATTGTCCATGCCATGGCAACGCAGCTGGCTCGTCTTTCGGGCTGTCCGGTCGTGTGGTACAGCGCTGACGCCGAGGGCGATGACCTGCTGCCGCGTGCGACATACACGGCCGTGGGCGATGCCGCGCCGGTGCACGAACTGGCGCCGCAGATGCCGCCGCGGCTCTCGGCGTCCGCCTATGTGGGAACGCCGCTCGATGCCACCTATGGCGGCTCGGCGTTTTATGGCATCTACCTGACGGTTCGCACGGGCGACGGCTTCGTCCGCTCGGGCGACCCCGCCTCGGTGGTGGGCGTGCTGGCTATCGTTGCCGAGCCCGACGTGCTGACGCATGAGGAGCGGACACTTGCCGATGCCATCGTGAGCGAAGGCGAGCTGGCGCTCGACCGCGCCCGCGCCATGGAGGCCCGCGAGGAAGCGGCGGTGCTCGCCAAAAACGAACAGCTGCGCGCCAACCTGCTGCGCTCCATCTCGCATGATCTGCGCACGCCGCTTACCAGTATTTCGGGTAATGCCGACGTGCTGCTCGATCAGGGCTCGACCGGCACCGCGGTGCTCGATGCCCAGACGCGCCGCGGCCTGCTTCTATCCATTCGCTCGGATGCGCTGTGGCTCAACGCCACCGTCGAGAATCTGCTCGCCATCACCAAGCTCGAGGGTGGCGGTATGCGCCTGTCGACCACGCTCGAGCTCATGGACGATATCGTCGAGGAGGCGCTGCGCCACGTGAACCCTGCCGTGCGCGAGCACGACCTTAAGGTGGTGGCGTGCGATGAGCCGGCGCTCGTCAACGTCGATGCACGCCTGATGGTGCAGCTGGTGGTCAATCTGGTGAACAACGCCATCACCTATACGCCCGCGGGCTCGCATATCATGATTTCGATTAGCGTCGACGATGGACGTGTGGCGTGCTCGGTGGCCGATGACGGCCCGGGCATCGCACCCGAGGACCGTGAACGCATCTTTGAGTCGTTCTACACCGCCAACCACGGTTTGGCCGACAGCCACCGCAGCGTGGGCTTGGGACTTTCGCTCTGCCGCTCCATTGCGCTGGCGCATGGCGGTAGCATAGAGGTTGCCGCGGCGGATCCGCACGGCTCGGTCTTTACGATTGGGCTTCCCGCCGCCGACGTTTCGTTTGATAAGGAGTAGCGCCGTGCCGAACTCTGCCGCAAAACCACTCATCTTGGTCGTTGAGGACGATCCCGCCGTCCGCAACCTTATCGTCGCCGCGCTCGAGGCGCACGGCTTGCGCCATATGGCCGTGGAAACCGCCCATGCCGCCATCGCCGCCGCCTCATCGCAGGCGCCGAGCATTGTGCTGCTCGATCTGGGCCTGCCCGATATGGACGGTGTCAAGGTAGTCGAGTCGGTGCGCGCATGGTCGGGCATGCCGATCATTGTGGTCTCGGCGCGCAGTGAGGATGCGGACAAGATTCGTGCGCTCGATGCCGGTGCTGACGACTACCTGACCAAGCCGTTTTCGGTCGAGGAGCTGCTTGCGCGCATTCGCACGACGCTCAGGCGCCTTTCGTATGCGCAAACGGGCGGCGTTGCCTCCGAGGGCTCGTTCGATACCGGTGAGCTGCATATCGATTTTGATGCCGGCATCGCCATGATGGATGGCGAGGAACTGCATCTGACGCCGATCGAGTACAAGCTTTTGTGCCTGCTGGCGCACAACGCCGACAAGGTGCTGACGCACCAGTTTATCCTGCACGAGATTTGGGGCACGGCGACCAAGAGCGACCTGGCGAGCCTGCGCGTCTTTATGGGCACGCTGCGCAAGAAAATCGAGTCCGACCCCGCGCATCCGCGCTATATCCAGACGCACGTGGGTATTGGTTACCGATTGGTCATCCAGGGATAGGTCGGCATCCACCATCCCAATATGAGTTGCGGTGAAATACGGCCTAACTTTGCCTCATTCTAGGCAAAACAGTCCGTATTCCACCGCAACTTTGTTATTTGCCCTTGGGCTTGCTGGCGTAGAACTTCTTCTTTTTAGGTTTGCCGGCGGGGGAGGGCTTGCCGGCAAAGTTGGGCTTGCCATGGCCGGCCTGCGCGTGCGCGGGCGATGCTGCGCGAGGCTTGCGGGCTTCGGGGTTGCGCAGCTCCTCGATGCGCTCGGCAATTTCCTCGGCGCTAAAGCCGACCTCTGCCATGGCGTCCTCGATGGACAGGCGGCGCACGATATAGCAGTGGTGCACCTTCTGGTTGCGCGCGAAATCCTCGGGGATGGTCTGCGCCGTAATGTCCTCCAGCACGACGCCCGCTCGCGCGAGCTTGCGCGTCTCGGGGCGGAAGCCGCGCAGGTTGCAGCTAAAGATGGCGTGCCCGCCCTGTGCGAGCAGGCGAGATACGCCGGCCAAAAGCTCAACATGGTCGCGCTGGACATCCCAGGTGCGGCGGCCCATCTTGGACGAGTTCGAAAACGTGGGCGGGTCGACAAAAATCAGGTCCCAGCGGTTGCGCGTCTGGCGCTGGTCGCGAATCCAGGCGAGCACGTCATCGCGCACAAAGTGATGCTGCGGCCCCACAAAGCCGTTCTGTCGCATGTTGCGCTCGGCCCAGTCCAGATAGGTGTTGGAAAGGTCGACCGTCACAGTTTCCTCGACGCCGCCGTCTGCCGCATAGCAGGTGGCGGTGCCGGTGTAGGCGAACAGGTTGAGGAAGCGCCGCGCCTGCTTGGCGTGCTCGCGCACCAGGTTGCGGGTGACGCGGTGGTCCAGGAAGATACCCACATCCAGGTAGTCGTCAAAGTTGACGGCAAAGGTGAGCCCGCCCTCTTCGATGAGTGGCAGGCGACGGCGTGCGATGTTGGCGCGTTCGCCCGATGCGCCCTTGCCGGCGCCCTGCTTGCCGTACTGCGAACCGCCGCGCGAACGCATGCGGGCCTTGGCGTGCACATGCTCTGCCGGGACATCTAGGATGCGCGGTGCGATGGCCAAGATGTCGAGCATGCGGGCCTGGGCTAGCGCGGGGTCGATGGTCTTGGGCGCGGCGTATTCGGCGATGACGAGCCAGCGGCCCGGCGTCTGCGGGCAGCCCTCGTACAGGTCAATGGCGGCGGAGTAGTCGGGCAGGTCGGCATCGTAGACGCGGTAGCAGCTCACGCCCTCGCGCTTGGCCCACTTGCGGCGCAGGCGTGCGTTCTTGCGCAGGCGGTTGGCGAACTGCCCGGACTCGGGGATGAGCACGGGCAGCGGCTTGCCGTCACCCAGGTCGAGCATGGCGGCAGGCTCGGGCATGGCGGAAGCGGCGGCTTCGTCGCTGATGACGTCGTTGGCATCCGCGGTCTGCTCCTCGGCATCCGCGCTGGTCGCAGCTTCAAATGCCGCGGCGGCGTGGTCGAGCGAGGGCCAAACCTCGATAGTCGCCTCTTCGTTGTTGGGCATGACGGCGATGGAGCGCGCGGGCTCGGCGCGGAGCGCGCGGGCCATAAGGCCATCGCGGGTGAGCGCGGCGACCGGCGCCGAGGCGAGCTCGGGCGCGCGGCGCAGCTCGCCGATGAGCGTCATGGCGTCGTGCATAAGCGACAGCGGTGTCTCGGTCGTATCCGCGACGAGGGCGGCACCGGCGACGGCGCCCGCGTGGTCCAGTACGGTGGCAGATTTGGCGGCGCAAAAATCGACAAAGCGCTTGTAACCGGCGCACTTGACCATGCGCTCGGCGGTCTTGCGGGCGGCGGGGTCGATGTCCACGGCGACGATGCGTGCCTGGCGCTCGCGCGCTGCCGCCTCGCGCTCGCGTGCCTCGGCAAGTAGCTGCTTCCACAGAGCGGTGTCGTGCAGCTGCCAGCCTTCAAAGCCCCAGCGCTCGCGTGCAGCGCCCGGGGCGCGGTCGGTCAGAATGTTCACGGCCTCTAGCAGCAGGCCGCCGCCGGCGCATGAGGCGTCGACCAGCGTGGGCAGAGCCTCGTTCTCGTAATCGTCGGCCGTCAGCTCGCGCTCGCATAGCGCGGTCCAGCCGACCTGCGAAAGCACCAGGGCGGCGTAGTCGGGGCGCAGCACGTGCGTGCCCTCGCCGGCGCGGGTCGCGGCAGGCGGCAGGCGTTTGAATAACGGATCGCCCGAAAGGTCCAGGCTGATGCTCGCACGGCGCTGACGCAGCGAAAGCAGCAGGTGAACGTCGGGATCGGCGGCATCGACATCGGCGCGACGGCCCGTGGTCTCGGCCAGACGGTCGCACAGCGCGTCCTTGCCGCGCAGAGCCGAGAAGCGCGTGTTGCGCAGCTGCTCGGTCACGCCGCGGGCGGTAATGGCGATGGTGGCGCCGGGGCGGATGATGGTCTCCCAGGCGATGTCGCAAACGCTATCGTACAGCTTGTCGGCATCCTGCGCCTCAAAGCGCCCAAGCACCACAAACACGCGGCTGGCCAGGCGCGACCACAGACAGGCGCGGTAGCCTTCTTCGAGCTCGCCCTCAAACGTAGCGCGGCCCTTCAGGCGGCGGACATGCGAAAGTCCGAGCCGTTTAAGCTCATCGGCGAGTGCGGACTCAAAGCCCTCGGGGCAGCTTGCGTAAAATTCCATGGGTGACCTCTCTGGTTGCGTCGCTCCATTATATGATGGATGCTTCGTTTGCTCTCGTCCTCGAAAGGAACCCATATGATTGATGCGTGCCCCTTGATTCCCATTTTCATTGCAACGGCCTCAGGACTCGGGGCCTCGCACAGGCTCCCGCCGCCTTACAGAACTGAAAGCTGGGCATAGGGCAAATCTATGGCACGTGACCTGCGATTGCTCGGCCATAGATGGCGTAATCGAGGCTAAGGGAGGGCATCATGCGCAAGGGAAACGAGAGCTGGTTCTGGCACGCGAACGACATGGTGGTGACGGGCGACATGAACCCCGTGGTCCGCGTCCTGTGGGCCGCGCTCATCGTAGGCATCGGCGTCGCGACGATGGCCACGCTCTGGATCGTCACGAGGTAGCGCGCCACGAACGGATGACGAGGCACGCGGCGCATGCCACGCTGGCGGAACCCTAGCCTCGCTGCTGGACAATCTGTTCGATGAGCTTCGCGACGGAGTCCTCGGCTGCGTTCCCGATCAGGTGATGGGCCGCGGCCTTCGCCTCTGGCATCGCGCCCGCGACTGCGTAGGAGTTCGGCACCTTTTCGAGGAGCGTCACGTCGTTTTCCGAGTCTCCGATAAAAGCGACCTCGTCCAGCGTGACCCCAAGGCTGCCGAGAAGCGCGTCGAGTCCGTTTACCTTGCTCCAGCCAGCCGGAACAACATCGAGGAAGAATGGGACGGGCGAGGGGAAATCAAGTTCTGGGCAGGCTTCCTTGCATCGACTCCGAACGACTTCCGTCGGGGCGGAGCTGACGTTGACGAAGATGCCGGCGGTTATGACGTCACGGTTCGTGGGCACGTCTCCGAGCGCCATGTCTCTTCCGGAGTCCTTAACGACTTCCAGGGCGAATTCGTCGCCAGGCTCGACGGCGCAGAGGAACTGCTCGCAGCGCTTGCCTGTCTCATCGACATCGGCGACTAGCCAGAGAGACGTCCCCGCGTAGGGGCGTACAGCGCTATCGAGCTTGACGAGGGCCTCCGTCGAGAGCGTCTTTTTGAACACGAGTTCGCCGCTGGAGAAGACCTTCTTTCCGTTGGCCATGATGCCGGTCGAGAAACAGCGCGCGTCGCCGTCAAAGGCATCGGCCAGGTCGGCGTAGTCGCGCCCGCTTGCGGGGCCGAACGCGATGCCCGCATCGAGCGCCGAAAGAATCGCGCTGTGCGTGCGCTCCGATACGACCCTTGAGCCAAACGGCAACAGGGTCCCATCCATGTCTGCGAGGATGAGCTTTATCAAGGGGTCCTCCCGTTTCGGTCTGGGCATCGGTGCGCCGGCGTGCGTCGTCCTAGCTGTATTGCTTGTCTCCCATGAGATTCTTCGAGATGATCCTGTTAAACTCTACCGGGTCATCCCAGCAAGAGGTCAGGAAGAGGAACAGCAGCTCGATGACGAAGTTGATCGAGCTGTGCGAGAAGGCGATCTCGGTTCCGGTGATGGCCTGATCTCGCGAGATGGCTCGGATGATATGCGTGGCACGCTTCGCGAGCGGCGTATCCGGGTTGTCTGTGATCATGATGATGGGGGTGTTCGAATCCTCGGCAGAGTCGAATATGTTGACGAGGCGCTTCGAGTATCCGGACGTCGAAATGACGAGCAGAACGTCATTCTCCTTGAGGCTGGTTGCGACGGAGACCATGGCTTCGGTGGTACTGGGGCAAAACGCTCTGACTCCAACCTGCGAGAGCTTGAACGCCGCGTTTACGCCCATGTTAATCGAGTTGCCGACGCCCGCGATCAGGACGAGGTTGGCGTTGTGGAGCAGATTGACGACTGCCGAAAAGTCATCGGAGTCAATGAGCGAGGCGGTTTGGGAGAGCTCCTTGACCTTGTGAGACAGGACGTACTTGATGGAGCCCTCGACGTCGTCCAGAGTAATCCTGCCGTCCGTGGCCTTTTCTTCGCCGGATGCCCTGCTGATGGATATGCCGAGCGCCAGACGCATGTCCGAATAGGTTCGGTAGTCAAGCGTCCTTGCGAATCTCGAAACAGACGCCGGTGACGTACCGGTTTCTGCGGCGAGTTCGCGGACGGTCATCGTTGCGACATCCGACGGGTGGTCGAGCACATACGTTGCGATTGCCTTCTCCGAGGGGGATAGGCTGCTCATGACCGCGCAGATGTGGCTGAGCACATCCCCTGTCTTATCCATGGTTACTCCTTGGTCCTAGCTTGCTTTGTATCTTAGGTCAAGAGAGGTGAAAAATAAGCAAATTGTTTCATCAGCGGTGAAATAGCGTTTCACCGCTGATTTCCTACCGTTCACGGTAAATCGATACTTCCTCGGCGCAATCTCAGCTTGAGCTGCTATCTTATGAGCCGTGAAACAACGGCACGAAAACGATGAAACAACAGAACATTGTTTCAACGCCTCGCAACTCCGTTTCACGCTAGATGGTGAATCACTTCGAAGCCCAGACAGGCACCCGGCGAGCAAGAAGGGAGAAGCACGATGCACAACGCCAAGACAAACGCAAGTATGACTTCGCTGTTCTTCGCGAACGTACTCTACTGGGTCTGCGCGGGCGTGTACTCGCCGTTTCTCTCCGCTCACTACACGAGCCTCGGCCTCAGCGCGGCCCAGACCGGCATCCTCCTCGCGGCGACCCCGGTGTGTGCGCTCGCCATCCAGCCGCTCTGGTCGACGATCGCCGACAAGCTCGGGCGCCGCCGCGCGGTCATCGTGGCCCTCTGCCTTGCGGCGGCGGTACTCGCTCCGCTGTATTACCTGGCGTCGACGTTCGTCCCGGTCCTTCTCGTAACCTTTGCATTCTCGGCGTTTTTCTCGGGGCTCCTGCCCCTGAGCGACTCCCTCGTCATCGAGCTCGCGGATCGCTCTGGCCTGGACTTTTCTCGCATTCGCATGGGTGGCACTATCGGCTATGCCATCGTCGTCCTGATCGTCGGTCGGCTGCTCGACATGGCTCCTCAAATCCAGTTCACGGTGGTCTCCGCCGCGCTGGTGGTCTTCGCGGCTCACATGTGGCGCCTCCCCGAGGCGGGAATTCGCGCCAATGCCGCGGACGATCCCAAGGTCTCCCACGGAAGGGGCCTCCTCTCGCTCATATGACCCAATCCGCTGTCAAGAGCCACAATGGCCCCGCCGACCGCT
>DXZQ01000012.1 GCA_019419585.1 Collinsella sp. | reverse complement strand
GATGTGTATAAGAGACAGCTATTACGCTGAGGGTCCCCAGATCGTCAAGACCTTTAAGGACCTTGGCTTTAAGGTCTTCCTCGACCTTAAGTTCCACGACATTCCGCATCAGGTGCGCGGCGCTGCCCGCTCGGCCTCGCTTGCCGGTGCCGACCTGCTTTCGGTCCACGGCCTGGGCTCGGGTGCTATGCTCGCTGCCTGCCGCGAGGGTGCCGAGGAGGCGCGTGAGGACCGCGCCAAGCTCGTCGCCATCACCGTGCTCACGAGCATGAATCAGGATGCCTTGAGCGAGATCGGCGTCGAGTCTCCCGTGGCCGAGGAGGCCGCCCGCTTGGCAAAGCTTGCTCAGGCCAATGGCATCGATGGCATCGTGTGCTCACCGATGGAGGCTCACGACATGCGTGAGCTGCTGGGTCCTGATGCCCTGATCGTGACTCCGGGTGTGCGTCCGGTGGGTGCCGCCCTTGGTGACCAGTCCCGCGTGGCGACGCCTTCCCAGGCTATCGAGCGTGGCGCAAGCCACATTGTGGTGGGCCGTCCCATCACCGGTGCCGACGATCCGGTTGCCGCCTTTGACGCCATCGTCGCCGAGCTGGTCGAAAACGTTGCGTAAAAGATTCCCCTAAGTCACCACTTTTGGGTCTCATTAGCACAAAATAGCCCCTGTGCCTGCGTAAACTTTCCCATCCTTTGTGTGGAATCGCAGGTCAGGGGCTTAACTTTGGGCGCAGTATATTGCACTTTTTGCGGGTATCGTCTAACCTATGGAGCCGCGATTAGGCATTTTGTACGTTCTACGTGCTAAAATGCCAATTATTGAATCAGATATAACCCAACTATTTGGAGGTACGAATGGCACTCCCTCAGCTTACCGACGAGCAGCGCAAGCAGGCTCTTGAGAAGGCCGCTGCCGCACGTCACGCCCGCGCTGAGCTTCGCGAGCAGATCAAGAAGGGTGAGAAGTCCCTCGAGTCCGTGCTCAACTCCGATGACCCCATCGCTTCCCGCATGAAGGTTTCCACCCTCATCGAGTCTCTCCCCGGTTATGGCAAGGCCAAGGCCGCCAAGATCATGGAGGAGCTCGGTATCTCCGCTACTCGTCGCGTCCAGGGCCTCGGTGTCCGTCAGCGCGAGCAGCTCCTCGAGCAGCTGACCAAATAAGTGAGCGCTCAGGATTCCAAGCTCTTTGTGATTTCTGGACCGTCAGGCGCAGGCAAGGGTACGCTCGTCACTCGTGTGCGCGAGCGCCGCTCGAACCTGGGTCTGACGGTTTCGGCTACCACGCGAGCACCACGCAAAGGTGAGGTCGACGGCGTCAACTACTTTTTTCTGACGCGCGAGGAGTTCGACCGCCGCGTGGCAAACGGTGAGTTTGTTGAGTGGGCCGAGGTCCACGGTAACTGCTACGGCACGTTGGTGAGCGAGGTCACATCCAAGCTCGCCTCGGGCTCGTCTCTGATTTTGGAGATCGATGTCCAGGGCGCCCTGCAGGTGAAGGAGCGTTTCCCCGAGGCCGTGCTGATCTTTATCAAGCCGCCTTCGCTTGAGGTGCTCCGCGAGCGTCTAGTCGGTCGCGGTACCGAGACGCCCGAGACGATTGAGCTGCGTATGGCAAACGCTGCCGATGAGCTTGCCCTTGCCGACCGCTACGACGACGTCGTGGTGAATGACGATCTCGACCGCGCGACCGATGAGCTCGTTCGCGTTCTCGATATGCATGAAAGGATCTGAGGTCCGTGTCCGTTGTAAAGCCTTGCATTGACGATCTTCTGGAGAAGACCGATCACAACCGCTTCCTGCTCGCTTCGCTTGCCTCCAAGCGCGCCTGCGACATCAATAGCATGCTGCGTGGCCAGCACAACCGCGTGCTTGCCGTCCAGGATGTTGATGACATCACCATCGGGCTTTCCGGTGCCGATACCATCTCGATGGCTATGGACGAGATTGTCGACGGCGACATCTCTTACGACGAGGCCCGTTACGAGAAGGCGCTCGGCCACAAGGTTGCTGAAGCCTAAATGGCGGCTCGCGTCTGCCTAGTCCACTATCACGAGGTTGGGCTGAAGGGCAAGAACCGCGCACATTTTGAGCATATCCTCATGGATAATATCAAGGCGGCCTTGGCCGCCTTTTCCGTGAATGCCGTGTCTCGAATTTCCGGTTATATCCTCGTGACCTTTAACGAGCATCAGGCCGACGAGGCGGCGCGTGTCATCCGCACCGTCCCCGGCGTTGCCCGTGTGTCTTTGGCGTATCACACCAACCGCGACCCGCAGGAGTACTGCGCCGCCGCTGTGAAGGCGCTGCGCGAGTTTGGTTCCTTTGATTCGTTTAAGGTGCACGCCAAGCGCTCCAATACTGACTATGAGCTCACCTCGATCGATATCAATCGACAGGTTGGCGAGGTGCTGTGTGAGGCGTTTCCCGATAAAAAGGTCCAGATGCACGACCCCGACGCGATGGTGCACGTTCTGGTGGTTCAGGGTAGTGTCTACGTGTATGCGCGCTCCGAGCGCGGCGTTGGCGGCCTTCCGGTGGGCTCTGCCGGCAAGGTCGTGACGCTGCTGTCGTCGGGTATCGATTCTCCGGTGGCGACTTGGATGCTCGCGCGTCGCGGCGCGGTCTGCGTGCCGGTGCATTTCTCCGGTCGTCCGCAGACGCCCGATACGAGCGAGTATTTGGTGCAGGATATCATCCGTGCGCTTGAGCCGGGTGTCCAGATCGGCCGCCTGTACGTGGTGCCGTTTGGCGACTGCCAGCGTGAGATTTCGGTCACCTGTCCCAGTAACCTGCGCGTGATCATGTATCGCCGCATTATGTATTCGGTTGCCGAGCGCATTGCACACATCGAGGGTGCCAGGGCCATCGTTACGGGCGAATCGCTTGGGCAGGTTGCCTCCCAAACGCTTGAGAACATCATGGCCGTCAACGAAGCCGTGAAGATTCCCGTGTTCCGTCCTCTCATCGGTTCGGACAAACAGGAGATCATCGCACGCGCCGAGGAGATCGGTACGTTCGATATCTCGACTGAGGCCGCTCCCGACTGCTGCACGCTGTTTATGCCGCGCCGTCCCGAGACGCACGCTAAACTCGATGCCGTGCATGAGGCCTGGGAACTGTTTGATCACGAGGAGATGATTGAGCGTCTGCTCAAGCAGACCGAGTACATCGACTTCGAGAGCAACACGTACAAGGCCCCTAAGACCTTAAAACGCAAACATTCTGAGCTTGCTCCGCGTGAGATTTACCAAGATCACGAGTAAATTTGTGCATAGACCGACGATGCGCCTGCATCGTCGGTCTTTTGCTATCTGGGCATTTTGCGGCTAAGTGTTCATTTGCTGACGTGTGCCTGAATAAACGGGCACATTTGCGCAAGGTTTTGGTTAACTTTTGGTTTGACCGCGAAAACCGGCGTGGGCGTGCGGAGGCTGCGGCGTTCGTTTCCTGACACGATGGTGTTGGGAGGTGTTTGCTATGGCGCAGCGCGAGCAACACGAACGAGTCAAAAAGATGGACCGCTGGGCGGGCAAACTGCTCGGTCATAAGGCAGTGGTGATGGCGATACTGGTCGTCATTGCGACGGCGAGTGGACTGGCAATGGCGAACCTTGGCGGCGGTGCCGGCGGTGTGTCGTTTGAGCGCACTGATGGTTCGGGCACGTTAGTGGAGCCGGGATCCGGCGATGCTTCGAGCGGAAAGACATCTGAAGGCTCTTCGCCTAAGGCGTCTGCCGCGGCAGAGGTCTATGTCGATGTTGATGGCGCCGTGGTGTCACCCGGTGTATATCGCCTCAAAGACGGGGCGCGGGTGGCTCAGGCGATTGATGCCGCCGGCGGGCTGGCGCCCGAAGCAGACGTTACGGGGCTTAATCGTGCATCCAAGGTCACTGATGGACAAAAAATTCACGTTCCAACGGTAGGGGAGCAGCAGGTGTCCATTGCGGAAGCCGGTGTTGATGGTGGGACTTCCGCATCATCAGGCGTCGGTGGCGCAACAGGCCTAGTAAACATTAATACGGCAAGCTCGGCAGAGCTGCAGACGCTCTCGGGAATCGGTCCCTCAATGGCACAGTCGATTATCGATGAACGGACAAAGAACGGTGCTTTTGCTTCGGTTGACGATCTGATGCGCGTGTCGGGAATCGGCGAGAAGAAGCTTGCCAAAATCAAAGATTGCATCTGCGTATGAGTGCGACCGAGCGAGAGCACGTGATGCCTCCGCGGCCCCTGATTCCGTGGACGATGGCCATTTGTGCCGGCTTGTGTGCGAGCTGCGGATTGGTGCTTAACTTGGCAGCCGATTTGCTGCTGGGAGAGCAGCCAGCGCCCGTCACATTGCTTATAGCCATTCCCATTGCGGCTGCGGTATTCGTTGTGCTGGCTCAATCTTGTGCGCGGCTTGCCCCTTTGAAGCGGTGGCTGTATGCCGCGTCCGTCGGTCTCGTGGCGGGAGCGGTCGTCTCGGCGTGGTGGGCTGTGGGTGCGCTAAGCGCCTCGAGGGCGCTCGACGGTCGAGCGGCAAGCGGCCTCGAGTTTGTCGTGCAGGGTGATCCATCCATAAACGACGACGTGTATTCCTATACCTGCGAGGCACGCGCGGACGGTAAGAACTTGGCAACGGTTCGCCTATCGTGTGATCGTGAGCTCAAGGTCGGGGCGCACGTGCGTGTTATCGGTCGCGTTTTACGTTTTGAGAACGATGCGTATGGTCGCTCACGCGTGCTTCGAGGCGAGCTCCGAAAAGTGAAGGTCATCCGGTTGGTGTCGGTCGACGAGGGCTCTCCGGGGCCGCTGCTTCGACTGCGAAATGAGCTGCTTGCGTCCATCTCGCCTGCGACCGACCCGGCGCGTGCGCTCATAGCTGGAGTCGTCTGCGGTCGTTCGGCCGAGCTGCGCGCCCAGCCGGCGAGCGACTGGTTTTCGGTGACGGGAACGGCGCATCTTATCGCCGTCTCGGGCAGCCATTTGGCTATCGTGGGGTTTGTAATCGAGGGTGTATTGCAAAAGACTCGGTGCTCACGTGGTCTTCAGCGGGCGATATTGGCGATAACGCTTGTGGGCTACGCTGCCTTTACGGGCGCGTCTCCCTCGGCTGTGCGCGCGTGCTGCATGGTGTTCGCGACGCTTGTCGTAAACGGCGCGGGGCGTCGCCGGCACGGCCTTTCGGCGCTCTTCGCAACCATGTCCATCTTTGTGCTGCTGCGGCCGACGGTGCTGTTTGAGATGGGCTTTCAGCTTTCATGTGCCAGCGTCTTAGCCATTCTGTGCTTTTGCTCTTATGCGACCTACGCTTTGGGTGAGCTGGGCTTGCCATCGGGCGTTGCCGGCATGCTTTCCGTCACGCTGTGCTCGCAACTGGCGACACTTCCCATTACCGTTCCTGCCTTCGGTACATTCTCGCTCATTGCTCCGTTGGCAAATGCGGTCATCGGTCCGGTGGTGAGCGTTCTGCTCGCTGTGTCGATCGTGCTGGCTCCCTTTTCGCTCGTGGGACCGTTGCGGACTTGGGCGCTCGTTGTGCCCATGATTGCCGCCCGTTGCGCGCTGTTCTTCGAGCAGCTGTTTGCCGCCGTGCCGGGTGCATACGTGAGCGTGCCGCCCGATAGCATGTGGATTTACCTGGTGCCGTGTTTTCTGGCGGTTCTGCTGGTCTGGTGGCCGCGTCCCCGTGCACGTCCTATGGCGGTGGGGCTTGCATGCCTGATGCTCTTGGCTGCGATTCCGTACGTCTATTGGGATCGATTCGCTCCGCCTTCGGTGACGGTGCTCGATGTGGGCCAGGCCGATGCGATTCTTATCCGCCAAGGCGGCGCAGTAGCTCTCGTCGACTGCGGGCTCGACGAGTGTGTGGTTGCGGCGTTGGTTCGCAATAACGTGCACCATATCGATGCCGTTTTTGTGACGCATTGGGATGAGGACCACTGGGGTGGTTTGCCTGCCGTGCTCGAACAGTTTTCGGTCGGAACGATTGCCGTGGCGGCGGATGCGCTGGAGGATGCTCCTGCCGAGGTATTGAACCGACCTGGCGTGGAGTATCGGCAGGTGCGCCGTGGGGATACGGTCGACATCGGCTCATTTTGCGCCCGCGTGATGTGGCCATTCGAGTTCGTGGATGGCGAGGGAAATGAGGACTCGCTTGTCCTGCTGCTCTCTTATGTTCAGGAAGGCAAGGGCCTGCGAATACTTCTCACCGGTGATGCCGAGCTCGACCAAGAGCGGGAATTCGTGCAGGAGGTGGGGGATATCGATGTCCTTAAACTTGGGCATCACGGCTCCAAGGTTTCAGTCGATGGCGAGTTGCTGGACGTCCTGAAGCCCGAGCTTTCCCTCGCAAGCGCCGGTGAGGGGAATCGATACGGCCATCCGTCCGATGCCTGCATCGATGCCGTTAAGGAAGCGGGTGGTGTGTTCGCGTGTACTATCGAACACGGCGACATTACCGTCACACCGACTGCGAATGGCTTTGCGATGCGATGCCAGCGACCGTGACGACGTCGTTGGCGTGTGGTGGACCCCTGGGCTAGAATGGCACGGAACGAATACGAAGGCCTGCGGGAGGGGAGCGCAATGTCCGAAACCGGTTTGCTGCCGGCATATCTGATTGTCGGTACCGACGGAGTTAAGCGCGACCACGCCGTCTCGCGTATGAAAGCGCGTCTGGAAAAATCGGGTATGGTCGAGTTCAACCTCGACGAGCGAGACATGACCAAGGACCCCGATATCGAGTCCATTATCGGATCGCTTAACACCTTTCCGATGGGCAGCGAGTTTCGTCTGGTAATCCTCGATGGCTGCTCAAAGCTCGCCAAGGCGGTCTCGGAGCCGCTCGTTGGGTATCTGGCGAGTCCCAGCCCAACAACGGTCTGCCTCATCATCGCCGACTCACTTGCCAAGAATACGCGCCTGTATAAGGCAATCGCCAAGATCGACAAGAAGGCTATCGTCGATTGCTCGGGTACCAAGCGCTGGGAACTGCCGCGCCGTGTTCAGCAGATGGCGACGCAGCGCGGTAAGTCGATTTCGACGGCGGCCGCCGAGGAGCTCGTCTCGCGTTCGGGCGAAAACACGCGCATGCTCGATAACGACTTGGCTAAGCTTGCCCAGATGGTCGAGTCGCCCCAGATTGAACTTGCCGATGTTGAGCGCTGGATTGTACGTACGGCCGAGATCCAACCCTGGGACTTCCTCAACGCCATCTCGGCTCGCGATATGCGGCGTTCGCTCGAGCTCTTTAAGCTCCTGCCCTCCAAGAGCTACGTGTGGACTTACACATTGCTGTGCGGTCGCATTCGCGAGCTTATCGTCGCCAAGGCGCTCGACGCGCGTGGGCAGGGTCGCGAGCTGGCCGCAACGCTCAAGCTCCAGTCCTGGCAGGTCAAGAATCACCTTACCTGGGCGCGTCGTTTTTCGATGACCGAGCTCGTCGCAGCGCTCGAGGGTGCGGTCGATGTGGAGCTCGCGCTCAAGGGTTCGGCCGATTCTCAGACGGCGCTTTTGCTCTGGATTACGAACATCTTGAGAAAATCGTGATGATACCTGCCTATTTGACAAATTCGTTCTATCCCTTTGAGAGGGAGCGTGCTATAGTAGGCGCTTGCATGACCTCACCGTGTCTCAGAGGTGTCATACATTTTTTGCAAGGAACTCGAAAGGAACTCCAGAAGTGGCAAACATCAAGTCTCAGAAGAAGCGTATCCGCACCAATGAGGCAGCTCGCATGCGTAACAAGGCTGTCAAGTCCGAGCTCAAGACGCTGACCAAGCACGTCCAGTCCGCCGTCGCCGAGGGCGACGCCGAGAAGGCCCAGGCTGCCCTCAAGACCGTCACCAAGCGTCTCGACATGGCTGCCGCCAAGCATGTTATCCACAAGAACCAGGCTTCCAACCGCAAGTCCGGTCTTGCCAAGCTCGTGAACAGCATCAACGCCTAAGTTGTAAATTTCACACCACACAGATTACGCGCATAAATGGAGCCTGTTTTATGGAACAGGCTCCATTTTTTGTACCGCTCGGGTAAGATAGTCCGCATGAATACTTCAATTGACATTTCCCACATCCGCAACTTCTCGATCGTTGCGCATATCGACCATGGCAAGTCCACGATCAGCGACCGCATCCTCGAGCTCACCCATACCGTCGACGAACGCGACATGGAGTCGCAGCTGCTCGACACCATGGATATCGAGCGCGAGCGCGGCATTACGATCAAGTCCAATGCCGTCCGCGTTTCCTATGACGCCGACGATGGTGAGACGTATCAGTTCAATCTGATCGATACGCCGGGCCACGTGGACTTTACCTATGAGGTCTCGCGCTCGCTGGCAGCCTGTGAGGGCGCGGTACTCGTTGTCGACGCCACGCAGGGCGTCGAGGCGCAGACCGTTTCCAACGCGACGCTCGCCATGAACGCCAATCTGGACATTGTGCCGGCCATCAACAAGATCGACCTGCCCTCGGCCCATCCCGATGAGGTTAAGACCGAGATCGAGGATGACCTGGCGATCCCTGCCGATGATGCTGTGTGCGTCTCGGGCAAGACCGGCGAGGGCATTCACGATCTGCTGGAGTCCATTGTCTTTTTGATTTCGCCGCCTAAGGGCGATGCAAACGCTCCGCTCAAAGCGCTCATTTTGGATTCGTACTTTGACGAGTATCGCGGTGTGGTGGCTACGGTGCGCGTCTTCGATGGTTCCATCAAAAAGGGCGATACCCTGCGCATGATGCAGGCCAAGGGTGACTTCTTGGTCGACGGTGTGGGCGTCAAGCGTCCTGCCGAGACCCCGGTCGACGCGCTGACGGTCGGCGAGGTCGGATATGTGGTCACGGGCTTGAAGGATCCCGAGGCCGTTCGCGTGGGCGATACCCTTACGTGGGCGTCGAACCCCTGCCTCGAGCCGCTTCCCGGTTATCGCGAGGCCAAGCCCATGGTCTATACGGGCCTGTTCCCGATCGACAACAAGGACTACGAGAACCTGCGTGACGCGCTCGATAAACTGCACGTCAACGACCCGTCGTTGGTGTGGGAGCCCGAGACCTCGGTGGCGCTCGGCTTTGGCTTCCGCGTGGGCTTCCTGGGCCTGCTGCACATGGAAGTCGTCAAGGAACGCCTGGAGCGCGAGTTCAACCTGGACCTCATTGCCACGAGTCCCTCGGTTGACTATCACGTCTACAAGACCGACGGCGAAATGATCGATGTCCGCAGTCCGCAGGACCTTCCCGAGGCCACACGCATCGATCGTATCGAGGAACCCTACCTCAAGGCAAAGATCATCTGCCCGCCTGAGTACACGGGTGCCGTCATGCAGCTCGCCATCGAGCACCGCGGCGTCACAACCGACATGATCCACCTGACGAGCAAATCGGTCGAGATGCGCTTCGATATGCCGCTCGCCGAGCTCATCTTGGACTTCTTCGATCAGCTCAAGAGCCGCACCAAGGGCTATGCCTCGCTCGACTACGAGTTCAACGAGTACCGTCCCTCCGAGCTCGTGAAGCTCGATATTTTGCTTTCGGGCGACGAGGTGGACGCGCTTTCGTTTATCGTCCATAAGGACAAGGCGTATGGCCTGGCCCGTGGCCTGTGCGACAAGCTCAAGGAGATCATCCCGCGTCAGCTGTTCGAGGTGCCCATCCAGGGTGCTATCGGCAACAAGATCATCGCCCGTTCCACCGTCAAGGCGCGTCGCAAGGACGTTCTTGCTAAGTGCTACGGCGGCGATATCTCGCGTAAGCGCAAGCTGCTCGAGAAGCAGAAAGAGGGCAAGAAGCGTATGAAGGCCATCGGATCGGTCGAGGTCCCGCAGGAGGCGTTTATGGCGATCCTCAAGGTGGACGAGTAGGTCTATGGCTCTTTCCGAATATAGTCTGCGGCTGCTGGGTGCCTATGCCGAGCAGCCGTTCCTTATGGCTCCCATGGCGGGCGTGACCGACCCCGCCTATCGCATCATGTGTCGCCGCCGCGGTGCCAACCTTGCCTACAGCGAGATGGTGAGCGTGGCGGGTCTTGCCTATGCCAGCAACAAGACCTGGCGCCTGGTGCTACCGGCCGACGAGGAGCAGCAGATTTGCGTGCAGCTCTTTGGCTCCAAGCCCGAGCAGTTTGCGAGCGCCGTCGCCGCCGTTGAGGAGCGCGTTGGCGATCGCCTGTCGCTCATCGATATCAATATGGCATGCCCCGCCCGCAAGGTTGTCACCAAGGGCGAGGGTTCGGCGCTCATGCGCACGCCCGACCTGGCGGAAAAGATCGTCGAGGCCACGGTGGGCGCGGCGCACGTGCCCGTGACCGTCAAGATTCGCAAGGGCTTTTATGCCGAGGACCGTAATGCCGCGACATTTGCCCAGATGCTTGAGAGTGCAGGGGCTGCCGCAGTCGCCGTGCATGGTCGTTGCGCCACGCAGCTCTACACGGGCCAGGCCGATTGGTCGGTCGTCGATGAGGTTGCCGACGCTGTCGAGATTCCCGTGATTGGTTCGGGCGATGTGTTCTCGGCCGAGGACGCTGCTGAGCATCTGCACGGCTCGGGTGCCAGCGCGGTGTTTATCGCGCGCGGCATCTACGGCAATCCGTGGGTGTTCGGCGATGCCCGAGCCCTTGCACTCGATGGCACGCCGGTTCCTTCTCGCTCCTCGGTCGAGCGCCTGGAGGCTCTGCGTGAGCACCTGACGTTGACGCACGAGCTTCTGCCGCTCATGTCGCGTGCTCGCACGTACGCAAGCTGGTACTTAAAGGGCATGCCCCATGCCGCCGCCTGGCGCGCTCAGGTGGTGCGTTGCTCTACGTACGAGGAGTTCATGTCGCTGGTCGAAGATATCGAGCGCGACGTGGTGGCCTGCGAGGCCGCGCTTGCCGCCGGCGAGTCGGTGCCAGCTCATCCGCTGGAGGCCTAACGGTGGCCGTTACCGCGCTGTACGTGCACGTGCCGTTTTGCGCTCAAAAGTGCCGGTACTGCGACTTTGACTCGCGCAGCTTTGCTGCGTGTGATTTGGATGTCGCGCTTGATTCCTATTTTGAGCAGTTGTATGCGCGCCTCGATTCCTTTGGCGACGCCGGGGCGCTTGCGCAGGTCCGCACGGTCTATACTGGCGGCGGCACGCCATCGCTGGCAGGGGAGCGCCTGGTGGAACTTGCCCGGCGTATCTCCATGTGGTGCAAACCCGTTGAATTTACTTGCGAAGCCAATCCTGAGTCCCTGACCGCTGAGCTCGCCACCGCGCTTGCCGAGGCGGGTGTCACGCGCATCTCTCTGGGCGTGCAAACCCTCGACAATACCGAGCTGGCCGCTATTGGCCGCATTCACGATGCTAATCGGGCACTTGCGGCTATCGCGACGGTGAAGGATGCTGGCCTCGATGTGTCGTGCGACCTGATGTGCGGCCTTCCCGGGCAGACGGCCGCAAGCTGGCGGAGCACGCTCGATGGCGTGCTGGCGGCGGCGCCGCATCATGTGTCGATCTACCCGCTCACGCTTGAGGAGGGGACGCCCCTTTATCGCATGGCGTGCCGTGACGAGTCGCTCGAGCCCGATGAGGATTTTCAGGCTTCGTGCATGGACGCGGCGCGTGAGCGCCTGGGTGCGGCCGGCTATCATCCGTATGAGGTGGCGAGCTACGCGCTCGACGGCCATGAGTGCGCCCATAACATTGCCTACTGGACCGGACAGGGCTACCTGGGCCTGGGTCGTTCTGCCGCGGGCATGCTCGACGACGAGGATTTCGACCGTCTTGCAGGTTTGTTCCCCGGCGTGTCTTCTCGAGGCGATTCGTACCGCGTGCGTCTGGTGCAACGTGACGATGACGCGACGGCGTTCGAGGCCGAATATCTGTCGCAGCGCGAGGCTGTCGCCGAAGACTTGATGCTCGCTTGTCGCATGACGCGCGGTGTTGCGTCCGACCTGTTGGCTCGTGCAGCTTGCGTCATCCCAACGGACGAGCTGGCAGCTGCCTGCGATCGTGCGCTCGAATTGGGTCTTGCCACTTGGGTGCCCGAGACGCTCGGGATTCATGAGGGACCCTTCACCTCGGCAGATGTCATCGCGGGCCATGTTCGAGCTCGTCTGCCGCCGACCCATCTGGGCTGGCTCGATGGAAATGTTCTGTTCGAGCTGTTTTGGGATCTAGCTTAGGCCGCTCGGGTAGAATTACCGGAATATATACGCTGCTGTGAGCAGGAGGTTGCCGCGCATGGCGACGATGAACGAAAAAGATTACTACGAGATTCTGGGTGTCTCCAAGGACGCCACCTCGCGTGATATTCAAAAGGCCTTCCAGCAAAAGGCCCGTAAGCTCCATCCGGACGTCAATAAAGAGCCGGATGCCGAGGAAAAGTTTAAAGAGGTTTCCGAGGCCTACGCCGTGCTTTCGGATGAGCAAAAACGTGCGCGCTACGACGCCATGCGTTCTGGCAATCCCTTTGCCGGTGCTCCTACGGCTTCGCCCTATGGTGGCGGCTACGCCGGCAGCACGGGCTATGGCAATCCCTTTGAGGGCGGCTTTCCCTTTGGTGGCGCCTGGGGCCAGCAGCGTCGCGGCCAGGCTGCCTACAATCCCGAGAACGGCGCCAACGTGGTCGTCGATATCAAACTCGACGCCAAGGAGGCCAAGGGCGGTGCCCGCAAGACCGTCCGCTACACGCGCTTCGATACCTGTAGCAACTGCGGCGGCTCGGGCTCCGTTTCGTCTGAGCATGCCCATACCTGCCCGAGCTGCGGTGGCCGCGGCCACATCGACGTCGACCTGTCCTTCCTGTTTGGTGCGGGCACGTTCCAGTCGGTCTGCCCCGAGTGCGGCGGTTCCGGTAAGGTCGTGGCCGACCCCTGCCCCGATTGCGGTGGCAGCGGGCGAACCCGTGTGACCTCCGAGCAGACGATTGAGTTTCCTGCCGGCACGCACGATGGCGACGAGGTCCGCATTAGCGGCATGGGCCATGCTGGCACTAACGGTGCCGCGGGCGGCGACCTGGTCGGCCGCGCCCATGTTGAGGCCGAGCGCTTGGAAGGCAAAGCTCGTACTGGCTTTTACCTGATGGGCATTGTGGCGCCGTTTTTGGTGCTGTCGGCCATCTCGGGCGTGTTCTCGGCCTTTGCCGTGATGTGCTTTATTCCGTTTACCATGGGCCTGTTCATGGTGCTTTCGGACGGTGTGCTTCATCGCAGCCTGCTGTGGTGGAAGCGCGGTGCGATGCAGTTTGCCAACGGTTTTGCCAACGGCTTCATGTTCGCGCTCGTGTCGGTTTGGTTCGCGAGCTGCTCGCAACGGGCCATGCTTTCGCCGTATCAAATGCAATAACATCAAACCCTTTGTTTGCGGTCGGCCCAGCTTGGGTATAGGACGCACTGTGACAATAATGAAAGTCGGAAGGATTCGGTCGTGTCGGAAAATAGGGATTACTACGAGGTGCTTGGCGTCGACAGGGATGCCGACGCGCGGACGATTAAGCGTGCGTTTTTAAAGAAGGCCCGTACCGTACATCCGGATGTTTCGGACGATCCCGAGGCCGAGGCCAAGTTCAAGGAGCTCAACGAGGCCTATTCCGTTCTTTCCGATGAGCAGAAGCGTGCTAACTACGACCGTTACGGCACTGCCGACGGTCCTGGTGGTTCTGGCTATGTCGACATCAACGATATCTTTGGTGGCATGGGCATGGACGACCTGTTCTCGTCGTTCTTTGGCGGTGGCGCCGGTGGTGGCGCCCGCAGCCGTCGTGAGCGTCGTCGCGGACGTGACATGGCCATCTCCCTTTCGGTGACGCTCGAGGAGGCGGCGCTCGGTTGCAAAAAGACGATCAGCTATGATCGCCTTGCTCCTTGCGAGGACTGCAACGGTACCGGTAGGGCCGAGGGTGCACAGGAAAAGCAGTGCAGTCGCTGCCACGGTACGGGCTACGTCACGACGGTTCAGCGATCGTTTTTGGGCCAGGTTCAGTCTTCCTCGCCTTGCCCCGACTGCCATGGCGAGGGCACGGTTATCGACCATCCCTGCGAGACCTGCGACGGTCAGGGCCGCACGCCTTCGCACGAAAAGATCGACATCGATATTCCCGCCGGCGTTTCGACCGGTCGCCAGCTGCGTGTGAGCGGCTTTGGCGAGGCCGGCCTTCGCGGCGAGCCTTCGGGCGACCTGATTGTCAACGTGCGCGTCGCCGACCATGAGCGCTTTAAGCGCAACGGTGACGACCTGTACCTGGTGAGCGATATCTCGATTGCGCAGGCTGCGCTCGGCTGCGAGATCGAGGTCGAGGGCATTATGCCCGACGAGGTCGTTAAGGTGACGGTTCCCGCCGGCGCCCAGTACGGCGACACCGTGAGCGTCAATAATTACGGCATGCCGCGCATTGGCGGTGGCGGTTCGCGTGGCCGCCTGATCGTGCAACTGCGCGTGGTCGTTCCCACCAATCTTTCCAATAAGCAACGCGAGCTGCTCCGTGCTTTTGCCGATGAGATGGGCGATGACGTCGCTTCCGGTAAGAAGTCGGTGACCGACCGTATCAAGAGTGCCCTCGACGATATCCTCGATTAAGGAGCCCGCGTGCTCGCACCCCATATTTCCGTCGTCAACCTCGGCTGCCGTGTCAACCGGGTTGAGTCTGACCGTATCACTGCCGATCTTATGCGCCTGGGCTTTGCCATTGTGGAGCCCCAGGATGCCGATTTGATCGTCATTAACACCTGTGCCGTTACGGGCGAGGCTGAGGCCAAGACCCGTAAGGCCGTCCGTCATGCGCTGGCCCATCCAAATGAGCCCTATGTGCTCGTGACCGGTTGCGTGGTCAATTTGCATCCCGAGGAGCTGTTGGAGCTTTCGGATCGCGTGATCGCCGAGCCGTCCAAGATCGATGTCGCCGAACGTGTCTGCGAGGTGCTGGGCGTTGAGTCCGATAGCGTTCCCGCCTGCAGCGATGGCGAGGTGGTCGATGCGCTCGGCCGCTCTCGCCTGGGCGTGAAGATCCAGGACGGCTGCAACCACCGTTGCACCTATTGCATCGTGTGGAAGGCGCGCGGCCCCGAGCGCTCCGTGCCCGTCGAGTCCGTGCTTGAGCAAGTTCGCGAGGCCCAGGAGGCCGGCGTGCCCGAGGTGGTGCTGACCGGTGTGAACCTGGGTGCCTACGATGGCAAGAGCGCGACCGACGAGCATGTCGAAATCGATGAGCTGCTCGAGGCCATCATGGAGCGCACGACTATTGCGCATGTGCGCATTTCCTCGGTCGAGCCCATGGATATCTCTGAGCGCCTGCTTAAGGTTATGGCGCGCTATCCGCAGCGTATCGCCCCGTTTTTGCACCTGCCCGTGCAGTCCGGCTGCACGGCGACCCTGCATCGCATGGGCCGTCCCTATAGCGCCGAGGCCTTTGAGGACACGGTGCGTATGATTCGCGCCAACTTGCCCCAGGCGTCCCTTTCTTGCGACGTTATTGTCGGCTTCCCTGGTGAGACGGACGAGGAGTTCGAGGAGTCGCTGGCGCTGTGCCGCCGTGTGGGTTTCTCGCGTATGCACGTGTTCCGCTACAGCAAGCGTCCCGGTACCCTTGCTGCCGACATGCTCGACCAGGTTCCGCCCGAGGTTATGGCCGAGCGCAGCCGCCGTATGCGGGCCGCTGCACAGGAGCTCGCTATTGCCGACGCTCGCCGTCGCGTGGGCACGGTCGAGCGTGCCGTGCTCGAGTATGGCGACAACCTGACGCTCGGCTCGTTCCATCATGCCCGTCTTGACGATACCTGTGGACTTACAGCCCCGTGCCTGCTCGATGTTGCTATCATCGGAGTCGATGATTCCGGCTTGGTCCATGCACGCAGGGAGGTTCATGGAAGCCTCGAAGATTAGACTTACCGTTCCCGAGGGGATTGATCCCTCGCGCGTTTTGGGCGCTGGCGACGGCGTCCTTCGTGCGCTCGAGAACTTGGTTCGCGCCCATGTGGTTGCCCGTGGCGATAGCATCTCCGTGAGCGGCGACCCGGACGAGGTCGAACTCGTGGCGCGCTTTTTCGAGCACGCTTTTCGCGAGGCGGCCGCCGGGCGCACGCTGTCTGCCGACGATGTCTCTCGCTGCCTGGCCGTCTTGCGCGACGGTGAGCACGAGGCTACGTCGCTTCGCGATGACGTGCTGCTTTCGTATCGCGGCCGCGTCATTCGCCCCAAGACGCTCGGGCAAAAGCGCTATGTGGATGCCATCCGCTCGCATACCATCACGTTTGGCTTGGGTCCTGCCGGTACCGGTAAGACCTATCTGGCCATGGCGCTCGCCGTTGCCGCGCTCAAGCGTCACGAGGTGGGCCGTCTGATCTTGACGCGTCCGGTTGTCGAGGCGGGGGAGAATCTGGGCTTTTTGCCTGGCACCCTCGAGGAAAAGATCGATCCCTACATGCGTCCGCTTTACGACGCCCTTTTTGACATGATGGATCGCGAGCGCACCGATGAGCTTATGGAGCGCGGCGTGATCGAGATCGCCCCGCTTGCCTACATGCGCGGCCGCACGCTGAGTGATGCCTTCGTGGTGCTCGACGAGGCGCAAAATACCACGCCCGAGCAGATGAAGATGTTCCTGACGCGCCTGGGCTTCAACTCCAAGTTCGTGATTACCGGCGACCTGAGCCAGCGTGACCTGGTGGGTCGTCGTGGTGGCTTGGCGGATGTCGAGAAGATTTTGGGCCGTGTCGATGATGTCGCATTTTCGCACCTCGAGCGTGCCGACGTGGTGCGCCATGCCTTGGTGGGACGTATCGTCGAGGCATACGATACTTATGATGATGTGCGCGAGAAGCGCGTACGTGACCGAAAGGAGTCCCGTTGAGTGTATTGATCAGCAACGATGCCGAGCTCGATACGCTGCTCGACGCGCAGGAGGTGGAGCACATCTGCGAGGTTGTGCTTGCCGCCGAGGGCGTTGAGCGTGAAGTCGAGATTTCCCTTTCGTATGTCGACGAGGACGAGATGCACGAGCTCAACCACGAGTGGCGCGGTATCGACCGCACCACCGATGTGCTCTCGTTTGAGTGCGACTCGGCCTTTGACGATGACATTCCCGCCGATGAGACGCTCGAGCTCGGCGATATTATCTTGGCCCCGCAGGTTATTGCCCGTCAGGCCCCCGGTTTTGGCAATAGCCCCGCTGACGAGTGCCGTCTGATGCTCGTACACGGAATGCTGCACCTGCTGGGCTATGACCACATCGAGGACGACGAGGCCGAGGTCATGGAGGCCCGCGAGGACGCCATCCTGCGCGATCTGTCGCTCGAGCGCGGCGAGGACCCTAAGCTAGTCCACGTCGGCCCCATCACCAACCACGCCCACGACTAGGAGCCGTCTATGATTCCCGGATCGAACAAGGACCATCCGTCCTTCTTTAAGTCGTTTTCCTACGCCATGGAGGGCTTCGTCACCGCCGTCAAGACCGAGCGCAACATCAAGGTCATGCTCGTTGCGGGCGTGTGCACCGTCATTGCCGGCTGTATCGTGGGCCTCGACATTGCCGAGTGGGCCACGATTATCATCTGTTGTGGCTTGGTGATTCACGGCGAGCTGTGCAACACCGCTATGGAGGCCATCGTCGACCTGGCGACCCAGGAGCTCCATCCGCTGGCCAAGCGTGCGAAGGACATCGCCGCCGCCTCTGTATACATTCTTTCCATCACCGCCGCGATTGTGGGCGTGCTGGTATTTGCCCGCGCGCTCGGCTTTATTTAGAAAGGGATTCCCATGTCCGACAATATGCAGCCTACCGATGAAGTTTTGGATGACGAGGTCCTGGATGCGGTGGATACCGAGGGGCTCGAGGATGTCGAGGAGTTCGACCCGTTTGAGGGCATGAGCGACGAGGAGCTCGACGCCCTGTGCGACGAGGATGAGAACCTCGCGGGCTTTGGTGACGTGGAACCCGGTTTCCGCAGCGGCTTTGTGGCCCTGGTCGGACGCCCCAACGCCGGCAAGTCCACGCTGCTTAATGCCTGCTATGGCAAAAAGGTCGCCATCACCTCGCCGGTGGCTCAGACGACCCGTCGCCGCATGCGCGCCGTCGTCAACCGTCCCGGCTACCAGCTGGTCTTTGTCGATACCCCGGGTATTCATAAGCCCAAGGACGGTCTGGGATCCGAGCTCAACAAGAGCGCGTTGTTCGAGCTGAACGATGTCGATGTCGTCGCGTTTTTGATTGATGCCACCAAGCCGATCGGCAGGGGAGACGCTTGGGTTGCCGAGCGCGTAAGATGCGCCCGTTGCAAGAAGGTCCTGGTGCTCACCAAGGCCGATGAGGCCGATCCCGCCCAGGTTATGGAACAGCTCAAGGCCGCCCACGAGCTCATGGAGTATGACGACGAGATCGTGACGTCGTCGGTCAAGAACTTCAACGTCGACGCCTTTATAGAGACCGTTGCGCACTTTTTGCCCGAGGGTCCGCGTTGGTTCCCCGAGGACATGGGTACCGACGCTTCCGATGAGACGCTCGTTGCCGAGTTTGTGCGCGAGAAGGTCTTGCGCCGCACCCGTGATGAGATTCCGCACTCCGTTGGCGTGATCTGCGATGCGCTCGAGCAGACCAAGAAGGTGCTGCGCGTGCACGCCACCATTTACGTCGAGCGCGAGGGCCAAAAGGGCATCATCATCGGTAAGGGCGGCGAGATGATCAAGCATATCGGTATCGACGCCCGTCGCGATCTTGAGCGCATCTTTGGCACGCAGGTCTTTTTGGAGCTGGACGTGAAGGTCAAGGCCGGCTGGCGTGATGACGAGGCCCAGATTCGCCGCTTTGGCTACAACGCCGAGGACTAAGGACGCGCGGTGCGTATGGCAGGCTCCCGGACATATCGCACGAAAGTGCTCGTGCTCGATAAGACTAAGCTCAAAGAGACCGACCTGATCTTGACGATGCTTGACGAGCGGGGGCGGCAGGTTCGTGCCGTGGCAAAGGGCGCCCGCAAACCCGGCGGACGCCTGGCTGCGCGCTGCGAGCTGTTCTGTACGGTCGATATGCTGCTTGCACATGGACGGTCACTCGACGTGGTTTCCCAGGCCGAGCTTATGGAGGCGCCGCTCGGCGCTGCGCCCGATTACGAGACGACTTGCGCCGCAAGCGCGATCGCCGAGGTCGCACGCGTGTGCTCGTTCGAGGACGCCGAGGACCCGTTTACCTTTGCCATTACGCAACGGGCGCTTACCCTGGTCGGCAGCGGGCTCGACGCTGCGTATATGGATTTACTTGTGGCGGCATATGTCTTTAAGCTGCTGTCGCACGTTGGCTATCGACCAGATTTTTCGGCCTGCGTGCTGTGCAGAGACCCCATGCTGTCGTATTTTTCACCACAGGCGGGCGGGCTCATGTGCGGATCGTGCGCGTCGAGCGTTCCGGGTGCCGAGCTGGTATCGACTGGTGAGGTCGCATGGCTTCGCGCCCTCATGTCCATGACCTTCGATGCGCTCATGGCCGAGCGAATCGACCCGCATACGGCGGCATTCTTGCTCGGGCTTTCGCATGTTTGGGCTGCGACGCACACCGATCAGCGCCTCCGTGCGATGGAATTCATGTTGGGTCGGTGATGATGCGCAGGGGCGGGCTGCTTGTGGTAACATATCGGCCTGTTGGTACCTCGACCTTGGTTGCTCGCTCCACCGGCGGCTTCCCAGTCCGAGGCGAATCGAGTCGCCCGATAGCGACGCAAAACGAAAGGTGAAACAATGACTGTTTCCAAAGAGCGCAAGGCTGAGCTGACTGCCCAGTTCGGTAACACTCCGGTCGACACCGGCAACCCCAAGGTTCAGGTCGCCATCCTGTCCGAGCGCATCAAGGAGCTGACCGAGCACATGAAGTCCCACCAGAAGGACTTCCACACCCGTCGTGGCCTGCTCATGCTCGTCGGCCGTCGTCGTCGTCTTCTCTCCTACATCAAGAAGAACGACATCGTCGAGTACCGTGAGCTCATCAAGGCTCTGGGCATCCGCGACAACATCCAGTAGGATTTGTACATGCTAAGAGCGTCCTGCGCAGCGGGGCGCTCTTTTTGTGTAAGGGCGCGAACAATCACGCTCTGAAGCGTGGCGGGGGCAGGGGGCCCGCGTCACATGAGAAGCCCGCAGGCAAGGGGTCTGCGGGGTAAAGGAGAACAATGACACTCGTATCCAAGACCTTTGAGCTGTACGGCAAGACCTACACCTTTGAGTCGGGCGAGCTTGCCAAGCAGGCCACCGGCGCCTGCCTGGTCAAGCAGGGTGACACCACGATGCTCGACACCGTGGTCGTCTCCAAGGAGCGTAAGAACTACGACTTCTTCCCGCTGACCGTCGACTTCAACGAGAAGATGTACGCCGCCGGCCGCATCCCGGGTGGCTACCTCAAGCGTGAGGGCCGTCCCAGCGAGAAGGCCACGCTCACCGCGCGCATGATCGACCGTCCGATTCGCCCGAGCTTCCCGGACGGCTTCCGTAACGAGGTGCACATCGTCGCTACCTCACTCGTCGCTGACCAGGTCAACCCCTTCGACGTCATCAACGTCATGGGCGCCTCCTTGGCCATGACGCTCGGCGGCGTGCCCTTCGAGGGCCCGCTTGCCTGCGTGCGCATCGGCCGCAACGTGGAGACCGGCGAGTTTATCGTCAACCCCACCTATGAGGAGCGCGAGAACTCCGATCTGGACCTGGAGCTGGGCGGCTCTGCCGACTTCATCTCGATGGTCGAGGCCGGCGCCGAGGAGATCTCCGAGGACGACATGCTCGCCGCTATGAAGTTTGGCCAGGAGGCCCTTGCTGCCTTCTGCCAGGCTCAGGACGAGTTCGTCGCCGAGTGGGAGCAGGTCAACGGCGCCATCGTCAAGAAGGAGTACCCGCTCGACCAGCCCGTCGAGGAGGTCCAGGAGCGCATCTTCGCCCACTACGACGAGATGGCAGCCGCCCTTCGCGACGCCGACAAGCTCTCCCGTATCGGTAAGGTCGAGGCTCTGAAGGAGTCCATCCGCGCCGAGTTCACCGAGGAGGAGCAGGCCGCTTGGGAGCGCGAGATCCCCGTGGCGCTCAAGAAGCTCGAGAAGAAGGCCATGCGCACCATGGTCGTCGAGACCGGTGAGCGCGTCGACGGCCGTGCCGCCGACGAGATCCGTCCCATCATGGTGAAGGACAACTACCTGCCGCTCGTTCACGGCTCCGGCCTGTTCCAGCGTGGCCAGACGCAGGTGCTTTCCGTCCTGTCGCTCGGCATGCTCAACGAGGGCCAGCGTCTGGATACCATCGAGCCCACCGAGGGCAAGCGCTACATGCACCACTACAACTTCCCGCCGTTCTGCACCGGCGAGACCGGCCGCATGGGCAGCCCCAAGCGCCGCGAGATCGGTCACGGCAACCTGGCCGAGCGCGCCCTGCTTCCGGTGCTTCCCGACGAGAACGAGTTCCCCTACGCCATCCGCGTCGTCTCCGAGGTCATGGAGTCCAACGGCTCCTCTTCGATGGCTTCGACCTGCGGCTCTACGCTCGCCCTTATGGACGGCGGCGTGCCCATTAAGCGCCCAGTCTCCGGTATCGCCATGGGCCTGATCCAGGAGGAGGGCAAGACCGTGGTCCTGTCCGACATCCAGGGTCTCGAGGACTTCCTGGGCGACATGGACTTTAAGGTCACCGGCACCACCGAGGGCATTACCGCCCTGCAGATGGACAACAAGGCGACCGGCCTCACCTTCGACATCCTGGCCCGCGCCCTGCAGCAGGCCAAGGAGGGTCGCGCCTTCATCCTGCAGAAGATGCTCGATGTGATCCCCGAGCCGCGTCACACCACGCGCAGCACCGCTCCGCGTATCGTCTCCATTCAGGTTCCGACCGACAAGATCCGCGACGTCATCGGTTCCGGCGGTAAGGTCATTCGCGGCATCCAGGACGAGACCGGCGCTTCGGTTGACATCCAGGAGGACGGCACCGTCTTCGTCGGCGGCACCGGCGAGTCCGTGGACCAGGCTGTCGAGCGCATCAAGCTCATCATCAAGGTTCCCGAGCCGGGCGAGGAGTACACCGGTCGCGTGGTCTCCATCCAGCCCTTCGGCGCCTTCGTCAACCTGCTGCCCGGTAAGGACGGCCTGCTGCACATCTCCCGCGTCGCCAAGGGCCGCGTGGAGAAGGTCGAGGACGTCCTCAACGTGGGCGACGAGGTCAAGGTCGTCGTCATCGAGGTCGACGATCGCGGCAAGATCTCGCTCGATCGTCTTGACAAGCCCGAGGCCCCGGCTCGCGCCGAGGGTGCCTCCGAGGGCGACGGCGAGCACTTCCAGCGTCGTGAGCGTCCGCGTCGCGAGCGCTCCGAGCGCAGCGACCGTCCGCGTCGTCCCGGTGACAACGGAGGCCGCAAGCCCCGCCGTCACCACGACGCCGAGTAACAGCTCCACATAAGCAGTTCAACAAGGGCGACTCCGCAATGGGGTCGCCCTTTTGCTTGCGCCCGGGAGGGACGCATATGAAGTTTCCTGCTCTACAGTCCTGCGCAAGACGGAAAGCACATTAAGTGCTTTCCTTTGCGTGCGGAACTCGCGATAAACTTCATATACGGCCCTCCCGGGCGCAAGCAAAAGGGCTGGTTAATGCCGCTTGCTATTTAGTTAGACGGTCTATTCAGTAGTCAGATTTCAGATCTGTAGATAGCCGCAGCAGCATCTTCCAGATAAAACCGACCAAAATAATCCTGTCTTGTTTTGGCAGGTTTCCCGTGGGGCGGGCACTGATGAAGTTTATCGCGAGTTCCGCACGAACAGGAGGCCACTTAATGTGGCCTCCGTCGTGAGCAGGACTGTAGAGCAGGAAACTTCATCAGTGCCCGCCCCACGGGAAACCGGCGGGATAGACCGGTTCAGATGGGGCTTTGATGCATGGGTGGTCTGTTGGTGGGCAAATGGGTATCATACTGTGGTTACTGCATCGACTCTGTGATGCATGTTTGTACGTTCCCGGCGGTCGGTTTGCCAGAAGCGCCCCGTCGGTTGTTCCAGACCCGTTTTCGAAGAAAGGAAACAACACTCACCTATGGCAGCTAAAAAATCATCTCCCTTGAAGATCATTCCGCTCGGCGGCCTTGACGGCATCGGCAAGAACATGACGGTCTTCGAGTGCGGCGACGACATGGTGCTCGTCGATGCCGGTCTCATGTTCCCGGATGACTCCCAGCCCGGTATCGACCTGGTTCTTCCCGACTACACCTATGTTCTGGAGAACGAGGAGAAGCTCCGCGGTATCGTCGTCACCCACGGCCACGAGGACCACACCGGTTCGCTTCCGTACCTGCTGCAGGACCTCAACAACAAGGTGCCCATCTTTTCGAGCAAGCTGACGCTTGGCTTTATCGAGGGCAAGCTTTCTGAGTTCCGCATCCGCGCGCCCAAGTTCCGTGAGGTCAAGGGCGGCAGCCATGTCAACCTTGGCGGTATCTCGCTCGACTTCTTCTCGATGACGCACTCCATCCCCGGCGCTCTGGGCGTGTTCATTCGCACCAATCAGGGCACCGTTATGCACACCGGCGACTTTAAGCTCGACCAGACCCCCATCGACGGCGTCACGCCCGACTATGCCGCTATCAGCCGCTTTGCCAAGCAGGGCATCGACCTGTTGCTGTCCGACTCCACCAATGCCACGGTTCCCGGCTTTACCAAGTCCGAGGCCGAGGTCGGTCCCAACTTGCTGCACGCCATCAAGAACGCCCCGGGTCGCGTGTTCGTCGCTTCGTTCTCGAGCCACATCCATCGTTTGCAGCAGATCTGCGATGCCGCCCGCAAGTGCGGCCGTAAGGTCGTTGTGACCGGTCGCTCCATGCTCACCAACACCCGCGTCGCGCGCGAGCTGGGCTACCTCAACATCGACGATGCCGATATCATCGATGCCTTCGATATCGATAACCTGCCCGACGACAAGATCGTCGTCATGTGCACCGGTTCGCAGGGCGAGCCGCTGTCGGCCCTGTCCCGCATGGCCAATGGCGAGCACAAGACGCTCTCTATCCACGAGGGCGATACCGTCATCCTCTCGGCAACTCCTGTTCCCGGCAACGAGAAAGCCGTCCAGCAGGTCGTCAACAGCCTGGCCAAGCTCGGCTGCGACGTGTGGGATAAGAACCGCGCTCTTGTCCACGTCTCGGGCCACGGCAGCCAGGAGGAGCTTAAGCTCCTGATGGCCATGGCCAAGCCCACGTACTTTATGCCGGTTCACGGTGAGGCCGTGCATCTGCGCGCCCATGCCCAGCTGGCCCGCAAGATGGGCATCAAGGACGATCATATCTTTATCCTCGATAACGGCGACACGCTCGAGATGCGCGGTGGCATCGTCAAGCGTGGTACGCCCGTCGAGTCCGGCGTCGTCTACGTCGACGGCCTGCGTATCGGCGATACCGACCCCATCGTCCTGCGCGATCGTCAGAAGCTCGCCAATGACGGTATGGTTACCGCTGTTGCCATCGTCTCGCTCAAGCACAAGAAGATCGAGGCCATCGAGTTTTCGGGCCGCGGCGTCTCGTTTGCCATCGACGACCAGTTCTCCGAGGATGCCTCCGCGTCCATCATGAAGACGATCGAGAAGGGCAAGTTCAGCTTTACGAGCAGCGGTTCCGATGCTATTCGTAAGGCCGTGCGCGATTCGCTCTCTAACTTTATCTGGAGCCGTACGCGCACCCGTCCGATGATCATCCCGGTCGTCATGGAGGTTTAGTTTGGCGCGTGGATCTGCACAAAACGCCAAAGGCAATAAGGCCAATAACCAACCGGCATCTGCTAAGGGTGCCGGTTCCCATCTGCGCGCCAATAAGGGCCACGAGGCGGACTTCGACGATTTTGAGCCCTTGGTCGAGCCCTCGGCCAACCGCGATATCGCCGGCGTGGTCATCGCCGTTTTGGCGATTGCGTCCTTCATTGCCGTGATTTCGCCGGCGACTGCACCCGTTACGGCTGCGGTTGCCGGTTTCTACCACCTGGGCTTTGGTCTGGGCGCCTACGTGCTGCCGATCGTCATTTTGCTGTTTGCCGCCACGCTCTTTTTAGGCGAGGACTCGCCGCTCAACGTGCGCTCGGTCGCGGGCGGAGCCGTGGTCTTTATCGCCGTTATCTCCATTCTTTCGCTGGTGGTGCCGGGTACGAGCGACTCGTGTGACCTTATGTTCACTCCGCAAAATCTGTCCGCCTCGGGTGGCTACATCGGTGCGTTTATTGCGAGTGCGCTGCAGAATGCCCTGGGTAAGCCTATCGCGATGGTGGTCCTGTTGGGTCTGGCCGTCGTTGGTTTTGTCATCATCGGCTTTTCGGTGGGCGGCGTTTTGCGCTCTGCTCGCGACCGTGCGGCCGATTTTGCCGAGCGCCGTCGTGCCGACGTCAACGCGAGCCCGTGGGGTGACGACGAAGCCCTGTCGGTGCCCGGCGTTGCCCGTCCGCACCTGAGCATTCTTCGTCAAAAGGGCTCCGATGCTGCCGTGACCACGGTCATGGGCAACGATGTGGACCCGGTTTTGGACGATGACGACGAGGACGAGGATCCGTTTGTCGACGTATCCGATGCCGTGGAGGCCGAGCGTGCTAAGACGACGCTGCTGCCGCGCCGTCATGTCAAGAAGGGCAAGGCCACACCCAAGTTGAATACAAGCGAGCCCGACCCGTCTTGGTCCGATAGCGAGATTGAGCTCACTGAGGGCGATGACGAGGACGACGAGGCTCCGATTGAGACCGCAAAGACAACTTTGCTTCCGCGTCGCCATGCAAAGCGCGACCAGGTAACCGGTCAGCTTTCGATGGAAGACGACCCCGATAAGATTGACGAGTCCGAGCCGCCGTTTGTCGTGAATCCTGTCTCGGCAGCACCTCAGATTCCCGACTTCTTGAAGCATCCCAAGGTTGCCGATGCGCCTGCCTCGAGTGCTGTCGGATCGGCTGCGGCTCGTGATGGGGGAGCGGACGGCGGCGCCGCAGATAACGAGGGCGAAGAAGAGGATGGCCTCAAGCTTCCGCCACTCGAAATCCTGCATGCCAACCCGCAGTCGGCTTCCTCCGCGTCTTCTGACAAGGAGCTGGAACAGACTGCCGAGTCTCTTCAGTCCACCTTGCTGGAGTTTGGTCGTAGTGCCCGCGTGGTCGGCTGGATCGCCGGCCCCACGGTGACGACCTTTAAGCTGCAACCTGGCGAGGGCGAGCGCGTGAGCAAGATTTCGAGCCTCGAGGACGATATCGCGCTTTCGCTCGCTGCCCAGTCGGTGCGTATCTTTGCCCCGATCCCCGGCACCTCGCTCGTGGGCATCGAGATTCCCAACCGCAAGCGCCAGAACGTCAACCTGGGCGACGTGCTGCCCTATGTGAAGGGCGGTCCGCTCGAGCTGGCCATCGGCCGCGATGCCGAGGGCACGCCGGTTGTCGCCGACCTCGCCAAGATGCCCCACCTGCTTATTGCCGGTACGACCGGTTCTGGTAAGTCGGTGATGATCAATTCCATCATCACGACCTTGCTCATGCGCGCCCTTCCCGAGGACGTTCGCCTGATCATGGTCGACCCCAAGCGCGTCGAGCTTGCGGGCTATAACGGTCTGCCGCATCTTTACGTGCCTGTAGTGACCGAGCCCAAGCAGGCCGCGAGCGCCCTGCAATGGGCCGTGTCCGAGATGGAGCGTCGCCTGAAGGTCTTCGAGCGCCTTAACGTTCGTAAGATTTCGACCTATAACGAAAAGCAGGCCGCCGGCGAGTTTGAGCATTACGACAACCCGCCGCAAAAGATGCCCTACTTGGTCATCATCATTGACGAGCTCTCGGACCTGATGATGGTCGCCGGTAAGGATGTCGAGGCCTCGATCGTGCGTATTGCTCAGCTGGGCCGTGCCGCCGGTATTCATCTTATCGTGGCCACGCAGCGCCCCAGTTCCAATGTGGTGACGGGCCTTATCAAGGCTAACATCACCAACCGCATCGCCTTTAACGTCGCCACGGGTATCGACTCGCGCGTCATCATTGATCAGATGGGCGCCGAAAAGCTCACTGGTTTGGGCGACATGCTGTTCTCAAAGGTCGACTGGGGCAAGCCTCGCCGTATCCAGGGCTGCTTTGTCTCGGATGACGAAATCAACGAGATTGTCGAGTTCGTCAAGTCGCAGAGCGAGCCCGACTACCACGAGGAGATCCTGTCTGCCGTGGCGCCCGCTTCCATGTCCATGGTGGGTGGCGGCGGCATTGTCCGCACCGGAGTAGCTGAGCCGCAAGACGATGATCCGCTCATTTGGGAAGCCGCCCATATTGTGGTGGAATCGCAGCTGGGCTCCACATCTGGCCTGCAACGTCGTCTGAAGGTTGGCTATGCGCGCGCCGGGCGTATTATGGACATGCTGGAAGAAAAGGGTGTCGTCGGTCCGCCCGACGGTTCCAAGCCGCGCGAGGTCCTGCTGGACGAGGAGGGGCTTGCCGCGCTGGAATCTGTCGACGCCGAGATGGCACGTGAAGATCGTGAGTTTGGAGGATTCTGATGGCTGCACGCTTTGGTGACATGCTGCTCGAGCAGCGTCGCCGAATGGGCCTTTCCATTCAGCAAGTCGCCAACACCATCAAAATCAGGCCGCAGATCATCGAGTTTTTCGAGACCGGTAACTTTGCTTCGATGCCGCCGCGCGGCTATGCGCAGGGCATGATTTCGAGCTATGCTCGCTTTTTGGGCCTCAATCCGCGCGAGGTCGTCAATGCCTACTTTGACGATCTGATGGCATATGAGCGCGAGACGTCGCAGCAGGGCGGTCGTTTTCAGGACGCCGCTGGCTACGTCAATTCGCGTTCCTCGGTCGATAACGGGCGCTTCCTGATGGTTCAGGGCGGTCGTTCGACGCGTTATGGACAGCGTCCTCAGCAGGCCGGTTATATTACCGAGACGGGTTCGGGCGAGGAGATTCGTTCGCAGCGTGACCGGTTCCGCAGTACGCCGATGCCCGAAGACCGTGCACTTCCCGCTGCCCGCGGCGTGGCTCGTGACCCTCGTGCCGGCTACGGCGACGGCGGCTATTCCGATCGCGGTTACCGTGGGGTCTCTTCTGGTCGCTCTCGCGGTGGCTATGCGGATGCCGATACCACGCAGGTGACGCCGCGTCTTCGCTCTCAATCACAGCCGTATGGCCAGCGCTCTTCGGCTCCGCGTTTGGGCCAGCGTGGCTATCAAGGCCGCGGTGAACTTGCGCCCCGCTCGGGTCAGCGCAGCCTTCAGGGCCAGGGTGGCTATCGCGGCCGTTCCGATAGCAATCGTGGTCGTATGCCTCAGGGAGGCGGCCGCAGCAGTTCCAATCGTGGACGCGGCGGATCACGTACTCCTCAAAACAACGGGCTCGATCCGCGTATCGTCTACGCCGGCATCGGTGCCGTTGCGCTGTTGTTGATTGTGCTCATCGTGGTGCTTCTGCGCGGCTGCGCATCTTCGGCGCCCGAGACCACGCCCGAGACGCCCACTGCTACCAAGACGACGACCAAGAAGTCTTCTAAGAAGACCGAAACGGTCGACGAGGACGAAGACACCGATGAGGCGACGGATGAGTCGACTGACTCGGACGCTACCAAGACGACGGCCAAGAAGGAAGAGAACGAGGTCACGAAGGTCAAAGTCTCCGTTGCCAAGGGAAAGACCGCGTGGATTGAGGTCAAGGTCGACGGCAAGTCGGTCTATGGCGCCCAAGCGACTGGCCCCTTTGAGCAGGAGTACTCGCCCGAGTCCTCGATCGAGATCACCACGTCCAAGCCTTCCGATGTCACCGTTACCAAGAACGGTGAAAAGGTTCGTTACGATACCAAGACCTCGGGCGTGGCGCGTGTGACGATCACCGTTCCCAAGAAGGAGACGACTGATTCCGAGAATGGTGAAAGTTCTGATGGTACCGACACCACCGACGGCACCGATGCCCAGTCCACGGATGGCGCCGATACCGCATCTGACGGTCAGACGCCCACCGATTCTACCGACTATTCGTACGATAGCTATTAAGCAGCTCGTACGCGAAAGGAAACATCATGGCTAAAGATTCCAGCTTCGACGTCGTGTCCGAGGTCAACATGCAAGAGGTCGACAACGCCTTCCAGCAGACCACGCGCGAGATTTCCCAGCGCTATGACCTTAAGGATTCCGGCGCCACGATCGAGCTTTCGAAGGGCGACAAGCTCTTTACGATCAACGCCCCGGCCGACTTTGTCTCCAAACAGATTGTCGACGTGCTGAGCTCCAAGCTCATCAAGCGCGGCATCGACCTCAAGGCTGTCTCGTGGGATGCTCCGCAGGCGGCATCGGGCGGCACCGTGCGCGTGCTCGGCCATATCGTCGAGGGTATCGACCAGGCGACCGCCAAGAAGATCAACAAGGACATCAAGGATCAAAAGCTCAAGGTCAAGGTGACCATCGAGGCCGACAAGCTGCGTGTTTCCTCTGCTTCGAAGGACGCGTTGCAGACCGTGATCCAGTTCCTGCGCGACCAGGACTACGGCCAGCCGCTGCAGTTCACCAACTACCGCTAATATCAATCGAAAGGACTGCTCTCCAACATGGATACACCGTTGGGCTCCGTGCTCTACATCACCCTCGGGTGCGCTAAGAACGAGGTTGACACCGACCGCATGCGTTCTCTTTTGACCGCCGCGGGCTACGAGGAGGCATTCGGCCCGCAGGATGCCGATATCGCCATCGTCAATACTTGCTCGTTCCTCGCCTCCGCAACGTCCGAGAGCATCGAGACCACGCTCGAGCTCGCCAACGAGGTTCAGGACGGCGTTCGTTCTTGCCCCATCGTTATGTGCGGCTGTGTGCCGTCGCGCTATGGCGACGACCTGCCTGACGAGCTGCCCGAGGTCGCTGCCTTTGTGAAGGCCGACGAGGAGGACGGCATCGTGGCGGTCATCGATGGCGTGCTGGGTGTCGTGCGTGAGATCGCAGCCTATATTCCGCAGGTCAAGCGCACTGTCGAGGGCGCTGTCGCCTACGTCAAGATTTCCGATGGCTGCAACCGCTTCTGCAGCTTCTGCATGATCCCCTATATTCGCGGTCGCTATCATTCGCGCAATGCCGAGAGCATTATCTCCGAGGTACGCGACCTGGTTGCCGGCGGTGTGCGCGAGATCGTGCTGATCGGCCAGGACACGGGTATTTGGGGCACCGACTTTACTGACGAGGATGTCGCCGAGGGCTCGCCGCGCAATCTGGCGCAGCTGCTGCGTGCCGTCGCCGAGGCCGTGCGCCCGCACAACGTCTGGGTCCGCGTGCTCTATCTGCAGCCCGAGGGCATGACCGATGAGCTTATCGATACGATTCGCGATACGCCCGAGGTGCTGCCCTATATCGATATCCCCGTGCAGCACTGCGACGCGCGCATCCTCAAGGCTATGCGCCGTTCCGGTTCGCGCCAGGAGCTCGAGGACCTGTTCCGCGATCTGCGTGAGCGTATCCCCGGCATCGTGATCCGTTCCACGGCTATGGTCGGCTTCCCGACCGAAACCGACGACGAGTTCCGCGACCTTATCGACTTTATGGACACCGTCGGCTTTGACTACACGAGCGTCTTTGCCTACTCGCAGGAGGAGGGCAGCCTGGCCGCTAAGATGGAGGGTCAGGTCGACGAAGAGGTCAAGCTCGAGCGCGCCCAGGAGGCCATGGACCTGGCCGAGTCGCTCGGTTTTGCCGCCACCGCCGCACATGTGGGCGAGCGCGCCCAGGTGATCGTCGACGGTATCGAAGAAACCGAGGACGGCGCCGAGCTGATCGGCCATGCCTGGTTCCAGGCGCCCGATTCCGATGGCGCGGTCCACTTGGACGCCAGCGAGGCGTCCGTGGGCGATATTCTGACTGTCGAGTTTACCGATAGCTTCTGCTATGAGCTTATCGGCCATGTTGTGGAGTAGGAGAGCATCGTGGCAAACGAGAGCAATAAGGAACTGACGAGTGTTTGGACGCCTGCCAACATCGTGACGTGCGTTCGCATCGTCTTTATCCCGGTGTTCATGATCGTGTCGGCGCTTTCTCACACGAGTGTTGCCGGTACGGATTGGAGCACCTTCGACGGCCCGCTCGCCGCCGCTGCCTTCATTCTGTATGTGATCCTGTCGTGCACCGATAAGGTCGACGGTTATCTGGCGCGTTCGCGCAACGAGATCACCGACTTCGGTAAATTCTTGGACCCCATCGCCGATAAGCTGCTCGTGTTCTCGGCCCTGCTGCTGTTCTTGGATTTTGGCGCGGTGACCGTGTGGTCCGTGTTCATTATCCTGTTCCGTGAGCTTCTGGTGAGCGCCCTTCGCATGGTCGCGAGTGCGGCCGGTGTGGTCGTTGCGGCCGATAAGCTCGGCAAGTACAAGACGGCGACCACGATGGTCTCCATCTGCGGTTACCTGTGCGTTTTTGCTATGGCTGGCTTGCACCTTGGCCCGATGGCGCTGACGCTCGGCATCTACTCGGTGTCGCGCTTCCTGTATGCCGTTGCCGTTGTCTTGACCGTTATCTCGGGCGCCCAGTACTTCTGGAACTGCCGCAAGATCGTCTTTTCGGTCTAGGTCCTGGTGGGTATGACGGACTCTTTTGAGCAGATTTCCGCACATAACGAGGAGCTGGCGCGCGATATCGTCGAGCGCGCGAGCGCTCGGGGTGTGACGGTTTCGACGGCCGAGTCGCTGACGGCGGGTATGATCGCCTCGACGATTGCGGATATCCCGGGCGCCTCGGCGGTGCTGCGTGGCGGTGCGGTAACCTACTGCGATGAGATTAAGCATCGCGTGCTGGGTGTTGAGCAGGAGACGCTCGACCGCTACACCGCGGTGTCGCATCAAACTGCGCGCGAGATGGCGTCGGGTTCGCTGGAGCTGTACCAGAGCGATATTGCAGTGAGCGCAACGGGTTATGCCGGCCCCGGCGGTGGTACTGAGGACGATCCTGCTGGCACTTTCTATATTGGCTGGGCACATCGTTCCGCCGATGGGGGAGTGCCGGTCGTGGACTCTGTGCGCTGCCACTATGAGGGCGACCGTTCGTGTGTTCGTGCCCATGCGGTCGCGGAGGCATTGGGGCGCATTGCCCTTGTGCTCAACTCTATGGAATAGACGTGTTTTAAGGGGCCTCCGGGCCCCTTAATTGTGGAGATAGGGACTTCTGACAAATTTAGCGTTTGTGCTGGTTATAGATGTATTCTTGCCTTCTTTGTTCTTATTTGGCCCTGTGTGGTCAAGCATTTGGTCAGTGTTTGGTCGGCGTTTGGTTGGGTTTTGGAAAGACTGCCTGCATATGATTGGCCTGAACGGTTGACCACGAACAGCCGTTCGTTTATTATCGATGCAGGTTGTTAAGAGGAGGGCTATTCATGGCCAAGAATTCAGGTCCCGTACGTACCGTTCATGCTCGCACGACGGGTAAAGAGCGCGATGAGATGATCGCCACCACCAAGGCCGAGATCGAGAAGAAATTCGGCCAGGGTTCCATCATGAGGTACGGCGACGGTGGCCCCGAGCTCGAGGTCGAGGCCATTCCCACGGGCGCCCTGGCCCTCGATGCCGCGCTGGGTATCGGCGGTGTGCCGCGCGGCCGCATCGTCGAGATCTACGGTCCCGAGTCCTCCGGTAAGACGACGCTTTCGCTCGAGATCTTGGCCGAGGCCCAGGCAATGGGTGGCGTTGTGGCATTTATCGATGCCGAGCACGCGCTCGATCCCACGTATGCCGCGCGCATCGGCGTGGATATCGACGAGGTGCTCATTTCCCAGCCCGATACGGGTGAGCAGGCGCTCGAGATTGTTGACATGCTTGTGCGTTCCGGCGCCATCGATGCCATCGTCGTCGACTCCGTCGCCGCGCTGACCCCGCGTGCCGAGATCGAGGGAGAAATTGGCGACACTACGGTCGGTCTTCAGGCTCGCCTGATGAGTCAGGCGCTCCGCAAACTCGCCGGCTCGCTGTCCAAGTCCAACACGACGTGCATCTTCATTAACCAGCTGCGTGAGAAGATCGGCGTCATGTTCGGCAACCCCGAGACTACGACGGGCGGCCGCGCCCTTAAGTTCTTCTCTTCGGTGCGTATCGACATTCGCCGTATCGACAGCATTAAGCTTAAGGACGAGGTTATCGGTAACCGCGTGCGCGCCAAGGTCGTTAAGAACAAGGTGGCAGCTCCGTTCCGTTCTGCTGAGTTCGACATCATGTACGGTACGGGCATCTCTAAGGAGGGCTCGATTCTGGACATGGCTGTCGAGTGCGGCATCTGCAAGAAGATGGGCTCCTGGTTTGCCTATGGCGAGGACAAGCTCGGCAACGGTCGCGAGGCCGCCAAGGCGTTCCTGCGCGAACACCCCGATTGCGCTGACGAGATTGAGCATAAGGTCCGCCTTGCCTGCGGACTTGAGTTTGATGACGATGCTCCGTCCGAGGTCGAGCTGACCGATCAGCCAGCGCCTGAGGAGTTTGACGAGCTTTACGCCATCGATGGTTCCGCCATGCTCGATGACGACGACGAGTAGCGGTTACGCTCATGTCGTATACGGTGACCGAGGCCACGGTCGTCTTTCCCGATAAGAAGGCGGTCTCCTCGTTCTCGAGCGGGTATGCGTCCAAAAAGCCTTGCGCACATATCGATTGTGAGCTTGAGGGCGGTTTTGAGCGGTCCATTTGGATTCCCGTGCGGGTCGCGCGGCTGTATGTCAAAAACCGCCCCGATCTTCCCTGTGATTGGGACAACTTCCGTGAGGCGGTGCAGCTCATTGAGCGTAAATGTGCACTTACCATGGTGACCGAGATGTTATCGCGCCGCGACCATGCGACGGGTGAGGTCCGTGACAAGCTGGCTCGCTACGGCTTTCACCAGCCTGCGATCGATTTCGCCGTCGAGCGCGCCACCGAGTATCGTTTTTTAGACGAGAGCCGCTTTTGCTCGTACTTTATCGAGGAGCGCAAGCGGCGCGGTTGGGGACAGCGCAAAATCGAGACCGAGCTCAAGCGCCGTCATGTCGTGCTCGATGACATTCCCGGTTATCCCGAGGAATATTTTGCCGTCGAAGACGATTTGGCGCGTGCGTCAGCCCTGCTCGCCAAGCGGCGTGTTCCAGAGACGCGCGCATTCGAAAAACTGGTTCGGTTTTTGATGGGCAAGGGCTTCTCGTATCACGTCGCCGCCGATGCCGTTAAGGCACGTCTCGATGCCGAACGCGAGGAATGTGCGGTTTAGGCGTATGTGTTTTGTGGCCCTGCCGTTCACCGTGTTTTAGCCGCCGTGCCGGGGCCATTTATTTGACAGTTGTTGTGGTTCAACGTACGATAAACACTGTCATTTGCTTTGTGATATGTGCTCATCTGTGATGAGTTTGTTATATGTTTATCTGTATCCGACCCGCATAAGCTGCGCCCATATTACTCAAATGTCGCGAGCCGTTCGTAAGGACGGTTCGCTTTGTTGTGTAACGAATCCATAAAAAGGAGTGAGCATGCCTATCATCGCAGCGCTCGTTGGCATCGTTTTGGGTGCCATCGCCGCCATTGCCTACATGCGCACCGCCAAGCAGGGTAGTCTTCACGAGGCCGACGAAAAGATCCAGTCGGCACACGCACAGGCTGAGTCCCTGATCGGTGATGCAAAGCGTCAGGCCGAGACCCTCAAAAAAGAGGCTCTGCTCGAGGCTAAAGAGGAGATCATCAAGAACAAGCAGGCCGCCGAGGCCGAGGACAAGCAGCGTAAGAGCGAGATTCGTACGCTCGAGAACCGCGTGATGCAGCGCGAGGAATCCCTCGATCGCCGCAACGACGCTCTCGACAAGCGCGAGCATCAGCTGTCCAGTCAGGCCGGTCAGGTCGAGAAGCGCTCCCGTGAGCTCGAGGAACTCTGCGCAAAGCAGACCTCCGAGCTCGAGCGTATCGCCGACCTTACCCGCGAGGATGCCCACAAGGAGCTCCTCGATAAGGTTCGCGGCGAGGTCACCCACGAGGCCGCCACGATCATTCGCGAGTCCGAGCAGCAGGTTCGCGCCGAGTGCCACAAGACCGCCCAGGAGATTCTTTCCCTGGCGATTCAGCGCTGCGCTGCCGACCACACTGCCGAGGTCACCGTTACCTCCGTGCACATTCCCTCTGATGACCTCAAGGGCCGTATCATCGGTCGCGAGGGTCGCAACATCCGGACCTTCGAGCAGGTTTCCGGCGTCAACCTCGTGATCGACGACACGCCCGAGACCGTCGTTCTTTCGAGCTTCGATCCGGTCCGTCGTGAGACCGCCCGTGTCGCCCTCGAGAACCTCATCGCCGACGGCCGCATTCACCCCGCCCGCATCGAGGAGATGTATCACAAGGCTGCCGACCTGGTTCAGCAGCGCGTGCGCGAGGCTGGCGAGCAAGCTGCATTCGATACCGGCATTCACGACCTGCACCCCGAGATCGTCAAGACCCTTGGTGCCCTGCGCTACCGTACCTCGTTTGGTCAGAACGTGCTTCAGCACTCCCTCGAAGTCTCTGACCTGTGCGGCGTGATGGCTTCCGAGCTTGGCCTGGACGTTGTGACCGCCAAGCGCGCCGGCCTGCTGCACGACCTGGGCAAGGCAATCGACCATGACGTCGAGGGGCCGCATGCCGTCATCGGCGCTGAGCTTGCCCGCCGTTATGGCGAGAAGCCCGTTATCGTCCACGCTATCGAGGCTCACCATGCCGATGTCGACCCCAACACGGTGCTCGATGTCCTGGTGCAGGCCGCCGATGCTGTCTCTGCCTCTCGCCCCGGTGCCCGTCGCGAGTCTGCCGAGAACTACATCAAGCGTCTTGAGAAGCTCGAGGAGATCGCCAACTCTCATGACGGCGTCGAGCGTACCTATGCCATGCAGGCCGGTCGCGAGGTCCACGTCATGGTTCAGCCGGACAAGATCTCCGATGCCCAGTCCACGGTTCTGGCTCACGATATCGCCCATCAGATCGAGGAAGAGATGGAGTATCCCGGTCAGGTGCGCGTCGTCGTGATTCGCGAGAGCCGCGCTGTCGATATCGCTAAATAATATGAGCGACGCGAACGAGCTCATCTCATTTATCGCGTCGATGTCGGGGGAGGGCAACCTTCGCGTCGAGGAGAACCTTGGCGAGGGGTATGTCCGCCTCCGCGTTTCGGAGGCCGAGCGGCGCCAGGCAAAGCACGACATTCAGCATGTCGAGGATATCGTCATCGAAATGCTCCGTAATGCTCGCGATGCCGGCGCCGACAAGGTCTATCTCGCCACGACCAAGGAAGATGGCGTCCGCACGCTTGTCTTTCTGGATAACGGCTCGGGTGTTCCGCAGGATATGCAAGAGCGAATCTTCGATGCTCGCGTTACCTCAAAGCTCGAGAGCATGAAGATGGACCGTTGGGGCGTTCACGGTCGTGGCATGGCATTGTTTTCGATCAAGCAGAACACCGACGAGGCCCGCGTGGTCACGTCTGGTGTCGATCTTGGCTCAGCCTTTAAGGTGAGCGTTGCGGCCGACCGCCTCAGCGAGCGTGCCGATCAGTCCAGCTGGCCCCAGGCCGTCAAGGATGAGGACGGACGTTATGTCTGTGCTCGCGGTCCGCATAATATTATTCGCGCTGCCTGTGAGTTTGCGCTCGAGGAGTTGCGTGGTTGCGATGTCTATCTTGGTTCTCCGTCTGAGATTGCCGCGACCCTTTATGCTCAGGCGTCAAGTCGGCTCGATACGTCGCGTCTCCTGTTCATTGATGACGAGAGCGAGCTTCCGGTTGTCGACCGTTTAGGCCTTGCCTCTGATGCCGAGGACTTTATCCGTATCTGTTCGGGTTTGGGTCTTGAGATGTCCGAGCGCACGGCCCATCGCATTTTGGCAGGGCAGATTAAGCCCGTTCGCGGTGTGACCGCGCGTCTGCTGCGCGAGCGTGATTCGTCCTCGCGTGCGCCGGCTCCTGTCGATCTCGCGAAGGATCGTCGCGGGCTACGTATTGCCAAGGATGACATGGCACAGTTTTCGCGTGCTGTGGAGCGCGACTTTAATGACCTTGCCGCCCGGTACTATCTCAACCTTTGCGGCGACCCAAAGATTCGTGTTTCGCGTGATCGAATCACTGTGACCTTCGATCTTGCCAAAGAGGAATAGTGCCTTTACCGAGTCCACTCGGTACGATACAGTTATTGCAGTTAAAACGTACTTTTAAACGCAGGAGTTTCTTCATGGATTGCCTGAAGGTATCAAGCAAATCATCGCCCGCGTCCGTTGCCGGCGCCATCGCCGGCATGGTCAAGGATGGTGTACCCGTCAACATCCAGTGTGTCGGTGCCGGTGCTGTCAACCAGGCCATTAAGGCTGTTGCTATCGCGCGCGGTTTTTTGATTCCAACCGGTTTTGATATTTCCTGCGCGCCTGTGTTCTCCGACATCCTCATTAACGGGGAGTCGCGCACGGCCATCCGCCTTTCTATCTACGTTCACCAGATCAATCGAGCTGCTATGGATAACGTCGTCATGGATGACGTTAAGCCTGTGGCATAGCTTCTGCTTGCCTCGTTTCACTCCCCATCGTTAGGACTTATGCACATGGACCAGCGTTCCGTACGCGATATTCTTGCCGGTAAAACCTATTTTATCCGCACATTTGGCTGCCAGATGAATCAGCACGACTCCGAGCGTGTGAGTGGCCTGCTTGATTCGTATGGCTGCCTCATGGCGCTCGATCCCGAGCATGCCGATATCGTTGTGTTCATGACGTGCTGTGTGCGCGAGGCTGCCGATACGCGCCTGTACGGTCAGTGCAATTCCTGCAAAAGCCTGCCGCCTTCGCCTTCGGGCAAGCGTGTGGTTGCCGTGGGCGGCTGCATCGCGCAGCGTGATGGAGAGGGCCTGCTCACCAACGTCGATAACGTCAATGTCATCTTTGGCACGCATTCCATCGCACATGTGGCCGAGCTCATTGCCGAGGCGTTCCTGGACGGCAAGCGTCATATCCGCACCAATGAGCATGAGGATACGGATGCCATGAGTATGCCGTGGCACCGTGAGACGCAGTATCACGCCTGGATGCCCATCATGACGGGCTGCAATAACTTCTGCACCTACTGCATCGTGCCGTACGTGCGCGGTCGCGAAAAGAGCCGCCCCTTCGAGGAGATTGTCGACGAGGTGACCGGTTTGGTGCGCCAGGGCGTGCGTGAGATTACGCTGCTGGGCCAAAACGTTAACTCATATGGCCGCGATTTGTTTGGTAAGCCGCGCTTTGCCGATCTGCTACGTGCCGTGGGCGATACGGGCGTGGAGCGCATCTTCTTTACGTCTTCGCATCCCAAGGACCTGCTGCCCGAGACCATCGACGCCATGGCCGAGACGCCTGCCGTTATGCCGCAGCTGCACCTGGCCGTCCAGTCAGGTTCGACGCGGATCCTCAAAGAGATGAATCGCCGTTATACACGCGAGGACTATCTGGGCCTGGTCGATCGCATTCGCAACCGCATGCCCGACATCGCGCTCTCGACCGACATTATCGTTGGCTTCCCGGGCGAGACTGAAGATGACTTTGAGCAGACGCTCTCACTTGCCGAGACGGTCCGCTATGCTCAGGCCTATACCTTCATCTATTCCAAGCGCGCCGGTACCCCGGCCGCCGAGATTGATGATCCTACGCCGCATGAGGTTATTCTCGAGCGTTTCAACCGCCTGGTTAAGGTTATCGAGACCACGGCACACGAGTATAACCAGGGTGAGCTTCATACTGTGGTTCCGGCGCTCATTGAGGGAACGAGCAAAAAGAATGACGCGGTGCTACTGGGCAAGAGTCCCAAGAATCAGACCGTGCATGCGCCTATCCCAGAGGGTTACAGCATCGACCAGCTTGTTGGCAAGATCGTTGATGTTGACGTTGACGTTGCCAAGACCTGGTATTTGTCTGGCTCCGTTGTGGGCGAGCCGCGCTAATGGTTGCTCCCGGGGCAGGTCTTTCCGCCGTTGCGATCGTCGGTCCGACGGCGGTTGGTAAGAGCGATGTTGCCGATCGTTTGGCAGCTCGTCTTTCGTCCGAAGTGCTGTCGTGCGATGCGATGCAAATCTATCGCGGCATGGATATCGGTACCGCAAAGATGGCGCCCGATGAGTGTACGGCGCCGCTGCGTCTCGTCGACATTGTAGAGCCGGGTGTGGCATATTCTGCTGCGCTTTATCAGGCTGACGCTCGCGCGCATGTTGAGCGCTTGCTTGGCGAGGGCCGCCTGCCGGTGTTTTGCGGGGGTACGGGGCTGTATCTCAAGGCCGCCCTCGATGAGATGGACTTTCCCTCGGGTGAACTTGAGGACGATCGCCGTGCGGGCTATCAGGAGCTTGCCGAGCGTATTGGCGAGGAGGGACTGCATGCCCTGCTTGCCGAGCGCGACCCCGAGTCCGCTGCGGTCATCCACCCCCATAATGTTCGCCGCGTGATTCGCGCTCTCGAAATGCACGATGATGGAGTGTCCTACGCGCAGCAAAAGTCGCAGTTTAGTGTTCCGCGCGAGCATTATCACGCTTTGTGGTTTGGTCTGACGCGTAATCGCGAGATGCTCTACGAGCGCATTAACCTGCGCGTCGATCTGATGTTTGAGCAGGGCCTTGTCGATGAGGTTCGCGGTCTTATGGACCAGGGGCTGGCAGATGCCCTGACTTCGATGCAGGCGATTGGCTATAAAGAGATTATCGATGCCTTTAACGGCGTGATTTCTATGGATGAGGCTCGCGAACTCATCAAGATGCGTTCGCGTCGCTATGCCAAGCGTCAGCTTTCGTGGTTTAAACGCGATGACCGTATCGTGTGGTTTGATATGGATGAATTTACGATCGATGAGGTCGTTGAGGATATCCTGCATCGTATTGAGGCTGTCTAATGGCTCGTTTTCCTCTTGTTTCCACGGCACCCGAGCCCGAGCGTGTCATTTTGGTTGGTGTTGAATGGCGCGACAATGCATGGCCGCTCGATCGGTCGCTTGACGAGCTGGAGCGCCTTGCCCATACGGCTGGTGCCCGGTGCGTGGCGCGCTTGTCTCAGCGTTTGGTAAAGCCGTATCCTAAATCGTTTATCGGTTCCGGTAAGGTTGAAGAGCTGTGCGGCCTGGTGCATCGCATGGATGCCGATGTTGTTATCTTTGACGACGACCTGACGCCCTCGCAGCAATCCTATTTGGAGAAAGCCGTGGGCGAGCCGGTAAAGATTATCGATCGTACGGCACTGATCTTGGATATCTTTGGCCTGCATGCTCAGACGCGTGAGGGACGCCTACAGGTACAGCTGGCACAGCTTCAATATCTGTTGCCTCGTCTGCGTGGCATGTGGAGCCATCTTGCCAAGGAGCAGACGCGCGGCGGCATCGGTTCGCGCTTTGGCCAGGGTGAAAGCCAGCTCGAGGTTGACCGTCGCTTGATTCGCAATAAGATTGCCGCGCTTCGTCGTGAGCTTAAGCAGGTTGAACAGCGTCGCGATGTCCAGTCCAAGAGTCGCATTGAGTCACCGGCGTTTCGCGTCGCGTTAGCCGGTTATACCAATGCCGGTAAATCGACGTTGCTCAATCGCCTGACCGGCTCTACGGTACTTTCGCAGGACAAGCTGTTTGCTACGCTCGACCCGACGACGCGTTCGTATCACCTGCCCGGCGGTCGCGGCATGACGATCACCGATACCGTCGGCTTTATTCAAAAGCTGCCGCATGGTTTGGTCGATGCCTTTAGATCGACGCTGTCCGAGGTGTTGGGTGCCGATATAATTCTCAAAGTCGTAGATGCGTCTGACGAGGACTATGAACGGCAGCTGGAGGCTGTTGACCGCGTGCTTGATGAGATCGGCGCTGGAGAGCGTTTAACGCTTACCGTATTCAATAAAATCGATCTTCTCGATAGCGTTGATCGATTGAGCTTCCGTCGTCGCTATCCAGAGGCCGTGCTGTTCTCGGCCCAGACGGGCGAGGGACTCGACGATCTCGTCGACCGTATTGCTCGTGAGGCGGCTGCTACCGATGTGTTGCTTTCTGCTGATATCCCGTATCGCGAGGGCGCCCTCATCACGCTGGTGCATGAGCAGGGAACCCTTTTGCACGAGGAATATCTTGAGGACGGCGTTCGTATTGTGGCGAAGCTGCCGGCCCGTATCGCGCCGCGGCTCGAGCGTTATCGCACCGAGTAGACGAGCTCCAAAACGCCCAGAATGATGGGCTGATGCAGCAGATAAAAGGGGAGTGCATGACGTCCAAGGCTGGCGAGCGCCGGGACGGGATTGGCGTAGGCCCAGCTTGGGGCGGGATGTTCACATCTTTGAGCGGTACGCGCAGCAAAGTATCCTGTGAGATACATGAATATGAACGGGATGATTGGATAATAGTCGCCTGAAACGAACCAGGGGTCGGGAAATCCTAGCCACGCCAAATAGGGGAATGAATAGGTCGATTTCAGGATGCCCCATGTCGCTGCGAAGAGAGCGAGGCATATCGCAATGCCCCACGTGCTGGGCACTTTCTGAAGCATCGGTCGTGTTACGGCTGCCACAGCGGTACACGCCGCCATGCAATAAATGATGCCAAAGTTCACTGAATCGTCGACCGATACGAGCGTTGTTGCGATCCAGACGACCAAAGCTGCGGCTGCGTACTTGGCCGCTCGTTTAGCATTGTTGCGTGAGAGCGTGCACATCCAACCCGCGATAAACAAAAATATCCAGCTGATGCTGGCGCGCCAGATGTCTTGAAAGACGGTCTGGGTAAACCAGGGCATATCCCAGTCGTACAGGTAGGCGAGATCGTAGCAAGCGTGAAAACCTGCCATTGAAATCATCGTAAACCCGCGGACGGTATCAAAGATAGTGATGCGTTTTTGCATTACGAGAACCGGCGCATCAAGCCGACGACTTTGCCCAAGATAACGGGATTCGTTGCATAGATAGGCTCCATGGTGTCATTCTCGGGCTGCAGGCGTACGCGTCCCTGCTCCTTGTAGAACGTCTTGACGGTCGCTGAACCATCAATCATGGCCACGACAATTTCGCCGTTCATGGCACTCTTTTGTTCACGGACGATGATGTAATCGCCATTGAAGATGCCGACATTGATCATTGAGCTCCCATGCACCTCAAGGATAAAGGAACCCTGATCGGTGGCGATTTCGGTCGGGATAGTAAAAGTGTCTTCGATATTCTGCTCGGCCAGAATGGGAATCCCAGCCGCAACGCGACCAACGAGCGGTAGCGAGACCGTTCCGCGAGGTGCGGTGGGCTCGTCAGATTTAGAAATTGAGACAGAGGAACCGTCCTCGTTAAAGAGTTCCAGGGCGCGCGGTTTGGTGGCATCGCGCTTGAGTAGCCCGCGCGCCTCCAGAGCAGATAGATGGGCGTGCACGGTGCTGGGGGAGGAAAGGCCCACGGCAGAAGCCATCTCGCGCACGCTGGGCGGATAACCCTTCTCCTGCTGATATTCCTTGATGAAGTCGTAAATTTGCTGCTGACGCTTGGTAATTTTGCGAGCCATCAGGGCATCCTCTCTACCAATGTCAAACAAATGTTCGAATTTTGCTTGACAGGAACAACTGTTCGAAGATAATAATAACCGAACATTCGTTCTCGCGCTAGACATTTTTGTCCGCGCGGCTTGATAAAACTGTTCTCAGCAAAACACGCGAGAGGAGAACATGATGAACGCAACGAATATGGTCCAGGGAAACCTCGCCCTTAAGCTCGAGACGCCTGCAGAACCCACTTTTACGGTTGTTCAGGGTGGCCGCTCCGGCTTTCAGCCTTTGACTGTAAAGCCTGCTCGCAATCAGCAGGCTGTAGTCGCGCCGCCCCGCGTTGCCCTGAAGGTTTCGACGATTGTCGCCGTTGCCGTTGCGCTCACGCTCTTCTTTGTCCTCGCTACGTCGGTCTTTAGCGCTCGTCACGCCGCGTATGCCGAGTCTGTTTCCAACGTTACCTACGAGACCATTCGCGTTCAGTCTGGCGATTCTCTTTGGTCGCTTGCCGAGGAATATCCAATCGAAGGCCTTTCCACGCAAGAGACTTCCGACATGATCCGTAACGTCAATCATCTGGAGCATGGTTCGCTCGCTGCCGGTGCGCATCTTAAGGTTCCTGCTCGTTCGTAATCATTATTGCGCTGCGCATGGTACCCTTGTTATCGTTTAAAAGGAGGTACCATGCGCTGTCCCAAATGCGGCAAGGCACATACCCGCGTCGTTGATTCCCGTATGCAGGAGTCAAATAACACCATTAAGCGCCGTCGCGAATGTTGCTCGTGTAACTACCGCTTTACAACGTTCGAGCGATGCGAAGACCCAATCGAGGTCATTAAGTCGGACGGAACCAAGCAGCGGTTCGATCGCAATAAGCTGCTCGTCGGCTTGATGCGCGCCACCATCAAGCGTGATATCGACACTAAGAAGCTCAATGAGATTATCGACGACATTGAGGTCGAGCTGCGCTCTCGCACGCTGACGGCCGTCACGTCGCATGAGTTGGGTGACATGGTGCTCAAACGCTTGGCCAAGATCGACAAGGTGGCGTACATCCGCTTTGCCTCGGTCTACCGCGATTTCAAAGACGTCGATGAGTTTCTGCAAGAGCTCGACAAGCTAAGGTGATTCCATGTCCAACATTACCCTCAACATAAAGCGTCTCGATCCCACCGTCGAGCTTCCCAAATACGCCCATCCCACCGATGCCGGCTTGGATCTGCGCTCCAACGAGGACTGCGTCCTGAAGCCCTTCGAACGCCGTCTGGTCTCTACTGGGTTGGCCATCGCCCTGCCCGACGGCTACGCCGGCTTTGTCCAGCCCCGCAGCGGCTTGGCCATCAAGCAGGGCCTGTCTATAGTCAACACGCCGGGCCTCATCGACGCCCACTACCGAGGAGAACTCAAGGTTATCCTCATCAACCTGGACCCCTCAAACAACATCCAAATCAACAAAGGCGACCGCATAGCCCAACTCGTCATCCAAGAAGTCCCCACGGTCAACCTCATAGAAGTAGAAGAACTAGACGAAACCGACCGAGGCAACGGAGGCTTCGGCTCCAGCGGCGTCGCTTAATCATTTTCAAGATGTAGAGTTGGCCTCTCACCCGGGGCCCACACATATCATCCCGTGCTCAAACATTCTCGCTACGCTGCGAAACTGCGCGCGGGACGATATGTGTGGGCCCCGGGTGAGAGGCCACATACTTGAATATGTATTTCGACTTGCGCGGTGGGCCTCATCAATATAATTACGACTTGTTTGTTGTTCTGACTCTCTATTAGCTGGACTACATCCTTGTAAATCCTAACCGGGAATGTGTTTTAGGTTCTAGTTAGTATGCGGCAAAGGGATACCGCCTTTGTCGCATCGGCTTACTGTATTTATATTTTCCTGTTTTACCTTTGCAGGTTCTAATGGAGGGGATACCGAAGTAGCTGCTAGTAAGTAAACGCAGCCGCTCTGCCGGAGCCGCCCTTATATCGTTCCACGCGCAGTTTCGCAGCGAAGCGAGAATGTTTGAGCATGGAATGATATAAGGGCGGCTCCGGCAGAGCGGCGGACATTCGACTAGCGGATATGCGCGGGCTTTCCGCCCCAGTAGAAGCGGCAGAAGGCTCGTTTGCGCTTTTGGGGCTTGCCTACGAGCTCCATGGTTGCGATGGCGATGTCTTTGGCAGCGTGAGGGCGGCGTAGTACTTCGCCGTTGATGAGTAGGGCTTTGAGTGATTCGGGATGGTCGTGCAAGTGACGTAGGGTTACGATGAGTTCTCGTGCGGTGGTGACATGCATGCTGGCGCCCATGCCGGTGAGCATCGTGGTGTTTGCCTTTTCCTGGCCATAGGACTTGCCCAGCAGGATCATCGGCAGATGCGCGCACAGGCACTCGGTGACGGTGAGTCCGCCCGATTTGAGAATTGCCAGGTCACAGCCGTGCATGAGGGCCGCCATGTCGTCCACGTAGTCTAGAACCGTGACGTTTTCGAGCTTCATGGCGTCGAAGAGCGTCTTGAGTCGGGTGGCGTATTCTTTATCCTTGCCCGGTAAAAAGACAAAGTGCATGTCCTCAAAGCTGCGTAAGAAGGGGAGCGTGTGGTCCATCGCGGCGCGGAAACGCACGTATGGTTGGGGTAAACTGGCACCAGCCATCACCAATACGACGGTTTTGTCTATGGGGAGATTGAACTTGCTGAGCTCATCTTCGCGTTTGTAATCTGAATCGAAACCGGCTCGGATGGGGATGCCCGTTATGCGGATCTTTGACTCGGGAACCTTGCGCGGGCGCAGCGTTTCGGCCATAAACTCGTTGGCTACACAGAATAGATCGGTGTCCTTGTGGGGCCAAAAGCCTTCGACTTCGTAATCGGTCGGCACGCAGATGACCGGGTAATCGATACCCGTGATGACGCGGGCGCCCACAGCGACGTTGGCCGCCGTAATGTGTGTTGCGACCACGGCTATGGGCCTGCGGGTCCGGACGTATTCGTTGAAGGCGGGGAACATAATTCGTGACCATGCTGTGCCGCCGCCCCAGAGCAGATGTCCTGTAAGCGTATATCGCCAGGTCAGGTCGTAAATAGGGCGTGTGGCTCCCGTAAAAGAAGCCGCGGTCTTATTGCCGTCGAATTTAATACGTCCAAAATCAAGGATATCGAGCACTTCAATTTCAATATCCTCAGGGATTCCCTTGGTGCCGCGGATAAGGTCAAATGCTTGTGCAATCGCGTTGGCGGCGGCTTTGTGGCCCGATCCAACCGATGCGTGCACAATGGTTACCAGGGGTTTTTGTGTAGGTGAAACGGTCATTTGCTCCGGTTGGGGAGTGACTTGCATGGGCAGGGGAGCGCTATTGCTCGTCTGCGGTTGATCCATCGATAACTCCCCTTCAGCTTTGTTACGCGATTTATCATTGTAGTGCATGAGTGTCATGTTCACGTAAATTTGGGTATGAGCGCAAAGAACGACAACGTTTCGACGAGAGGATTCTTCATGACTACCGATCAGCCGATTGATGTTGCGATTATCGGTGGAGGCCCCGCGGGCTATGCTGCCGCCATTTACGCTGCGCGTGCCAACCTGACGACGACCGTGATTGAGCAGGGCATGTCGGGTGGACAGATCGCCACGACCAATGAAGTCGAGAACTATCCGGGCATTCCGCTCTTGAGTGGCGCCGAACTCGGCGAGCGTTTTCAGCAACATGCAGAGGGGCTGGGAGCGCAGGTTACATGGAGCATGGTTACGGGTATCGATTACGATGCCGATGCAGCGCTGTTTACGGTGCATCACGATATGGGCGATACGCTTGCCTCGAGCGTTATCGCTTGCATGGGTGCCACGCCGCGATCTGCTGGTTTCGCTGGCGAGGATACGTATCGCGGTCGTGGCGTTTCGTATTGCGCGACGTGTGACGGCATGTTCTTCCGTGGCAAGCAGGTTTTTGTCATTGGCGGCGGCAATGCTGCCTGTGAGGAAGCCCTGTTCTTGTCAGAAATCGCCAGCAGCGTGGCCATCGTCTTGCGTCGCGATCAGTTCCGTGCACCTGATGGTGTTGTTCAGAAAGTACTCGAAAAGGACAATATTACAGTTAGGTACCAAACTAGTATTGTTGAGCTTTCTGGTGAAGCGATGCCCACGACAATTTCGTTCAAGGACAATGCAAGCAGTAAGACGCATGCCGAGACCTTTGATCCTGGCTCGTTTGGCATTTTTGTCTTTACCGGCACGCAACCCCATACCGAGCTTGTTGAGCATCTAGTCGATCTGGCGCCTGATGGCGGCATTCTGACTGATGAATCCATGGCGACCCGCACGCCAGGTCTATTTGCTGCTGGCGACATCCGTTCCAAACGCTTACGTCAGGTTGTGACCGCCGTTTCTGATGGAGCCATAGCGGCAACCAGCGCATACGCGTTTCTCCGCGGATAAGTACGATAATATATCTTATGTAAGGTAGTTATCAATTTACTAAATGGCGGGACGATGCATCAATGCACTGTCTCGCCAATTTTCTTAGCGGCTATGTGGTATGCAAAACTAGATAACCTAGAATACAATATAGAAAACGAACGGAGGCCTCTTATGAACCACGCTAAATACGTTATTCCGATGTCCGATTCGTCGGTCAGCATTAAGCCCGAGGATATTCAGCCCACGGTGCTGCCCGATGCATTCATTCAGTCCGATATCGTGCGTAAACTCAATACGTTGAGTCTGCCGCGCTATAACCAGTTGCCCAATGTGACGCTCTACCGCGACCAGGTCATTGAGTATGTTGCGCTGTGGATGGAGCCGCTGTCCATTTGCGTTGAGCACCCTGTCATTACGCCATCGATGATCAATAACTACGTGAAGGTCGGCCTGGTGCCTGCTCCGGTCAAAAAGCAATATGGCCGCGAGCAGATTGCCCGCCTGATCGCTATCTGCCTCTTTAAGCAGGTGCTACCTATTGCTGCGGTGCAGGCGCTCTTTAACATTCAGCGTTTGAGCTATGATGCCCCGACGGCTTTCGATTATGTGGTCGATCAGCTCGAGGCATCGATTCGTTCGGCGTTTTCCGTCGAGCAGACGCCGGTTCCCGATACGGCGCATCAGGTAACGCGTGAGTCGCTGCTTGTGCGCAGTGCGGTTTCATCCTTCGTTTCGAAGGCGTACCTGATGAGCTATCTAAAGTTTAATGGGTTTAATAGCTAGCCGACGTATAAAACGGGCGGGACAAAGAGCCATCTGTCGCTTTGTCCCGCCCGTATTTTTGCTTGGTTGGACGTTATTTGCCCGAAGCTACGCCCATGCCGTAGCCGATGATGAGGCCGTGCATCTCGGCGTAATAGGAATCCAGACCGTTGCAGGGCATGATGATGGTCTTGGAGCCGGGCCAATGCTCGACTATGCGGTCAGTAAGCGCCTGGGCTCCAGCTTCGTTCTCAACGTGATCGATGATGACCTCGCCGCCCGTAAAACCCTCGGCTTCCATGGTGTCGATGATCTTGTTGAGCATCTTCTTTTCGCCATGCGTGTGACCGACGAGTTCGATTTTACCGGCCTCACTCGCCGTGCCCAAAATGCGGATATTGAGCTTGTTGGCAATGACGCCGGCTGCCTTAGGGATACGTCCGGCTTTGGCCAGGTTTTCGTAATTGCACAAGCTGAAGAGGATTTTGCTGTTCTGCTCAAGGCTATCGAAGTATGCGCAAGCGTCCTCGAATGAGACATCCGGATTGCTTGCAAGATAGCGGTCGAACAGCAAGAAAATGAGGTCCATTTTGCCGCCAGCTGCGCGCGAATTGACAAGATGAATATTGCGGTCCGGTTCCTCGGCAAGAACCATATCGCGAGCCGTGACTGCTGCGTTGTAGCTGCCCGACACGCCCTCAGAGATTGGCATGCAGATGGTCTTGTCTGCCAATTTGAAGAGCTCGGCCCACTCCCCTACGCTGGGACAAGCGCTCGAAGAAGCGTTCGTCTCCGCCTGAACAGCGCAGTTGAGCTCATGAACATCGAGCGAAAGGTCATCGATGAATTCACGCTCCCCCACTCGAATTTTGAGGGGCGCAAATGCAAAGGTGGTATGGGGCGCGGTCGGTTGCCAATCGCGGAGGTTGCAGCTTGAATCGGAGATAAGTGCCCAGCTCATAGAGGGTCCTTTCTAATTGTTCCTCAACAATTATAGCCATCTTGCAAACTGAATGTACGGCTATCTAGTTTTGAATACTAGATAGCCGTACAAGATTAGAGAAAAAAAGAATGGACCTCGCGACTTAAAGCCACGAGGTCCACATTCACACGCTGTGTAAGATGACTTAGTAACGCACGAAGATATAGTTGTTGTTCATGCCGGCGGCAACGGAGCTGATGATAACACCCGTGTTGTAGTCGGAAGCATGAATCATCTGACCACCACCGATGTAAATGCCGGCGTGGTACGAGTTGACCACAACGTCACCGGGCTGCGGATCGGACACACGCGTCCAGCCCATAAAGGTACCCGTGGTGCCCAGGCGGCAATAGCGACCAGTGAGGCAATAGCTAACAAAACCAGAGCAGTCGAAGCTGTTCGGGCCAATTCCGCCCCAGGAATAAGCGCAACCAAGCTTGCTGTATGCACGCGAGACAACAGAACCACCATCGACGGACTGGCTCGGAGCAGAAGGCGTCGGAGCCGGAGCAGGCGTGGAGGGCTGCGGCGTCGGAGCAGGTGTCGGCGTAGGAGCCGGAGTGTTGCCGCCCTGGTTGTTGTTATTGCTGGTCTGACCACCGTTGTTGGTGTTCTCGGTCGTACCGGCAGTCTCGTTGCTCACCGTGGCCTTCTCGGCAGTGCTGGCGTTGATGCCGGCCTGCAGCGCGGCGTTGGCCTCGGCCTCTGCGGCAAGCTCGGCCTGCAGCTGCGAATCCAGGGAGTTTACGACGTTCTGGGCTTCAGCCTGCTGGGCGTTAAGCTCGTCGACCTTCTTTTGCGTGGTGGCGACGTTCTTCTCCTGCTCGGCCTGCTTATCGGTGAGCTGCTGCTTAAGCTCCTTGACCTCTTGAATGGTCTGAGCTTGCTTGTCGGAAACTTTGCCGTAGTAGAACAAACGGTTGAGCATATCGCTCAGATCATCGACACCCGTCAAAACCTGAAGCAGGCTCAGACCGCCGGTTTTGTACTCGCCGGCGACATAGGTCGAGAGCTTGGCCTGACCATCGGCGATCTCCTGCTGCTTTTGCGTGATCTCGCCGGCAGTCTGATCGAGCGCCTGCGTCTGCGTGGCAAGCTCATCGTAAATCTGCTGGGTTTGGGTGCCGATCTGCTCGAGTTTCGTACGAGCAGCGGCAAGGTCGGATGCGGTATCGGCGTAGGCAGGAGCCGCGAGGCCCAAGCCCAAAACACAAGCGAGGGTTGCCGTAGCAGCGCAGCGTGCCATGTTTTTGTGCGTGTTTGCTGTGCGCATGTAGCTTCCTTTCCAGTAACTAAGGGTAACGGCTAGTCTACCGTCACCAGGCTAAAGAGCTCAACATCGTCGTCAGTCGGCGTGAGCTTCTCGCGCGGGTTGAGAAACGCAAGCTCAAGTATACAACCGTAACCGATAAGCTTTGCGCCCATATCTCGCACCAGTTTACCTGTTGCCTCGACGGTTCCGCCCGTCGCGACCAAGTCGTCCAGAATCAACACGGTATCTTTAGAGCTGATAGCGTCGGCATGGATCTCAATTGAATCGGTGCCGTACTCGAGCTCATAGCTCTGGCTCACCGTCTTGCGGGGTAGCTTGCCCGGTTTACGTGCGGGAACAAAGCCGGCGCCAAGGGCTACAGCCACCGGTACGCCAACCATAAAGCCGCGAGCCTCGGGTCCCACGACCTTGGTGATTCCCATGCCGGCAAAGTGCTCGGCGAGGGAATCGGTCATGGCTTTGAGCGCCTCGGGATTGCCAAAGAGCGGCGTGATGTCTTTAAAGATGACTCCGGGCTCGGGATAGTCGGGGATGTCGACGATTTGAGATTCGAAGTCGTACATTGCATGACCTTTCAATGGGTTGCCGGATAAGCGGCGGCGGTTATTTGCCCGCCGTGGCGGTGCCGGAGTGCGAAGGGGCGACGACCTTGAGCGGCTTTACGAGAGAATCCTCGTGCGAAGCCGGCGTGGCTATCTCTTCGTTTTTGGCTTTGGTGGACTCGGAGCGAGTGATTTCCTCGTCGAGTGCATCGATGTCGGCGTCCTCGACCACGGCATTGAGCGACTCAAAAACGCGGTTCTTGAGCAGCGCAGTGTGCACACCCTCCGTCAGGTCGTGAAGCTTCTTAAACGCACGCTCGAGCTTGGCGTCGCGCTCGTCATCAGAAGTATCCATGCCGAGCATGCTCACGAGCACCTGCTCAAACATCGAGGACTCGCGGTTGGCGGAAGACACGTACTGACGCAGGTTGCGCGGCTCGATATGGAAGCGTGACAGCTCGGAGCAGTAACGGATGATCGGAAAATCGCGACCATCGACGAGCTCACGATTCTGCGGACTCTTGATGATGCGAATGAGGTCGTTCTCGGCGAGCGAGCGGATAAACGAAATCTCGACGCCCAACATATCGGGAATGGTCTCGATGGGATGCAGCTTTTGTTTGGTCTCCTTGGGCTCCGTCTTAAGCGGAACATCGGACAGCAAGCCCACCTCGTAGGCGAGCGTTGACAGGTCCGTGGCGTTTTCCAAGCGCTGCTTAATCACGTTGAGCGGCATGTAGCGGGTCTTCTGCAAGTGCAGGATGACCTCCAGGCGATCAACGTCTTCCTTAGAGTACTGACGGTATCCCTTAGGCGTACGATGAGGGGTAATGAGCCCCTCATCTTCTAGAAATCTAATTTTTGAGTTCGAAAGATCGGGGTATGCGCCTCGAAGAAGGTTGACGACTTGGCCGATACTCAGATAGTTGCGTTCGGCCATGCCCTACTCACCGGTTTCGATGCGCTCCGGCGTGCTCTCGTGGTAGATGAGCGTAAACGTACCGATCTGGACGGAAGAACCATCGTGCAGCGGGGCCGCGTTGACAATGGCGCCGTCGACCCAGGTGCCATTGAGCGAGCCCAGGTCCTCAATGCGAGCGCCGAGGCCCTCGCGAATAATGCGCGCGTGGCTACGCGAAACGGTCATGTCATTGAGGAAGATGCCGTTCGCAGGATCGCGGCCGATGGTGGTCACGTCGTCCTCGAGCTCAAAGGCGGCACCAGTCTGCGGACCCTTGACGATGGACAGAACGGGGGCGGTGATGCGCACGTTGGCCATGAGGTCGGGAACGGTGACGTCGCTTGAAGGCACGCGGAATACGCAGGTAGCGTCAGCAGTCTTATCATTCTGAGGCATATTGTTAACCATGTTGTCCATGACAACCCCTAACTTATCGCGGACGTGCCGCAAATAATGAACCGTACGTAATCATACCCCAACGAATCAGTCTTCGATTTCAGGGTTCAGAAAGTCGATGTCCTCGTCCTCGGGATGCGCGAGAGCCTGTTTAATGGCCACTCCGCCCTTAATGGAATAGATGACAGCCGTGAGCATGGAGAAGATCACGCCGCCGTACACAAAGAAGATGCCGAGGGGCACCGAGCTTCCGTTGAGGCCCGGGAAGGCCGTAAGGGTTGAAGGTAAAAGATGCAGGCCGTCAATAACGGGGAACCCGAGCAGCATGAGCGAGAAGCCGGTCATGAGCAGTGCAGTGGCAATCTTTCCGGGAAAGACGACATCGATGGGGCGACGGTGATAATGACGAACGATAAGCGTGCCGATGCCCAGATAGATGTCGCGGCCAATAATGAGCACGCAGACCCAGATGGGCAGCTCTCCGCGGACCACCAGCCCAAGTACGCCGGTGAACAGCAGCGCACGGTCGCAGATGGGATCCATGACCTTGCCGAGCCACGAGACCGTCTTGGTCATGCGGGCGATCTGACCGTCCATCCAGTCGGTAGAGGCGGCAACGGCGTAGATAACGATGGCGATGACGCGGTTGTTATCCGTCACAAACAGGTACAGAAATACCAGGGTGAGGATCAGGCGCGTAAAGGTGATGAAATTGGAGATCGTAAAGATCTTATTCGACGGGTAATCGGAAGTGCCGATAAGCTCCTTTTTGATCTTCTTTTTGATGCCCACAGGACTCCCCCGCTGGTTAACGACAAAACTTTCGATACTATACCCGTTCCGGCGATGTCTATCCAGCGTAAGCATAGAGAGTCCAGACATATGGAGGATGCTACTGGGTTGTGCGGGATTCTGCATTTGTGTACATCAGCCTCTAAATATGACATTTTTCGGCATCTTTGATGGCTGATGTACACGTTTTGATTCGGTGATTACATCGATCGGGAAAGCTGTTGCCTTAAGCAAATTAATCATGATGTGCGGGTCGAGAAGGGTTGGCGCTAAAAGAACCCAACGGCCGTTACGGCTTCGTTAGAAACGCGCCCCACCATGGATGGTGAACCCGAAAGGTAAGACGCGGGGGCACGGTGAATCGGCCCGCGCGCCCGGAAGAGAAAGGATAAACCCATGGGTTACATGCTCGAGACGCGCGGGCTCACCAAGCGCTTCGGCCGCGGCGACCAGGCGCAGGACGCCGTGGCCGACGTGAGCCTTCATATCCGCGAGGGCGAGGTGTACGGGCTGCTCGGTCCCAACGGCGCCGGCAAGTCGACAACGCTCAAGATGATCTGCGGGATGCTGCGGCCGACGGCCGGGGAGATCCTCTTTGCCGGGCACGCCTGGCGCCGCGAGGACCTCTACGCAATCGGCAGCCTCATCGAGGAGGCGCCGCTCTACCCCAACCTCACCGCGCGCGAGAACCTGCGCGTGCGCACCACGCTGCTGGGCCTTCCCGAGAGCCGCATAGATGAGGTGCTCGCCGCCGTGGACCTCGCGGACACCGGGAAGAAGCGCGCCGGGCGCTTCTCGATGGGCATGCGGCAGCGCCTGGGGCTCGCACTGGCGCTGATCGCCCGGCCACGCCTGCTCGTGCTCGACGAGCCCACCAACGGCCTCGACCCCATCGGCATCGAGGAGCTGCGCGACCAGATCCGCGGCTTCGCGGCGGCGGGTACGACGGTGATCGTCTCGAGCCACATCCTCTCCGAGGTGCAGCAGATGGCGGACACCATCGGCATCATCTGCGGGGGGCGCCTCGCCTACGAGGATGCGCTTCGTCCCGGGCAGGACCTCGAGGAACTCTTCATGAGCTTCTGTCGGGAAGGGCGACGAGCGCGCGGGGAGGTGGCGGCATGACGGGTGAGAAAGGCGGCCTGCTCGCGGCCCTGCGCGCCGAGGCCCTGAAGTCGCGCCACGCGGCACCGGTTCGCCTAGCCGTGCTCATGGCGCTGCCGATGCCGCTGCTCGGCGCGATGCCCTACCGGGGCGTGCAGATCTTCAGCGCGTGGAACTACTGGTACGCGCTCTTCCTGCCCGTGTGTCTCTCGCTCGTGGTGGCGTGCGTCGCGCGGGCGGATGCTCGCACGCGGATGCGGGGGCTTCTGGGCCTGGGCTTCCCGCTCGGGCGCGCCTGGTGGGCCAAGGCGCTCTGGTGCCTCGCGCTCTGCACGCTCTCGAACCTCGTGGTCTTCGGCATCTACCTCGCGGGATCGGCGTTCTCCTCGCAGGGTCTCACGGCCGCGGGCACGCTCACGATGCTCCTCTGCGCGCTCGCCAACACGGTGACCGCGGCGTGGATGATCCCTGCAGGGCTCTTCCTCACGGCGCGGCTCGGCATGCTCGCGGGCATCTTCTGCCCGCTCGCCGCGCAACTCTTAGGTGGGTTCGCCTGGTCGTTGGTGCCGCTGCCGCAGCTCTTTCCGCCGTCGGCGAACATGGTCATCCCCACGAGCTTCATTCCCGTGCTGCCGAGCGGCGAGCCGCTCGCGGCGGACATGGCGCTCGGCGGGGCGCTCATGGCGGACGGCATGCTCACGCTGGCGGGCCTTGCGGTCTGCGCGCTCGCGTTCGCCGCGCTCACGGCGGCGGGCGCGGCCTGGTTCGCGCGCTCCGAGGAGAGGTGATGGCCATGACACGACTCTCCGACCCGACGCCGCGCATGACTCTCTCGCGGGCCCTGCTCTCCGAGGCCCTGCGCCTGGCGCGCTCCCCGCTCACGGCGGTGCACCTTGTCTGCGGCCTGGCAGCCGGTCTTGCCTGCGGCGAGTACTTCTCCGTAACCCGATGGGACCCGGCGCTGGGCGCGGACGCCTACGCCCAGTTCCTCGGCGCCCTCATGCCGCTCATGTCCGCCATCGTCTGCGGGCTCGCCGTGGACGAGGAGCGCGCTGCCGGGCGCCTCGCCAACCTCACGGCGGTCCCCTCGCGCGGGCGCGCCGTCGCGGCGAAGTTGCTCGCCCTTGCGGCGCTCGGCGCGGGCGCGCTGGCCGTGGCGCTCGGCGTGTTCGGGGCCGTGCTCGCCGTCGCCGGGCGCCTGCCGCTCGGGCCCGCTCCGCTTGCGGCCGCCTGGGCGGGCATCGTGCTGGGCAGCCTGCCCCTCTACGCGCTGGGGCTCGGCGTGGCCCTGCGCCTCGGCCGCAACGCCGCCATCGGCGGCGGCGCTGCGGGTATGCTCCTCGCGTTCTTCTCAGTGGGCGGGCTTGCGCACGGCCTCATGACCGGCGAGCTCACCGGTGCCCTGGCGACGCCCCTGGGCTGGGTGCCGCTCGCCTGGCCCGCGCGCCTGGGGTCGCTCGGGGTGGAGGCCTTCATCGACGCCGCACGCGCGGCGGGCCCTCTCCTTACGACTGCGCTCGCTGGCCTCGCCCTCACCCTAGCAGCCGCCGCCGTCCTTCTCGCCTGGTTCTGCCGCTTCGAGGACGGGAGGGCAGATGCGTAGGAGGCCGCTCGCCGCCATGCTCGCCCTCCTCTCCGCAGCGCTCCTTCTGGGCGGGAATGCCCTGCTCGACGCCGGCTGGGGGGGGTCGGCGCTGCGCTCGATCGCCGACCGCGTGCTGCCCAACCCTGAGATCGTCATGTTGACGCCCGCGGCTGCGCGCAGGGCTCTGGACCGCTGAGCGCGGCGCTAGTACAATTCCGACGAGAGTTTCAGGAGGTCTAACATGGCGAGGATACTGGCAGTGGATGATGAACGGGCGATCCTCGACGCTCTCGCGCGCGTCCTCGGCCGCGACGGCCATGAGGTCGTCAGGGAGGCGGACCCGGCGGCGGTCCCGGGGATGGACCTCTCGCGCTTCGACCTCGTGCTCTGCGACGTCATGATGCCGGGGCTCGATGGCTTCGAGCTCGTGCGGCAGATCCGCCCGGACTTCGACGGGCCCATCGTCTTCCTGACCGCTCGCGTGGCCGAGGAGGATGCTGTGGCCGGCTACGGCCTGGGCGCCGACGACTACGTCCGCAAGCCCTTCGGGGCCGCGGAGCTGCGCGCCAAGGTCGCGGCCCATCTACGCCGTGAGCGCCGGCCGCGCTCGCACGCCCTCTCCTTCGGGGAGGTGCGGATCGACCTCGGGGCGCGCGGCCTCGCCGTGGGGGGCGGGGCCCTGCCGCTCACGCCCCCCGCGTACGCCATCTGCGAGTACCTCGCTCGTCACCCCGGGCAGGTCATGAGCCGCGCGCAGATACGCGAGGCGGTGCTCGGCTGGGAGAGCGACGCCGACGATGCGGCCATATCCATGCAGGTCAGCCGCGCCCGGAGGAAACTCTCCGAGGCCGGCGCCGATCCGATCGCGACCGTCTGGGGGATGGGGTACAAGTGGCAGCTCTGAGGATCGGGGCGCGAGGTCGCGGGGGCATGCCGCTCTCCTTCGTCATCGCGCGCTACTTCGCCTACGCGTTCGCGGCGGTCGCCACGGCGTGGCTTGCCTCGTTCATGGTGCTCTCCGTGGCGATCAACGCGGGCTATGTCTACGAGGCAAGCTGGGGGCCGGCCAATGCGCGCGATGTCGCGGAGGGCCTGGCACGCGACGGCGTCTGCGGGCAGCAGGACGTGCCGACGGCCTACCGCTACCTCATCCTGAACAAGGACGGAAACGTGATGATGACAGACCTCGAGGGTACGCGGCTCGAGGATGCGACGGAATTGGCCAGTACGGCACTCGCCGCGGATCCGGGCACAGTGGAGATCGAGGGCGGGGGCTCGGGCCTCACCTACGCTGCGTTCCCGCTCAAGGGCGGCGGGGCCTGCGCACTCGTCAGCGAGTACCTGCCGCAGTGGGTCTCGCGCGATCTCGCCAGCCTGCTTCCCAACCCGCAGAACCTCATGCTCGTCGGCGCCGCTGTGGGAAGCGCGCTCGCGCTCGCGCTCGTGGCGCGCCGTGCGAGCCGCGTGATCTCGCGCAAGATGGCGCCGCTCGCGGAGGCGGCGGGGCGCGTTGGCGCGGGGGAGCTCGACTTCGCGGTCGGCAGCACCAACGTGCGTGAGGTGAACGACGTCCTCGCCGCGATGGACGCCATGCGGGCCTCCCTCGCCGAGTCGCTCGAGGCCCGCTGGGCCGCGGAGCGGGGGCAGCGCGAGCAGATGGCGTCGCTCGCTCACGATCTCAAGACGCCGCTTACCGTGCTGCGCGCCAACGCCGACTTCGTGGCGGAGGAGCTGGAAGACGAGAATGACAGCGACCTCTCGGCCGCCGCGCGCGACATAGCCGGCGGTGTCGAAAGGCTCGACGGCTATGTGCGCCTGCTCATCGAGGCCTCGCGCGGGTCCGGCGGGGCGGAGAGGGCCCCCATGCGGCCGGCCGAGCTCTGCGAACAGGTCCTCGCCGAGGCCGCCCAGATCGCCCGGGCGCGAGGCGTGACGCTCGACGCGGCCACGGGCCCCGCTGTCGCGGACGCGCCCGAGGCCCCGCTCGACCGAACCGCCCTGGCGCGAGCCGCCGCGAACCTCGTGGCCAACGCCGCCGAGCACGCGCGCTCGCGTGTGGCGGTCTCCTGCGACGTCGCGGGCGGACACCTCGTCATCGAGGTGGCCGATGATGGACCGGGCTTTTCTCCCGCCGCCCTCGAACGCGGCTGCGAGCGCCTCTTCACAGACGACTCGTCCCGCTCCTCGCGCGACGGAGGCCGCCACTACGGGCTCGGCCTCCACGTCGCCTCCGAGGCCGCGAGCGCCCACGGGGGCTCCGTCTCGCTCGCCAACAGCCCCTCGGGCGGCGCGGTGGTCACCATCGCGGTCCCCCTGTGCGGGATCTGACGACTTCCTCGTCGTCTACCTCGACTGCGATATGTCGCTCGCCGAGGCCGCGACGAGATGGTGTTGCGTCTGCTCCGCTTGGTGCTTCTAGCTCAAATTTGATCTGATGTAAGGCCCGTGCAATCCTGCATGGGCCGTTCTTTTGGCAATTGCTCGACCGATTCGTGGCTTGAAACACAAATTATCGAGTTAAGGAGACATGGGGTCACACAGCGGCTCTCAGAGCGCCCGCCGCACTCCCCCGCCATTACCCTGCGGCGTCCTCGTATAGAGCCCATCCTGCTTGGCGTTTCGTTGCAACGGCCCACTTGTCCACCGATCAAGTGAACTACTGGAATAAATACAGCGACACGCTTGTCCGTTATAGTCGCTATATCTGTGTTAATCGCCGCGATAAATACAGTCTGTACTCGGCTGCATACCAGCTACGCGTATGTAGATTCATATCGCGTTAATAAATCGGCTCAAGCGCGTGTAAAACGCGCAAGTAGCCGCAAAAGGCGATTATCACGTAGGTAGATTTTTGGCACCCTGTTGATTAATCAAAATAAAGCAATTGCTTAAAACAAAAAAGGTCAGGCACTAGGTGCCTGACCTGCAAACTTCTGGTCGGGACGACTGGATTCGAACCAGCGACCCCTTGACCCCCAGTCAAGTGCGCTACCAAGCTGCGCCACGTCCCGAAGCTTTTGTTTGTTGCTCTGCTCTCGCTCGCAACAGGGAGTATATTAACCCGAAACTTTGTCCTTGTGCAAGAACTTTTTTACAATTTTTGAAGCAAGTCCAAAATTGTATCTGCGAGCTGGGGTTTTGTTAGAACGGGAAGTTCTTGCGTAACCGCTTTACTCACGATCCAGGCCTTGTTGGTATCGGTTCCAAAGCCCGAATCGGCGCGTGAGACATCGTTGGCGATAATGGCATCGCAACCCTTGCGGTCGAGCTTTCGCTGTGCGTACTCCAGGACGTTATCGGTCTCGGCCGCAAAGCCGATCACGCACCGCTCGCCCTTTTGGCGCGAGAGCTCGGCCAAGATATCGACCGTCTCGACGAGCTCGATGCGATCCAAGCGTTCGTTAGACTTTTTGAGCTTATGGTCCGCAGGGGATACGGGGGTGTAGTCGGCGACAGCGGCCGCACAAATGGCCACATCGGCCGTCTGAAAGGCGCTGAGCGCTGCCTTCAGCATTTCAGCGGCGGTCTGCACGCGCACGCACTCCACGCCGTGGGGAACGTCGAGCGATGTCGGTCCCAGCACGAGCGTGACGGCGGCACCGCGACGTGCGGCCTCCCCCGCCAGGGCGATACCCATCTTGCCCGAAGAACGGTTGCCAATGAAGCGCACGGGGTCAATCGGCTCATGCGTGGGGCCGGCGGTAATGACGATGCGCTTGCCCGCCAGGTCTTGTTGCACGGGATTGAGCACCTCGCAGACGGCCTCGACGACGTCCTCGGGTTCGCTCATGCGCCCCGTGTCCACGTCGCCGCAGGCAAGGTAGCCACTGCCGGGTCCCACCACGTGGACGCCGCGCTCGCACAGCGTGGCCATATTGGCCTGCGTGGCCGACGCCTTCCACATGCCATTGTTCATGGCCGGCGCGATCACGACGGGCCGCGGTGTCGCAAGCAGCGTTGTGGAGATGAGGTCATCGGCGATGCCGTTGGCCATCTTGGCGATGATATTGGCCGTCGCGGGCGCCACGACCACCAAGTCGGGCTCCTGCGCCAGCGAGATATGGTGGATGGGGTCAGACGGGTCGTCGAATAGCCCAACCGCGACCGGCTCATTGGTGAGCGCGCGGAAGGTGAGCGGCCCCACAAACTCAGTGGCATGCTCGCTCATGACGACCTTGACGTGCGCGCCGCGCTTTTGGAGCAGGCGCACGATATTGCACGACTTATAGGCGGCGATTCCGCCGGTAATGCCCAGCAGGATCGTTTTTCCCTCAAGTTGCATTGAATTGTTGGGTGCCGCCATCGTTTAAGCTTCCTTGCTCGGGAGCACCAGCAGGCGGTGGCAGTACGGGCAGTGCGTAATCTCGCTACCGTCGTGGTTGAGGTCGCTCATGGACGATGCCTGCAGCGCGGTGTGGCAGACCGTGGGGATGTTGCCCTTGATGGTCTCGACGGCCAGGCCGCGGAACTGCTTGAGCAGACGTTCGTAATCGGTGAGCACGTCGGTCGGCAGCGTGGCGGCAAGGGCGGTGCGCTCCTTGGTGGCGGCATCGATCTGAGCCTGCAGATTGGCAGCCTTGGCGCGGGCAGCCTTGGTATCGGCCTTCACACCCTCCTCGAACTTGGCGATGATGGCCTGCGCGCGAGCCTCTCGGTCAAGCGCTTCCTTATGGGCGACGACGACGTCCTTGCGGGTGTGCTCGATCTTGTCCAAGCGCTTGGCCAGGGTGGCGAGCTCGTTCTCCAGGTCCTGAACCTCGCGGTAGTCGGAGCCGTCCACGTGGCGCTTCTTGGCGGCCTCGATGGCGTTGTTGGTCTGAATCTCGGTGGTGTTGAGATCGTCGAGCTCAATGTCCAGATCCTTGCGCTGGGCGTAGAGCTTGGTCATCTCGGACTTGAGCTTCACATAGGTCTTGCGCTTGGAAGCGAGCTCCTTGAGCTCCGGCATATTGGCAAGTTCGCTCTTGTTGCGGGCGAGCTCCAAATCGATCTGTTGCAGCTTGAGTAGCGTAGCGCCGGCGCTCATAAGTTCTCTCCTTTTGTCACAGTCCACCATTGGCAAGGGTTCAGTATTTTAATCGCATGACGGGGGTCGACCCCGGCGTCAACCGCAGAGTTCATCAAGATATCCACGAACGGCTCCTCGGAGCGATCGTGGCCGAGCAGGATCACCGGCAGCCCGCGTAAAGCAAGGTCTTGCGCCACGTGATAGCCCGCCTCTCCGGTCACGATGACATCCGCAGCGGCGGCGATGGCAAGTTCGCCAAAGTCACCCAGCGAACCGCCCAAAATTGCGATGGTTCGGCACGGGTGATCGGCCTCGCCCCACACGCGCGGGTCGCTGCCAAAGGCCGTGGCAGCACGGGTGGCAAGATCGCGCAGCGTGCACGGGTCGTTGAGCGTTGCAAGTGCGCCCAGGCCGGTGGACTCGGGGTCGTCCACGTGCTCCAGTGAGCTCACGGGTGCGGCACCCAGCAGCTTGCTCAGGCAGACACGGGCTTCGTGCGAGCGGTCCAGGTTGGTGTGGAGCGAGATAATGCTCACCCCGCAGCGGGCAGCCTCGTAGAGGGCCGCACTGCACTGGGGTCGTGTGGCATCCGCCGGACAAAAGGCCTCGGGTGCCTTGATGTATATGGGATGATGCGTCAGCAGCACGTTGGCGCTTGCTTCTTGGGCGCGGCGAACATTAGTCTCAGTTGCATCGAGTGCGCAGGCAACGTCGGTGATCTCCGCGGCCGGATCGCCAACGGAGAGTCCTACGTGGTCCCAGGGCTCGGTGTCCGTCTTGGGATAGCGTGCCAGTAGCGCGCGCTCGAGCTCGGCGACGATCATGCGGCACCTGCGATCGAGAGCAGCGTCTGGGCAAACTCGTCCAGATCGCTCGGATTTACGCGGTCATCAAAGGAAATGCGCAGTGCTCCCAATGCCTGCTCGCGACCGATGCCCATCGCGCTCAAAACGTGGCTGGGGTCCATACTACCGCTCGAGCATGCCGAGCCTGCCGATACCTCAAAGCCGGCGGCGTCGAGCTTGATGATGAGCTCCTCGGAGTCCATGCCGTCAATGTAGATCGAAACCATACCCGGCAGACGATCGGCCTGCGCGTAGTCGCCCATCGTGGCGTGAATGCGAGGATGGGCCGTAAGCGTGGCATAGAGCTTGTCGGAAAGGGTTTGCAGCGTCGCACGCTCCTGGGCCACATGGGGCGCCAGCGTGCGGGCGGCAGCGGCAAAAGCCAGCTGTGTACGCAGGTCCTGCGTGCCCGCGCGACGTCCGGCTTCCTGTCCACCGCCAAAAATGCGGGGGCGCAGTGGCGTGCGGGTCTTAAGGTAGAGAGCGCCGGAAGCCACGGGGCCGCCGATCTTGTGCGCGGCAACGGTCATAGCGTCGACGCCCAGCTCGGTGACATCGAGCGGAATATGCAAGTAGCCCTGGATGGCATCGGTGTGGAACAGGGCGCCTGCGGTATGCGCGGCCGAGGCAAGCTCGCGGATAGGTTGTACCACGCCGGTCTCGTTGTTGGCGGCCATGATGCTTACGAGCGCCACGTCGTCGCCGAGCAGCTCGATGAGCGCGGCAGGTTCAATGTAGCCCGCACGGCAGGGTTGCACCAGATCGACGGTAAAGCCGGCGGCACGAAGCAGCGGCAGGTTGTCCAGAATCGAATCGTGCTCGATGGCAGATACGATCACACGGTTACGCTTGCGATCGCGCTGACGAGCGCCCTCGGCAAGACCGAGCAGCGCCAGCTGGTTGGCCTCGGTGCCGCCGTTGGTAAGGATGATCTCGGACGGGCGAACGCGTGCGCCAAAGCTGCGGGCGATCTCGCGACGGGCGACTTCCAGGCGTGCGGCGGCCTTGCGGCCAAGTGAGTGCAGCGAGTTGGGGTTGACGCCGGCGAGCTCGCTATCATCGTACTCACGCTGCGCAAGGAGCGCCTCGGCGCGCATGGGCGTCGAGGCGGCATAGTCAAGATTCACGGGTATGCGGTTTTGACCTGCGGTCATAAGGGTTTATGCCTCCTGTGCGGCCTCATTGCCCAGCTTCTGCAGCAGCGCAACCTCGGCGGCGGGATCTTCGGACTTAAAAACGGCGGAGCCGGCTACGAGCACGTTGGCGCCGGCCTTGACGACCTCGGCGATGTTCTTGGAAGAAATACCGCCATCGACCTCGATCAGGGGCGACACGCCGTGACGCTCACACATGGCCGTAAGCTCGTGCAGCTTAGGCAGCGTGCCCGGGATAAAGCTCTGGCCGCCAAAGCCCGGGTTCACACTCATGAGCAGCACCATATCGACGACGTCGATGATGCTCTCGAGCACGCACACGGGGGTGGCGGGGTTGAGCACCACGCCGGCCTTGACGCCGCGCTGCTGCAGATGCGTGAGCGTGCGGTGCAGGTGCGTGGAAGCCTCGTAGTGCACGGTGATCATGTCGGCACCGGCGTCGGCGTACCAATCGACCGTCTCGTCGGGGTTCGACACCATCAGGTGCGCGTCGACCGGCACGTCGGTGGAGCGCTTGACGGCCTTGAGGATGTCAACGCCAAAGGTGAGGTTGCCGGTAAAGTGGCCGTCCATTACGTCGAAGTGCACGTAGTCGGCACCGGCGATCTTGTCGAGTTCGCCCTTGAGGTTGGCCATATCGGCCGAGAGGACGGACGGAGCGATTTTAATGGAACCCATGGTAGTAGCCTTTCTGCACTAGTCGGTGAGTCCGTAGAACTCTTGGGAGGGTACGCGGTCGGTAAGAATCTCGAGCGCCCTATCCAACGTAACACCGTTGTAGAGCGTTTGCTCCACGGCAAAGGTGAGCGGAATGTCTACGCCCAGTGAACGGGCAAGCTCACTGACGCTGCGGGCCGCGACGGCGCCCTCGACCACCATATGCGTACGTGCCTGGTACTCGTCGAGCGAGACGCCGTGGGCAAACTCGTAGCCAAAGGTGCGGTTGCGCGAATGCTCGGAGGTGCAGGTGGCAATGAGGTCACCCATGCCGGCAAGACCCATGCAGGTCATGGCTTGACCGCCGCGGGCGTGCACCAGACGGCTGATCTCGGCCAGGCCGCGCGTCATGATAAGGGCAAGCGTGTTGTCGCCCGCACCAGAACCGGCGGAAATGCCGCACACGATGGCGATGACGTTTTTCATGGCGCCGCAAACCTCGACGCCGGTCATGTCCTGCGACAGGTAGATGCGGAAGGCCGTGGATAGGAGCAGGTCCTTAAAGGTCTCCCCTACCTGCGGATCTTTGCTGGCGATGACGGCGGCAGAAAGCCCGCCGCGGCAGATCTCCTCGGCATGGTTGGGGCCCGAGAGCGCCGCGACACGCGACTCGTTGCCGATCTCACTGGCGATGACCTCGCTCATAAGCAGGCCGGATTCGGGCTCAATACCCTTGGTGAGGCAGAGTGCCGGGGTGTCGGCGGCGATGAAGGGTGCTGCCTGATGGCATACGCTGCGCAGGTGCGTGGAGGGCACGGCAAAGATGATGGCCTCGGCGCCGTCGAGCGCCTGCGACAGGTCCGTGGCGGCGACAACGTTGCCGGGCAGCTCGTAGTCCACCAGATACCGGGGATTGCGGTGCTCGGCATTGATGCCGGTGGCCGTTTGCTCGCTGTGGGCCCACATGGTCACGCGCTCGGCTCGCTCGGCGGCGAGGCCGGCGACGGCGGTTCCCCAGGAGCCAGAGCCAATCAGCGCAACATTCATGACTCTCTCCTACTTATCGTCGGGCTCGGTGACGCGCTTGGTAAACGAGAGCTTGGACTCCTTACCGCACGTGAGCTTTTTGATGTTCGCGCGATGGGCCCACACCACGGTGATGCCGATCATCGCCATGCAAAACTTGAGACCTAGGCTGCTGTACGGAAAGACCGCACAAGCGGCGATGGGAAGGCCGATGGCGGCGGCAAGCGAGCCCACCGACACGTACTTGGTAATGGCGACGGCTACGATAAACATGCCCAGCAGCGACAGGCCAATGGGCCAGTACCAGGCAAGGATAACGCCCAGACCGACCGCGATGCCCTTGCCGCCGTGGAAGTTGAGGTAGGGCGAGAAGATGTGGCCCCATACCGCTGCCAGGCAGATGACACCGAGCATCCAGTCGCCGGGGGCTCCAGGCGCCATGATGTTCGGCGGAAAACCATAGCCTAGATCGGCGATGAGCGGGCGGGCGATAAGGACGCAGATGGCGCCCTTAAGGCAGTCAAGCAGCAGCGTGAGTGCAGCGACCTTGGGGCCGGCCACGCGCAGCGCATTGGTGGTGCCGATGTTGCCGGAGCCCGCCTTGCGAATGTCCGTGTGGTTGAACACGCGGCCCAGGACCAGGCCAAACGGAATCGCTCCGATAAAGAACGAGACCACGGCGCAGATGGCGGTCAGCAGAATCGGATTATGCATCCTTTTGCTCCTTCTTCCTAAAGAAGAGTCGAATGGGCGTGCCGGCAAAATCGAAGGTCGAGCGCATGCGGTTCTCCACGTAGCGCTGGTAGGTGTCGTTGACCAGGTCGCTGTGGTTGACGAAGAACGTAAACGTCGGCGGGTTGATGCCCGTCTGAGTCACGTAGTGCATGCGCAGGCGGCGCTTGCCGTCCACCACGGTGTGGCCGAACTCGCGCAGGTCGGTGAGGAAGGTGTTGAGGCGCGAGGTAGTGATCTTTTGCGAGCGCGTCTTCTCAGCGGCGTCGACCATCGCCCAGATCTTCTCGACGCTGCGGCCAGTGAGGGCAGAGATGCGCAGGTACTGGGCCCAGGGAGCCATGACGCCCAGACGGCGGTCGACGGTCTCCATGCAGGCCTCGCGCTTGCGGTCGTCATCGAGCAGGTCCCACTTGTTGAGCAGCACCACGATGGCGCAGCCACGCTCGATGGCCAAGCCCATGACCTTCTGGTCCTGTTCGGTAACGCCCACGGAGGCGTCGACGACGAGCAGCGCCACGTCGGCGCGGTCGATGGCGCGCAGGCCGCGGACCATCGAGTAGTATTCGATGTTCTCGTACACGGTGCTCTTCTTGCGAATACCCGCGGTGTCGACCATGCGGTAGTGCTTGCCGTTGCGCTCCACGACGGTATCGATGGCGTCGCGCGTCGTGCCGGCAATGTTGGACACGATAGAACGGTCGGCGCCCAGAATGCGGTTGAACAGCGACGACTTACCGGCATTGGGGCGGCCGATGATAGCGACGTTCAGCGCATCAGGGAACTCATCGGCGACCTCGTCCTCTTCCTCCGGAAGCAGGGCCACGATATCGTCGAGCAGGTCGCCCGTGCCATGGCCATGCAGGGCCGAGAGCGGCGTGGGCTCACCGATGCCGAGCGAATAGAACTCCCAGATGCTGTCGTTCTCGCGATCGGGGTTGTCGAGCTTGTTCACCAGCAGAAAGACCGGCTTGTCGCAGCGCTTGAGCATGCGAGCGACCGACTCGTCCTCCTCGGTGACGCCGGTGCGGCCGTCGACCACAAACAGGATGACGGCGGCTTCCTCGGCGGCGGCGAGGGCCTGGTCGCGGATGGACGTGGCAAAGACGTCGTCGCTCTTGAGCGGCTCGATGCCGCCCGTGTCGACGATGGTGAACTCGCGGCCGTTCCAATCGGCCGTGTGGTACGAGCGGTCGCGCGTGACGCCGCGGGACTCATGGACGATGGCGTCCGAGGTCTGGGCCAGGCGGTTAACGAGCGTGGACTTGCCCACGTTGGGGCGTCCGACGACGGCGACGATAGGTTTCATCTGCACTCCTTTAATGGGTAGGGTCAGTGGAAATGTTAGAGTCGGCGGGCACAATGCCAAGGATATGCTCCAGGGTATCGAGCAGCTCATGCGGCATGGTCGACACCACATGAACCTCGGCGCCGCGACTGGTAAGGCTTGCGAGTAAATCGTCACGATGATACTCGTCGAGCGTCATGCCGTCAGCGTTGAACATGAGCTTAGGCACAAAGAGCATAACCCCCGACAGATCTTGGGGCAGCTGCTCCAGAATGTCACACGCGACGATGAGGCCGGTTACGTCCACGTTGCCACCAAAGTAGCGGTTCTTGATGGCCGTGACAGTGCCGGCGAGTCCCTTGGGCGACTCCATAAAGCGGGCCACGGTGTCGCGAGCGCTGGCGCCCGAGAGACACAGCAGGTGCTGGCTGCGGGCGGCGATGGCCTCGCGGACGCGGGCCAGTCGCTCGGCATCGGTAGCCAGCACGTCGTCGGTCTCGTCCAGATACGAGCGGATCATGCCGATGCCGTCGTAGTACTGTGGGTAACCGTCGTAAAAGTCCGCCTCGGGAGGATCGATGCCGGCGTCCAGATAGAACTCGTCGCTCATCTGGAAGGTGTGGCGGCCAAAGCGCTCGTAGGCGCGGTCCTGGAACGGTCGGATCATGGCAATGGTCTCGCGCGCTAGCTCGGGCTTGTCGCTGTATGACCAGCTAAAGCGGTTTTGGTGCTTGGTAAAGCCGAGCGGCACGATGCCCAGGCTGGTGATCTGCTCATGTTCCTCGCAAAAGCGCAGGGTCTTTTCCAGCTCCTCGCCGTCGTTCATGCCGGGGCACAACACGATCTGCGCGTGAATCTCGATGCCGGCGGCCATGATGGTCTCGAGTACGTCCATGCCTCGCTGGGCGTTACGGCCCATCATACGACGGCGGACGTCGGGGCTCACAGCGTGGACCGACACGTTCATGGGGCTCATGTTGCGCTGGATGACGTTTTGCACGTCCTCGTCGGTGAGGTTCGTGAGCGTGACAAAGTTGCCCTGCAAAAAGCTCAGACGATAGTCGTCGTCGCGAATGTAGAGCGTGGAGCGGCCGCCCTTGGGCAGCATGGTCATAAAGCAGAACACGCAGGCGTTAACGCAGGTACGCATGCCGTCGAAGATGGGGCCATCGAACTCCAAGCCCCAGTCCTCGCCGGGAAAGCGGTCGAGCTCCACGGGCGTGACGGTGTTGTCGCGCGGGTCGAATACCTCCAGCTCGACGGTGTCGTCGTCGGCTTCCCAGAGCCACACGATCATGTCGGTGAGCTGCTCGCCGTTGACCGCGAGCACGCGCATGCCCGGCTCGATACCCACATCCCACGCGGGCGATTCGGGACGCACGTTCTTTACGAGCGCGCCCTCACCCGGCTCGGGGTCGCGGCTGCGCCCGTAATCGGCCACCTCGGCGGCGTATGCGGGTACGGTCTGGTCCATGGTTAGCGGCAAAGCTCCTTGATGCGCTCGACGGCGCGTTCGATGTGTTCTTGCGGGGTGGATGCTCCGGCGGTGATGCCGATGTGGTGAGCGTCGGTAAACCACGCGGCCTGGAGCTCGGAAGCTTCCTCGATGTGATACGTACGCTCGCAGGCGTCTGCGCAAATTTGCGCCAGGCGGCGGGTGTTGCCCGAGTTCTTACCGCCCACGACGACCATACAGTCGCAGCGGTTGGCAAGTGTGGCTGCTGCCTGTTGACGCTCACTCGTGGCGGCGCAGATGGTGTTGATCACACGCAGCTCCTGCACGCGCGGGGTGATAGCTGCCACGACCTCGGCGAGATTCTGCGCGGTCTGGGTGGTCTGCACGACGAGGCCCACCTTGCCCTTGAGCGACAAGGCGTTGGCGTCGGCGGCACAGCTCACGACCTGAGCATCATTGCCGGCGTGGCCCAGAATACCCTCGACTTCGGGGTGGCCCGGCTCGCCCACGACTACCACGCGGTAGCCTTCGCGCACCAGGCGCTCGGCTGCCACATGGACCTTCTTCACGTAGGGGCAGGTGGCGTCGACCACGGTAAGGCCGCGCTTGCGGGCAGCATCGATCACCTGCGGCACCACGCCGTGGGCGCGGATGATCACGGTGCCCGATGCGGCATCGTCTAGGGTCTCTGCCAGACCGACGCCTGCCTCGGCAAGCTCGCGCACCACGATGGGGTTATGGATGAGCGGACCCAGGGTGTGAACCCGAGCGTTCTCCTCCGCCTGCGGGGCGGCCGCCAATGCCATATCGAGCGCACGCTGTACGCCGTAGCAAGTGCCGGCGTGGGCGGCGATCTCGATGGTAGGCGCGCCGTCCTGGTCGGACGCAGTCGCGGCTGTGTTCGTCACGTTCTCGCTCATGGCTAGAACCTGCCCGGATGCTCAGCGCACAGGTCATCACGCATGGCGTAGACGCGGTTCATGGCCTCGGACTCAAACCAGGCCAGGCGCTCCGTGCGCTTAAGCCCAGCCGGTGCGTCCGAAAGCGAGACGGCCTTGCCGGCACGAATCCAGCATTTCTTGGGACGCATGAGCTTTTTTCCCTTAGGCGTAATGTCGGACCAGCCGCAGATGGCGAGCGGGTTGACGGGCGCCTTGCCCATCTGGGCGATGAGCGCAAAACCGCCGTGGACCTCGGGCTTGATCTCGCGCGAGCGGATGCGCGTGCCCTCGGGGAAGATCAGGACGTCCTCGCCGCGCTGCAGCGCATGCTGGGCGGCGCGCAGGCACTTCATGTCGGCGGTGCCGCGCTCCACGGGAATGCCGCCCACGCGGCTAAAGGCCCAGCGTACGATCTTGCTCTTGGCGAACTCGGACTTAAAGATGGGGCGAATGCGGCGGCCGCCAAAGAACAGCGCCGTCTCCACGGCCAAGAGCTCAGCCATCGAGGTGTGGTTGCAGATGACCACGCTGCCGCGGCCGTCCTGGCGCTCAAACAGCAGGTCAGCGTCCTCGACCTTCCAGCGCCACATGAGCTTGGAGAAGGCCCAAAGGATGGCCATGACTACGACGACGGTGCCGCGGATGAGCGCTGGGAACTCTGCATAAGGAGCGTTGTAATAATCCTCGGGCGTCTGCTTAAACAGGCGCATGGGCTACCTCCTTTGGTTGATGAGGTCCTCGATTATCGAGACGACCTCGTCGATGGTGTGGGCGGTGGAGTCGACGTGCACGGCGTCCTCGGCGGGCACGAGCGGGGCGACCTCGCGGCTGCTGTCGAGCTTGTCGCGCTGCTTAAGGGCGTCGAGGGTCTCGTCGACCTCGGCCTCGAGCTGTGGCGTGGTGAGCGGCTGCGCATCGTTCTGGTGGCGCTGCAACACGCGGCGGCGGGCGCGCTCACGCGGGTCGGCAGTCAGGAAGATTTTTACCTGAGCGTTGGGGAACACGACGGTTCCGATGTCGCGACCCTCGGCGACGATATCGCGGTCCTCGGCGGCGCGGCGCTGGTGGATGAGCATGGCGGCGCGCACGCCCGGATAGGCCGAGACCTTGGACACGTTGGCGTCGACCTGCGGGGTGCGGATGGCGGCCGAAGCGTCCTGGCCGTCAATGGTCAGGCGCGTGTCCTCGCCGGTGCCGTTGGTAAAGCGAATCTCGATCTGCTCGGCGAGGGCGTCGATGGCCGTCTCGTCGTCCAGATCGATGCCGCGGTCGAGCGCGGCGAAGGTGACGGCGCGATACATGGCGCCCGTGTCGAGCTTGTTAAAGCCTAACTGGCGGGCGATCTCCTTGGCGATGGTGGATTTGCCGGAACCGGCGGGGCCGTCGATGGCGACGATCATGCAATGCTTCCTTTCGATGGTTGACATGCTTGTATGGTTCGCGGGCGCTGGGGCGCGGCGGGTTGCCTAGCCTGTGTAGCGCTCGCGGTAGGTGTTGCGCTTGGGTGCGGAGCCGTGGCTGCCGTGGTGACGCGTGCGGCTGGCGGGCGTGTCTTGGTGCTTGCCGCCGTTGCGCTTGGCGCTCGCCTGCTTGGGCGGGATGCCGCCCGCTTTAAGGATCTGCACCTCGCGGTCGGTGAGCTCGCGCCACGAGCCCTTGGCCACGCCCTCGAGCTCCAAGCCCGCAAAGTTGCAGCGATGCAGACGGATTACCGGGTGGTGAATCTTGCTCAGCATGCGCTTAACCTGATTCTTGCGACCCTCGCGGATGATGACCTCCACGGCGGTGGTACCGGGCTTGACGCCTTGCGGTGCCACAGCCTCTGCCTCGCGTGCGTTGATGACGCGGCAGATCGCCGGCTGGCACAGGCCGTCGTCGAGCTCGATGCCACGGCGGAGCGGTTCCAAGTCGCGATCGGTCAGGTGGCCGTCCACGAGTGCCTGGTAGGTCTTAAAGACATGCTTGCTGGGGTGCAGCAGGTCCTGCGACAGGTCGCCGTCGGTGGTAAAGAGCAAAAGGCCTGTGGTGTCGCGGTCCAGGCGGCCCACCGGGAAAAGTCCCGGATAGCGGTCGCGGGGGACCAGGTCGGCCACGCAAGGGCGCTCCTGCGGATCACTCATGGTGGTGAGGTAGCCGGTCGGCTTGTAGAGCATCAAGTACACGGCGCCCTGGTTGAGCTTGACGGGCATGCCGTCGACCTCGATGTGATCGTGGTCGACATCGACCTTGGTGCCCAGCTCGGTCGCGACCTCGCCGTTGACGGTCACGCGGCCGGCGGTCATTAGGTCCTCCGAGCCACGGCGGCTCGCCACGCCCGCGCGCGCCAAAAAGCGCTGCAGGCGCATGGTGTGCGGATAGACGGGCTGTGCGTCGGTTGCGGGTACTGCGTTGCCCATGGCGCGCGTCTCCCCTACTTCGTTAGTCCTCGTCATGCAAATCCTCCGAGGTCTCGTCGACGACCAGGGTTTCCAAGTCCTCGACTGCCTCAACATCTTCAACATCGGTATCGAGCAGTTCGCGCTCTTCGTCCAGGTCCTCGGCCTGCTCCTCGAGCGTGGACTGAATGCTGCGGCCGCTCAGGCGCTCGCGGATAAACTGACGCGATTGCTCGTCGGGGGCAAACTGTTCCAGGTCGGGTAGGTCGCGGGTGGAGCGCAGACCGAACTTTTCCAAGAAGGCGTTGGTCGTGCCGTAGATGATGGCCTGACCGCGCTGGGGATCGCGGCCGAGCTCGCGCACCAGGCCCTTGTCCACGAGCGACGCGATGACGCCGTCGGAATTGACGCCGCGGATGCCCTTGACCACCTCGCGCGTCACGGGCTGGTGGTATGCGATGACGGCCAGTGTTTCGAGCGCGGCCTGCGACAGCTTTTGCGTGTCCCAGCTCAACACATAGGCCTCGACCACGTCGTGGTAGGCGGGGTGCGTAAACAGGCGCCAACCGCCGGCGACCTCACGCAGCTGAAAGCCGCGGTTGGCCTCCTCGTACTCAACCTTGAGCTCGGCGAGCAGCGATGCGCACTCGCCGGGGGCGATATCCAGCGCATCTGCCAGCGCGGGCGCACTCACCGGGTCGCTCGACACCAGCAGCAGCGCCTCGAGGGCGCCTTTGAGGCTGTTTGCCTCCAGCGTGGAAAGGGTTGACATGGTTGCGGCTCCTATTCGGTGAGATCGGGGCCCTCGCCGGGCACGTATGCCTCGGCGCCCTCGACTCGGTTGATGCAGATGGTTCCGAAGATCTCGTCCTGGCTCAGCGTGAGCGAGCCGCGCTTGGCTAGCTCGAGCATTGCTAGGAAGGTAACGACGAGCTGCTCGGTGGTGGCGTCGCCGTCCAACAGCTCGCGGAAGGTGCAGGTTTGGTGCGTCATGGTAAAGCGGTCGACTGAGGCCACGGTCAGGTCGAGCGGCACGCGATGCGGTGCCACGTGCTCGGCCTCCAGCAAGAAGGTCTGTCGCTTGCCGTCCAGGTCGGCACAGATGACGGCCAGACCGCGCAGGGTGATGCCGGCCAGGTAGTCGGGCATGAGCCCCAGGAACTCGGGGTCGGGGCCGGCCACACGCGGGTGCATGCGGCTTTCGGCCTGCATGCGGGCACCGAGGGCCGCAGCCGCGCCTTTAAACTGCTTGTAGGCGATCAGGCGCTGGATCAGGACCTCGCGTAGGGCATCGCCGTCGAGCGTGCTGAGCTCCTCGAGGTCTTCGTCGAACTCGTCATCGTCGTCATCGGCTTTGCGCGGGGCCTTCTGCGGCACCAGAGAGGCGGCCTTGATGTCCAAAAGGGTTGCCGCGACCAGCAAAAAGTCGCTCGCCACGTCCAGGTCCAGCGCCTCGATGCGCTCGGCCTCGGCAAGGTACTGCTCGGCCACCTCGCTAATGGAGATGGCGCCGATATCTACTTTTTGGCGGGTTACCAGCTGCAGCAACAGGTCGAACGGCCCGCTGTAGACCTGCGTCGACACGCGATACGACATCTTCGACCTCCTTTGACGGCGCCTTCGCGGCGCGGTTTGGGTGCATGTTGCGACCGTTTTGCGCGGTCGACCTGTAAGTTTACCTTAGATGCCGGCGATTGCGAAGTTGAGCAGCTGCTCAGCAAGCGGATACACGGTAACGTCGAAATAGCGGCCGATTACATCGATGCCGGTCCACATAGGCAGCAGGTACAGCACCAGGATGAGGATGGGCATAGCGTATTGCTGCAGGCGGTAGTAGTTGGCGAGCGCCTTGCCTTTGAGGAACGGCACGATGATCGACGAGCCATCGAGCGGCGGGATCGGGATGAGGTTGAAGAACGCGAGTGACAGGTTGACCACGATAAACGTGGCGCCGAAGTTCATGATCTGTGACGCCATGGCAAAGGACATGCCGGTATAGAGGCTGCCATATGCCGCGTGCATGAGGGCGGCAGCGAGGCACGCGAGCGCGATGTTCGATGCGGGGCCGGCTGCGCTCACCAGGACCTCGTCACGCTTGGGGTGCTTGAGGTTGTTAAGGTAGACGGGCACGGGCTTGGCGAAGGCGAACACCGGGCCGCCGGCCGCGAGCATGAGCAGCGGCAGGATGATGGTGCCAAACGGGTCGATATGGTTAAGCGGGTTGAGCGACACGCGGCCGCGCGAACGGGCCGTCTTGTCGCCGAGCGCCCAGGCCGCGGCGGCGTGTGCGCTCTCGTGGATCACGATGCCCACGATGACGGCAACGGCGCTGGCGAGCAGGTTCATGAGGTAGCTGCTGGACATGGCGCTCCCCTAGCGGACGCGACGCGAGGCGCGCGTGAGCAGGTAGTCGATCACAAACAGGATCACGGCGACGATGGCGTAATCCAGGCGGAACACGCCGCCAAAGGGCGACGTGATGACGCCATAGCCGGCGATGGCGCTCGGCAGTGCGCGCGAAAGCTCAACGACAAAGCCTACGATCTGCAGCTTGGCGGTGAGACCGCTAAAGCACAGCAGCACGGTCATCGCGCTCATAAAAATGCCGCAGATGCGACAGGCGATGGCGATGATGCTCATCGCCACGGCAGCGGCCTTACGAGAGTTCACGCGCGGTCTCCTCTTCGATCTGGGTGGAAAGCTCCAGCCATTCGTCCTCGAGCTTGGGCAGCTTTTGCTTAAGGCCGTTATATTCCCCCAGCGCGGCGTTGAACTTGTCTTGATCGGCATAAAGCTCTTCGCTCGCCATCAATTCCATAAGCTCGTCATAGCGAGCACGCTTTTTGTCGAGCTCCGTCTCGATCTTCTTGAGCTGGTTACGCACGCCCTTGAGCTTTTTATTGAGCGCTGCGCGGGCTTGGGCCTCGGCGCGCTTTTGCTCCTTGGTCTTTTTGCCCTCGGCGGGTTTGGGGGCAGCTGCGGGGGTGTCGGCCTGGGCGGCGCTGGCTTTGGTGGACTTGGCCGTGGCCGGCGCACTCTCCCCTGCCGTCTCGGCGGCGGCACGGGCTGCGAGGTCCTCGCGCTTGTAGAGGTAGTAGTCGTAGTCGCCGTCGTAGACCGTGACTTGTCCGTCGCGGATGTCGATGACGCGGTTGGCCACGGCGCGCACCAGGTGCTCGTCGTGGCTGATCAGCACGATGGTGCCGGGGAAATTTTGCAGGGCGTTCTCGAGCATGTCCACCGAATCGATGTCTAAGTGGTTGGTGGGCTCGTCCAGGCACAGGAGCGCCTCGGGGGCCACGAGCATCTTGGCCAGGGCCAGACGCGCTTTTTCGCCGCCGGAGAGGACGCGAACCTGTTTCTCGATGGAATCGTTGTCGCTAAACAGGAAGGCGCCCAGTAGGCTGCGCTGCTGCGGCACGGTCCACTTGGGCGTGACGGTGTCGATCTCTTGCAGGACGGTGTTGGACTCGGTCATGCCCTCGAGCGCGTGCTGGGCGTAATAGGCCACGCCCACGTTGGTGCCCAGGTCGCGGGTGCCGGTGGTGGGCGGCTCCAGTCCGGCGATGATCTTCATGAGCGTGGACTTGCCGGCGCCGTTGGGGCCGACGAGCGCCACGTGCTCGCCGCGGTAGAGCTTGAGGTCGATATCGCTGTAGATGTGTTTGTTGCCGTAGGACTTGGAGACGCCCTCCAGGCCCACGACCATATCGCCGGAGCGCGGCGGGTCGGGGAACTTAAAGTCGATGTGCTTGTGGCCCTCGGGCAGGATGACAAGCTCCTTTTTGATCTGCTCGATCTTGCGGATGCGCTCCTGAGCCTGGGCAGCCTTGGTGGGCTTGTAGCGGAACTTGTCAACGAAGACCTGCATATGGGCAATGTCGCGCTCCTGGGCGGCGCGCTTGGCGCGCATCTGCTCCAGGTTGTCCTCGCGCTGCTTGAGGTAGCTGCTGTAATTGCCGGTGTAAGTGGTCACGCGACGGTTTTCGAGTGCGGCGACGTGGTCGACGCAGGCGTCCATGAAGGCGCGGTCGTGGCTGACGATGAGGACGGCGCCGTCGTAGTTGGCGATAAAGCCGCGCAGCCACTGGACACTTTCGAGATCCAGGTGGTTGGTGGGCTCGTCCAGCAGCAGCAGGTCGGGGTGGCGCAGGAAGAGCTTGGCGAGCGCGATGCGCATCTGCCAGCCGCCCGAGAACTCGGAGCATGGGCGCTCAAAGTCGGTGACCTTAAAGCCCAGGCCGGAAAGGATTTTGCGGGCGTTGCTCTCGAGCTCGTAGCCGCCCAGGTGCTCAAAGCGGTCCTGGACCTGGCCGTACTCGTTAAGGAGTGCGTCGACGTCCTTGCCCTGCTCGGAGAGCTCGGTGATTTGGGCCTGCAGCTCGTTAGCGCGCTCGCCCATGCGGCGGATTTCCTTGGCGGCGGCCATGACCTCGGCGAGGATAGTGGTGTCCTTTTGTTCCAGATTAGTTTCCTGCTCTAGGTAGCCCACCTGGCAGTCCTTTGCGTACTGGACCTGGCCGGAGTCGGGACTGTCGATGCCCATGATGATTTTGAGCATAGTGGTTTTGCCGGCGCCGTTGGGGCCCACGAGCGCGAAGCGCTCGCCGGGGTTGATCTGGAAGGACGCGCCGCTAAAGAGGACGCGTGCGCCGAAGCTTTTTTCGATCTTGTCGACCTGGAGGATCATGGTGCCGCCTTTGACCTTGTGTGCCAATATGAAAAAAGGCCCCAACTTGCGTTGGAGCCTCATTCAATGCTCGGGTGGAGACGAGGGGAATCGAACCCCTGACCTCTTGACTGCCAGTCAAGCGCTCTCCCAGCTGAGCTACGCCCCCAAGCAACAAAAAGATTATAACCATGCATCGAGAAGCATTGCAAGAACTTTTTTTCGTTATGAGAAATCTCAATGAGCATCTCAATGAGCAGATCCTACAAGTCTCTAGTCCGCCCCATACATATAGAAAGGTCGCGCACTAGGCACGACCTGCAGATTCAATGGTGGGCCTGCCGGGATTCGAACCCAGAACCCAGGGATTATGAGTCCCCTGCGCTAACCGTTGCGCCACAAGCCCTTATAACACCGTGTATGAAAAAAGCCTCCGAACTAACTCGGAGGCTCTCAGATTCTTGGGTGGAGACGAGGGGGATCGAACCCCTGACCTCTTGACTGCCAGTCAAG
>DXZQ01000011.1 GCA_019419585.1 Collinsella sp. | reverse complement strand
GCAGCGTCAGATGTGTATAAGAGACAGTCTCCATACAGTGTCCAAACCCACACCAATAAAACCAACCCACGCAACAAGCAGCCCTCGCTTAGCAACCCAAACACCACCACAAGCCAGCAAGCAATCACCAGTCTGCGTTCGCAACATCGCTTGGAAAGGCAAATGCTTACCGCGCCCTTGAAACACGCCAAACTCGTCTACAACCTGCGGTTTTTCGTTTATACTGCAATCGTTGAAATGCCGGTACGCTTGCAGAATCGTACCTGTTCCGATTACAGAAAAGGGGCCGTCATGCGTAAGCCTGCCTCCTGCGTCCTTTCCATCGCGCTCTCGCTCGTAATGACGGTTGGTTTTATCCCGTCACCCGCGCTTGCCGAAATCGCCAGTGCGCCAGAACCCGCCGCGCAAAGCGCCGGCAAACCTAACGAGAGCCCAGCCGAAACCACGTCGGGCCAAGCCCGGGCAAACGATCAAATCAGCGCCGCCTCCGGCACCAATGTAACGGCCAACGCAACGCAGCCGATCGACGCCAGCATGTTCAGTATCGAGGACACCGACATTCGCTACACGGGCAATCCCGTGATGCCCACCGTCACGTCGTCGACCGTGCCGAGCGACCAGTACACTGTCGCCTACGAGAACAACGTAGCCATCGGTCAGGCGACCGCCGTTGTGACCGCCGACGACCAGAACTACAGCGGCACCTGCGCGATCCCATTTGAAATCAAACCGGCGAACGCGGCCGCGAACTACCAGCACAGCACCACCGCGCAAAGCGGCGACATCACGCTCACCGTCCAATGGAACGACCCGAGGCTCGGCCAGGAGACCACGTTCCATGTGACTACGACGGGCGGAAGCGGTGCGTACCAATTCCGCATGGACGCACCGACGTATATGGATCCCGACGGTAGCAGCGAAAGCGTTGCCGACCCCAGCCGTAACCAGTGGCAGCAATACACCGGCGAATGCACATCGCACGACTACCAGTTCGAAATGACCGCTAGCGGCACCTATTACCTGCGCTTTTACCTGATGGATAAGGCGGCCGGCGTGTACTATCTGCGCTCAAACGTGTTTGCGAGCGCGAACGACGACGCCTATCCGGCGGTCAGCGCCATCGTGAAGTCCGCAGTCGACAAATGCAGCGCCGATACCGACGGGTCCGACTACGCCCGCGCCCTGTGGCTGCACGACTGGACTCTTGACCATCTGGAATACGACCACGACCTTAACTGGTGCTCGGCCGAAAGCGGCCTCACGCGCCACCAGGGCACCTGCGAAAGCTACCAGCGCATCTACCCCAAGCTCCTTGACGCCGCGGGAATCGCCAACGGCCGCATCACCGGCAACGGCCACACCTGGAACACCGTAAAGATCGACGGCAAATGGTGCCAGATGGACCTAACCTGGGACGACACCAACGACAACTGGTATGGGGACCTGGACCAGCGCCTTGCCGTTGCGTGTGCGGTCTGCTCCGACTCCCCCGTGCTTCTGCTCGATGTATGCACATCGGCCCTCGACCCCAAGACCGAGCGAGAAATGCTGGACCGCATGCGAAATCTCGGTCATACCGTCATCATCGTCACGCATCGATCTGCTGCGTTGGAGGTTTGCGATCGGGTTATAGGCCTTGCATCTAAATGGTGATCTGCCGAGCAGGCTCTGCTCCCCAACGCCATGCAACTTACTTCGGATCGGACTCTACACCACTTTCTCGGCACTATCGGCGCGATCGAAATCATAAGTCACATTAAAGCAGTGATTAACACTTATTTCTTCAATGCGCAGGACCACTGCATGAGACCAGCTCTAATCAACGCAAAATAATGGGAAGAGAATTTACGCGCAAGGTATATAGGCCATTTCCAATTATTATATGCAAGCTGAGCGGCCCCATTACCAACCACAAGCGCCCAGACGCCCATGCCAGTAAAGGAAATTAAGACATACGACAATACAAAACCTGCAATAGCCGAAACTATATAAGCCGGGAGATAGGGGATTTCATTCGTACTGATAATGTAATTACAACACAATGAATGATGGTTCCAAACCGCAAGATAAACAACCAAGGCGAAATAAAGAAGCCCGTCGGGGGAAAAACCTTTCTTAACTAGGAACAAGACTGGGAAGCCGACAAACCAGACACCGATCGTGCATACAACAATTAAAATCCAATATAGAGACAGACTTTTTTCAATAATTTTTCGTGCAGTCTGAACTTCGCCACCAGCATAAGCAGATTGAAACATTGGAATAAAAGATCGAACGTAGGCGCTGGCAAACCCGTAAATTGCACCGCCAACTTGAATAATTAATGAATACTGAGAGTTAACCTCCACACCAAGAAAATAGGAGCAGAGCAGCGAACTCAACTGAGTGGAAGCATAGCAGCAAAGTTGAACAACGCCGTCCCTCCACGCCAAATAAGCCACTGAAATAAACGTTTCTTTTATTTCAGAAATAGAAACACCCGTACAAGCATCGTTTGCTTTTTTTATCGCCTCTGAGTGAACCTCCAGAAAGCGACCGCAAAAAAATCTCAGCACAATGTCATTAAACAGATAACCGATGGCAGCGCCAATGATGCCAAAACCCATAAACAGCAAAAACGCAGAAACCACAAGCTGCCCAATGCGACCATAAGACTTTGCCCTGCTTTCAGCGGAAATATCCCCGAACCCTCTCAGGCAGGTCGTATAATGAAAAAAGAATAGATTAAAAAACACATCAAAACAAAAAATTAACCATGCGGTCCAACAAGAAAAGGGATCAATAGCACTTGAAATTGAAGAAATGTAGGCAGTTCCAACTGTAGCGGTAAGCATCAGGACAACGCAAGAAATTAACGCGTAAACAATCCGGGATGTTTTAATCAATTTGCCAAGCAGCTCATAGTCTACAGAATCACCAACTTGAGATGAATCGTAGCCGCTCTTGCTAATGCTACGCGCACCGCTAAGACAATAGACAATATTTCTCGCAAAAGTTGGTGTAAAGCCAAATTCAAATAACAGCGTTAAATTCCCAATGGCAACAAAAGTGTACCAGAGACCAAGTTCGGCGTTAGATAAGTAAGCAAGCAGAAACGGAAGAAGAAGGAAGCTGCTCCCCATTGAAAGAACAGTGCTTACATAGTTCCATATAATGTCTGACTTGGTAGTATTAATTTTAGCCATTATTTAGCCATCTCCACAACATCCTTTGATGGCACCCTGGATTGACAGGGCCCCTTATCTGAAAAGGCGGGCAGCGCCATAAGCATAAAGAAATTACATGCTGGATATAACATTCCGCATTCAACAAACCCCATTAGGGAATACAAGACCAAGCCCATGAATGTCACGTGGGCCGAAATACGCGCTTTATTTATCGCTACGCAATAGAAAGCAACAAACGCGGTAAATGGGATCAAACCGTATTGAATAAGTAGTCGACAATATGCATTGTCAAGCATGACTCTTGTTTGTATTAAATAACCACCCGTTGCAGACGGCAGCGAAACTATGGCCGTTAAGTCATTACCAAAAACAGTCAGAGGGTAGTTTTCAAAATAATAGGCGGAATAAAAAATCCGGTTGGTCATTAAATTATCAAGCTGAACAAGACATTTATTGGCACCATGGGACCACATAAAGGGCAGGGCTATACTAACAATCGCCAGAAAAAGCGGTAAAAAAGTAAATAGGGACCCATATGGTTTTGAACGGGGACTTCTGAATGAAATAACCGAATACAAGGCCATTACGAAAATGCCTGCTGCAGAAGTTTTTGAATCAGCTACGAAAAAAGCAATTGCGAAACAGAAGATGCCCGCAAGACCGCTTCTGCCTTTCAGCTCAAAAATAGAAGCAGAATAAGCAATAAACAAAAGCTGTCCAAAATTATTAGGATGGGCAAAACCCATCGAATCTCGTACAAAATTGCTACCGCGCGACATTAATACAGAAGGAATGGCACCGACACTATTGAGACCAACAACCATCAATAGCATAAAGACGGACGATACAAGAATAGACCTTGAGATGTAGTATTCAGGGACGTCTTCAGCGCAAAGGCAAAACAGCGCCAACCAAATAATCTGAGGGGCTTTATTTGATTTCAGCGACCCGACGCAAATTAAAATCAGCAGCAAGCCAACTAGCACTTTCACATGAGAAGTCTTTTGTAGTAAAAGCTTCAGCAGTAGAAACGCTAAGGCAAACAACTCAAGAACCAGCGAAAGCACCGCAAGAGAAATCCCAAACACATTGGTAGCATTTACTGATCCAATATAATAGGAAACTGAAAATAAAGCCAAAGCAAAGCTGAACAGTACAGCCCCGGCATTTGCTCGTATAATCTCAGTCCATGATCTTTCCACATTAGTCAAATTCAATTAACGTACCCCATAAACAAACTTAGCAAAGCCAATTGCAGCCATAACACGCCTCGCAAGAAGAAGACGGATCGTAATGCGATTTTTCACTTCAGAGATAAATCGACGTGAATAGCGGTGAGAAGCAAAGCCTTCCATTAAATAGCTGAAATACGACTGGCAGACCATATTAGAGACAGGCTTAAAAAGCTGATTCGATTCCAAACGTGCACAATTACGAATCAAAGATAAGACTTCCCTGACTGCAGATTGCTTATATAGTTCGCTTAAATCCGGATTCACGTGACATAGCTCATATAGTTTTACCAGTAAATTATCAACACTCTCGATAGCCGAGATATCAGTATTTCTCGTTACTGAATCACTATTGTTGACATAGCAATAGACCGCCGAGTCCACTACTTTTACACTTTCAGCCAGACGATAAGCATCTACCATAAACAACGCGTCTTCACCGAAACGAATGCCATCTTCAAATTTAAGAAAACCATTCCGGAATAATGATTTCTTAAATATCTTTCCACAAACGCTTCGGAATCCAACACCTTTAGTAAAGCTCGAAAACGGAACTTTATTAACATTATCCCAAAATGCAAGGCTAAGAGAGCATGCTGTTTTCCAGTCGATGCTTATAGCCTTGCCCGAATAATCGCCATGCTCATTCAGTAGAGCCCCGATAACCAAGCTACAGCCATCTGAGGATTCAAGCAACAGCCTAACTGCATTTATAGGCAGCATATCGTCAGCATCAACAAATGCCACCCAATCACCGGAGGCCTCATCGATACCCCTATTACGCGCCACGCATACACCACTATTGTTTTGACTAATCAGCTTAATCCGGTTGTCGCCCTCTGCAATAGCCATAACTAGCTCAGCGCCACGATCTGTCGACCCATCATCAACAATAATTATTTCAATGTTGCTCACACTCTGACGCTGAAGACTATTTAATGTCTTTTGAATCGTTTTTTCAGCGTTATACATCGGCACAATCACGCTCACGAGAGGATTGTCGACCAAGGAAGATTGACAGCAATTTACTTGCTTGCTTGTTGACGTCATAAACAGACGCCCCCCCCGCAAGCTTATTTGGACGACCCATAGAAATAATTGCGTCAATCCATTCGGCAACATTAAAGGAACACTTTAAAAATTTATCAGAAATATCAGCCGCATCTGGAACGCCAAATGAACAGACACAAGGTAATCCGTTAAGCTGGGCTTCAATTGCGGCAACACCAAGGCCCTCAAACGTAGATGGAAATACAAAACAGTCAAATGAAGACAGAATGTCTTTAATATCTTTTCTTTCGCCTGCAAACAAGACACTAGATGAGATACCCAGCTTAGCCGCAGATTCCTGAAGACTCTTGTGTAGGGGGCCATCGCCAACAATCATTAATTTACAGTTGGATTTAACTGTTAGCAGTTCCTTCATTATCTTTAAAAGAAAAATATGATTCTTTTGACTAGTCAAACGTCCAACAGTACCAATAAGAAAATCTTTTGACGAAAGGCCGAACTCTTCCCTAATTACTACCCTGCTGACAGGATCGTACTCCATGTCATTAAAATTTAAGGCATTTGGAAGCACCTGAAAATTATCGCCCCAGAAGAATGAACCCGCTTCTTTTGAACACGCAAGCCTAACATTAGAATTACGTAACGCCGCACGGCGATTAAAACGGCTTATAACTTGAGTCGGCAAACCGCCCAAAAAACGAGAATTGTGAGAATGAGCAATGCGGACAGAGACATTCGCCCGTTGAGCTGCTCGCAAGACATCCGCATATAAAAGATGATTAAAGTTACACCAAACCGCCTGGTAACGATTTGGTTCATCTTGAAATAGATGGTCTAGATACTCAAAGCGCTTAATAGGCCTATCAATATCCGGGCAAATGTGGATTTCGGAGTTCATCTCATGAACGAATGCAACATCTGATAAATCAGACGTTGCAAGAAATTCAAACGTAGCATATGAGCTAAGGGCCTTTATATACCTACCAACAACGATTTCGGTTCCACCCAGCCCATTTGAAAGGCCAGATACTAAAACCCTAGGCTTATTGTGGTCTAAGGCAGACGAAACCATTAAAAAGCCTTCCTTCCAAATCTAAGTACCGATAGAACAGAGGAGATGAACCAAGACAGCTTGGGTCCAATTACTGGCGCAAGCTTTTTCCGCATTTCAACACGGAACTTCTTAGCGGGTGACAACCAGGTGCCTGAATAATGGTGAATAGAATATGTATCATCAGTAATTTCAAACTTGCCACTATGACTGTCTAGGGGATCAAAATAAGTAGCAGGGTATGCAGTGAAACCATTTAACTGCTGAAATGAACCATCTCTCTTAAGAGCACAACTCACTTCCAGGTAATCAGTTAGCACCCTCGGAGAGGTATCCATAGAGTTGCGGCCTTTTCGCATCTCAAATCTCATAGATTCATATAATTTTGCGACATCGCTCATGACATGGCTTCCGGCCTCAGAACCCATGATGAGGCCGGGATTCAAGAAGAAATTATTCTTCATGAATCCCGCAAAAGCCTCATTATCTAAAAGCTCGTCCAGAGGCTTCAGGACTTCGACATCTGTATCGAGAAGGATTCCACCCTCTGAATACAGTATTCTGTAGCGCGCATAATCGCTGACAAACGCCCATTTTTTTGAGGCATATGCCTCACGACAAAATTCACATTGATTTATATCGAAATTGCTTTCGTCCCATCTACGAATTTCCCAATCAGGCATGATCTTCGACCAAGACTCAATGCATTTTCTTTCAAGTTCAGGAAGCTCACTTCCACCGAACCAGATGTAGTGCAGAACTTTAGGAATCATCAATTCCCTTTCGAACAATAGGCTACTTCTTGATGATTTTTTTAACCAGACGCTTCATCGGGTCATAAATTCCAAGCTTTTCGCATGTATGCCTAGCAAAGCGCTCGGCTTTTACTTTTCCGGAATCGGGGAACCACTTATTCATAAGCTCCTCACCATCCAGATTCGCCACATCAGCCATGAATTCATCGCGACGCGGATTCAGCTTCACGGACTTAGTAAGTTCACGAACACCTTCTACTGCAGCCTCAACATCAATCTCCTTCATACGGGCATAGCTTGAGGCTCGATCAAGCAATTCTTGTCCCTCATCGCTTTGGATGAGAACTCGAGTGACGCCCCGATTGTCGTCGAACTCTTTCGAGAGTCGATAAACATCGAAGAAATCCCAGCAAGTCAAATCAGTAACGCGATAACGCTTTTTAAACGGGCATTCGTAACAAATGGGTCGATCTGAAAGATCAGCAAAAAAGGCCCTTAGGTAAGGATCTGTTTCGACACCTTCACTGTACAGCCGTTCACCATACAGAGTCTCGCCTTCGAGCTCGCACATATTTGAATAGCGATAGCCAAACCGTGATTTATCTCTAAAAAGAACGGTCTCACCTTTTACGCCAACCTTTGCGTCAAGCCATTCGACCTGCCGCGCGAACACAGCGCGAGCGGGGTTCGCGCGGCAGACGAAGTCTGCCACGCGTAAATTTGCCGGCTTGCCGCCCAAAAATCGAAGCAGGCCTTCGCATTGACAAGGGGTACCAATAAAGAGAACTTCACGTCCAGTTTTTAGTTGTTGTTTGACCTCGGGATACGCAGGGCCAACAACGCTCTGAACATATTTACTGTTGCGGAAGCGCCAAAGTTCATCAACGCTTTCCACAGAAAAATGTCCGACCTTAAGTCGCCCAGGGGCTCCTTCGGCTCGCACAAGCTGTTCACCGCGCAAATAACCTGCACCAAACACAATACCGCCGTTGGCAATCACGGCCTGAGCAAGGGCAGTGAAGGCTCCACCAGAAGTGCTTTCAGCAAGCACCTTTTGATCATTATGCTGGACTAGAAAGGCTCGTTGGGACTTAGGCTCGTCCTTATCAACATTAAGCACTGGGCAAGCCTTTTCGCATAATCCGCAATCAATACACTGGTCAGCATTGACTACGGGGTACTCGCAGCCCTCGGCGTCATATTCCATTGATATGCACTGCTTGGGACATTTTTGAGCACAGGCAGCGCAACCGCAGCATTTACTTTTGTCCGTGATGGAGATCATACTGTTCCCTACAACTCAAGAGCTGATTTAAGCCAATTGGCCGATTCATTCCTATACACATTAAGTCGTTGACGTACTGACACAAAGTCGATTTCATTTGCCATTGCGGCACGGAAAGCATCCTTCGATTCGCAAATACGATCGGAGTTTCCAAGGACACGCAACAATGTATCAATACGTGAGTTCGTAGACTGAGCACCCATATTCTCGTGGCGACGGAACGAGAAGAAGGGCACCTCAAAAATATTTGAGAAAACGCTTCCGTGGAAAGAGTCAGTACAGACATACGAAGCATGGGCAATCAAGTTGACCCACTCAGCCGGACCGGCTTCCCAAGGATAATAATCCGCGTAATCGTCATCAGCCTTAACATATTCATCGGGATGAGCAATGGCGACGATCTTCAAATTATGCTGCTTGGCAAGCTCTTGGGCACATTCACGATTCCATGCATTCTTACCCATGAAATAGCAGAAAACATAGGGCTCGTCAGGAACGTCAATCGAGGAGGAACAAGCAAGGCTTGCCCACTGATCTCTAGCCAGCAGCATCGTAGGGTCGCATACAACAGAGCATCGGACGCCCGTAGCTTTCTCTACCAAATCCGCTCCCGTATCCTCGCGAACAGAAATGGCCGAAAAATCGGAAAGAAAATCTTTTGTTTTACGAAGATATTTTTCAGAAAGGGAAGATACTCCAAAACTAGTGGAATAAGACACCTTGCGGACAGGAAGCTGCACGAAAGATAGTGTAAAGTACCTACCAGCAATGTTAACAGGCAGCCAAAGCTGATCGCTGCCAACAACAACGCTGTCATAATCAGCCACAAGCGCCCCAAGTTCTTCAAACGAAGCGGCTTGAGGAGTAAAACTAAAATGTGTTGACTCGAAAGATGAAAATGCACTTTTCCTCTTTGCCATTTTCTTTCCAAAGTCAGCATCAAGCTTCTGCTTGATGCGATGCTTTACAAAACCCAGCTTTGCACGATAAAGATCTACATCAAATAGATGCTCAAGATAGTAATCATTGCGTCCTTCAGAAATAGCATGACCCAGGCCACGTTTATCAATAGTATTGACTTCAACTCCCAGCTCCTCAAGGGCACGCTGGGTCGCGTACGCCTGAAGAACGCTGCCAAAGTTGATTTTGTCATGACACGACGCGACTGCGACTCGCTTAGAGCATGTAATAGTCAAGCTATCCCCTTAATCAACAGAACCTAAATAGGTCATATAACAATCCAATAACACTCTGGCCGCAGCATTAATTTCAAATACCTGCAAACCGGCATCGTCGCCAGGCGCGAAGACCTCTGTGCTCAACTCAATAAGTCTTTCGGCCCACTTTATACAGGAGCTAGAAAGTGATTCAAATTGCATCATGGATGTAACAGCGGTCTCAGAGGTAACGGTATCAGACGCAAGAATGGGTGTATGCGATGCCTGGCATTCAACTCCGACCATTGGGAGGCCTTCATACAGGCTCGGCAGGCAGAAAACATCAAATGCTCGATATAAAGATGCTGCGTCGCTTCTAGTGCCCAAAAACCGAACAGAATGGCTAATCCCCAGACAATCAGCTTGGTCCTTTATCTGTTCAACCAACGGACCAGAACCAACCAAAACTAAAACTGCATCATTACGAATCTTTAAAACCTGATCGAATATATTAAGCAAATATGAGTGATTCTTCTGCTCTGTAAAACGACCAATGTGCCCAATTAGAAGCTGTCCGTCAGCAACACCAAGTGATCGCCGCGTCCTTAGGCGATCCTCATCATCTGGCGCGAAAACAGACAAGTCGACAGCATTGCGCATGACTACAAATTGAGAACTCGATCCAAATAACCATTCACCAGCGAATTTACTACATGCAAAACGGTGAGTCGGATACCGGTTTGATTGCGTTTTCAGCACGGCCTTTAGGGCATTCTTGGCATACTCACCCTTACCACTCGTAGAATGGCTATGGGCGATACGCACGGGGACACCCGCCTTCTTCGCAGCACGAAGAGGAAAGACCGAAAGCGCGTTGATGTGACTATGGACAATCTTCCAGCCCTCTTGCTTAAAGAGACGCTGAAGCTCTCGCTGGTATTCAGCTACATGCTGATAGGGCGGTATCTCAAAGACCCTGCCACCGAGCGATTCGATCTCGTCACGGGGAACAAGCGTCGAATCGGAATCAACAAGAAAGTCAAACTGCACTTTACCGCGATCGATGTGACGATAGTAATTCATAACGACAGCTTCGACGCCGCCGCCAACCATCTTGCCAACAACCTGAGCCACCCTAACCGGTTCAGTCATTTAGCAAGCACCTCCACCGGTAAAGACCTCAACGACAGTGAGGAGAACAATCTTCAAGTCCGTGATGGGGCCGCACATGGCGATGTACTCCAAATCACGGCGGACCATGCCGTCGAAGTCGGTATCGTTGCGGTCAGTCACCTGCCACCAGCCGGTAATGCCCGGCTTCACAGCCAAGCGCTGCAGGTCGTACTCGGTATACTCCGCGACCTCGTTGGGCAGCGGCGGGCGCGGGCCGACGACGGACATCTGACCCATGAACACGTTCAGGAACTGCGGGAACTCGTCGATGGAGTGCTTACGGATGAACTTTCCAATCTTGGTGACACGCGGGTCATTCTTCATCTTGAACATGGCGCCGGCGATCTCGTTCTGCTCCCTGAGCTCGGCGAGGCGCTCGTCGGCGTCCTTGTACATGGAGCGGAACTTCCACATGCGGAAGGTAGTCAAACTACCGTCGGGACGGGTGCGGCCAACGCGGATCTGACTATAGAAGGGGCTGCCCTTGCTCTCCAGTCGGATGGCCGCGGCCAGCACCAGGCTGGGCACAGCGATGACGACGAGCACGGCACCGCTGAACACGATGTCGAATGCGCGCTTCACTGCCCTATATGCCAGGCGCGAGCGGTCCCAGTCCATGATGGATTGCATGGCCCTGTAGCGGCCAGCGCCCTCACGCCGGTCCATGGCCTGAGCGATCAGCGCCGCCCCCACGGGCGCATTGTTCTCTGTTACTTCTTTAGCAGCCACAATAAAACTCACGTTCCTGTCCCCAGGACCCCCCCATCTATGAATCCAAAAACCAAATAAATTGCCGGTACAACGTCTCCCTTACGTTTTGCTGGGAACGTCGAGCGGTAGCAGCTCCCTAAATGTGGAGTCACCCTCGCCCACATCTACCAGGCACCAGCGCTTATGACGGTCAATCTTCTTTACACGGGCCTCTTGCCCCACCAAGGGACCCTGCTCTATGTGCAACACGCCGTCTTCTATGCGCGCTACGCTGTTGCGCACCACGCCGTCATCGTCTAGCACACTGCGGTACCAGTCCTGCGCATCGTCCGGCATGGGCATGTACGCCCGCTCCCTACTACCGGCGATGCGGCAGCCAAAGCTCAGCTGGGCCAAAGCCCTATCGAACGCGGCGGCATCGTGCGTGGCGACGAAGAAATATTCCTTGTACATAGGTTTGGTTTGGAGCGACCAGGCGCCGTCCCGCTTAAACCAGAACTCCTTTTGCATCACAAAAGCGTCCTGCATCAGCTCATGCGGGATAATGCAGCGGACCTTTTCGCAGGTCTCGCGCTCTTTACCGTTGGGGGTGCGGACCAGATACCAGCGGACGCGGCCGTGCTGGCTGTTGTTGGTGGCGCCGTTAAATGCGCCCGGCAGCTGCTCTTGGCGCCGTGCCATCTGTTCCATGTTTTCGCCCCCTCTTTTGGCTTTGCGATGCACGCAAATGCAGGGGCGTTTAGAACAGGCTTCTCGCTCGCAGCTAGGCGCAGTCGCAAAAGTACAGGTTTTTGTATCTTTCGACAGACAACATTATACGAGCAATTAATCAGCGTTTGCCCAGATTACTCAAAATGTACTGCTAGTAGGTACATCTCCATACCCCTCTATAAAAACCTGTACCTTTTTGTGCAACAAAAAAAGCCGCTCAACCAGCGGCTTTTCTTATTTCGGCATGAAAAAAGGCGACCGCCCTTTGTAGACGGACGCCTTTGTTAATTGTTGTGAAGTTTGCCTTAGGCGCGGGTCTTAATCTCCTCGGTCACCTTCGCAACAAACTCGTCGACGCTCATCTGAACGGTCTCGTTGGAACGATCGCGGACGGAAATGTTGCCGGCCTCGACCTCCTTCTCGCCCAGGATGAGCATGTAGGGCACGCGGTCGATGCTGCGGGCCTCGCGGATCTTGTAGCCGATCTTCTCGTCACGGTCGTCGCAGACCACGCGAATGCCGGCCTCCTCCAGCTTGGCGCATACCTCGTGGGCGTAGTCGCGGCTCTTCTCAGAGACGGGAAGTGCCTTGACCTGCACGGGGGCCAACCAGGTGGGGAACTTGCCCGCAAAGTGCTCAATCAGAATACCAATGAAGCGCTCGATGGAGCCAAAGCACACGCGATGCAGCATGATGGGGCGCTTCTTGGTGCCATCGGCGTCCACGTACTCCAGATCAAAGTTGAGCGGCATCTGGAAGTCGAGCTGCACGGTACCGCACTGCCAGGTACGGCCGAGCGAGTCCTCTAGGTGGAAGTCAATCTTGGGGCCGTAGAAGGCGCCGTCGCCCTCGTTGACCTCGTAGTCCATGCCCAGCTGCTCCAGAGCGGTGCGCAGGCCCTCCTCGGCGCGAGCCCAGTCCTCGTCCGAACCCATGGAGTCCTCGGGGCGGGTGGAAAGCTCAACGTGATACTTAAAGCCAAACTTCTGGTACACGGAGTCGATGAGGTTGACCACGCCCACGATCTCGTCGGTCAGCTGGTCGGGACGCACAAACAGGTGGGCGTCGTCCTGGTTAAAGCAGCGGACGCGGAACAGGCCGTGCAGGGCGCCGCGCAACTCGTGGCGGTGCACCAGGCCAATCTCGCCGGCGCGGATGGGCAGCTCGCGGTAGGAGTGCGGCTTGGAGGCGTACACCAGCACGCCGCCCGGGCAGTTCATGGGCTTAATGCAGTACTCTTCGTCGTCGATAACGGTGGAGTACATGTTGTCCTTGTAGTGGTCCCAGTGGCCCGAGGTCTTCCACAGCTGCTTGTTCATGATGAGCGGCGTGGAGATTTCCACGTAGCCGGCCTTATGGTGAATCTCGCGCCAGTAGTCCAGCAGCGTGTTCTTAAGGATCATGCCGTTAGGCAGGAAGAACGGGAAACCGGGGGCCTCGTCGCGCATCATAAAGAGGTCCATCTCGCGGCCGATCTTGCGGTGGTCGCGCTTCTTGGCCTCCTCCAGCATGTGCATGTGCTCGTCGAGCTCTTCCTTGGTGGCAAAGGCGACGCCGTTGATGCGGGTGAGCATCTTGTTGTCCTTGTCGCCCTTCCAGTAAGCGCCCGAGACGCCGGTAAGCTTAAAGGCTTTCAGCGCCTTGGTGTAGCAGATGTGGGGGCCGACGCACATGTCGATGTAGTCGCCCTGCTGGTAGAAGGTGATGCGGGCGTCGTCGTCCAGGTCGCCGATGTGCTCGACCTTGTACTTCTCGCCGCGTTCCTCCATAAGGGCGATGGCCTCGGCGCGGGGCTTCTCGTACACGGAAAACTTGAGGTTCTCCTTGACGATCTTTTTCATCTCGGCCTCGATCGCGGGGAAGTCGTCCTCGCTGATCTTGACGCCCTCGGGCAGGTCGACGTCGTAGTAGAAGCCGTTGTCGGTCGCGGGACCGTAGGCAAAGTCGGCCTGGGGGTACAGGCGCTTGATGGCCTGCGCCATGATGTGCGCGGCGGAGTGGCGGATGACGTGCGTGACCTCGTCCTGCGGGAGCTCGGCCACCGAACCGTCATTGTAGAGTGCCTTCATGGGTATGTTTTCTCCTCTCGGATGCCTGATGCAAGTGCGTGCGATGCGCTCGGCGTTTTAACTTGCATCATTATAGGCAGGTTGCCTTGGTATACAAGCGCCCGCCGCACCTTAATGGCACGGCGGGCGATTTTCTACGCACGCTTCATCGTGTGGGTCGGGGTGCGTGTGGCTTGCGGCGTGCCCGTGGCTTGCGGCCGGCCCGGCGATGGATGCGTTACTGGATGCGAGTTCGGCAGTAGGGGCAGACCTTCCAATGCGCATCGAGCGGGCGATGGCAGCTGGGACACACGTTGCGAACCTGGGTATCGCACACCGGGCAGACGACGAAGTCCTTCTCGATGGGCGCGCCGCACTGCGGGCAGGTGCCGTACTGGGCAAGCTGGCGCTCGCGCAGGGCCATGTCCAGCTCCTGCTCCTCGCGGTCGGACGCGTAGGAGTGCGGGCGCAAGACCAGGTAGGCGATGAGGCCTACAAACGGGATGAGGGCGATGATGCCCCATGCCACGTAGGCGCTGGCGCCGCGGCGGCGAGCGTCGATGAACACATAGACGACCGACAGCACATACAGGGCGATGATAAAACCAACGAAGGCATAGACGACGCCCATAAGCTGCGGCGACATGAGCTCGGAGATGTACTTGGACATTACGGATACCTTTCGGATTATTTACAGTCCGGTCAAGTTTACCACGGGGTTTGTTTATATGGGACCACGGCTAGACGCTGGGCTGGCGCGGACACAAACATCTCAATCTGTAACATCTGGAACCCAGTTCTTCTGTTTACTGTTACAGAACGAGACGAACGGAAGGGGCGCCAGACTAACGTCTCAATCTGTAACATCTGGAACCCAAATCCTCGTCTAACTGTTACAGATCGAGACGAACGGTTTCCATAGTTGTCGGCAGACGAGGTTGTCGACGTTACCGGGTCTCACCTCGTCTGCCGTTGGCGGGTGTTGCGGGGCTGTTCGCCGCATTGACGCCGCTCTGGGGACGCGCAGACCGTAGGATAGTCTTATTGACAGCCTGTCAACTTGTCTGGGAGGCACTGTGACAGAAACGTTTGATATCGCGATTGTCGGCGCGGGCATCACCGGATGCGCCATCGCGCGGCAGCTCGCGCGCTATGACCTGTCCATTTGCGTGGTCGAGGCGGCTAACGATATTGCGCTGGGCGCATCGAAGGCCAACGGCGGCCTGGTGCACGCTGGCTACGATCCGACACCGGGCACCGTAAAGGCGCAGGTCAACGCCCGTGGCTGCGAGTTGTACGGTACGTGGGCGCAGGAGCTGGGCTTTCTGTTCTGCCGCACCGGGTCGATGGTGTTGGGCTTTAACGACGAGGACCGCGCGCATCTGGAAAAGCTGCGCCAGAATGGCCTGGCCAACGGGGTGCCAGAGCTGTCAATCGTCGGACCCGACCGCATCCACGAATTAGAGCCGCGCGCCAGTGCCGATGCAACGTGCGCGTTGTGGTGCCCCTCGACTGGGTTTGTCGACCCGTTTGAGGTTGCCATCGCCGCGCTGGAGAACGCCGTGGCCAACGGGGTGACGTTTATGCGCTCCGCACCCGTGAAGGTGATTGAAGTCGCGGGGTCGGGCGGAGACGCGCCCTTTACGTTGGCGACCCCCGCTGGCAACGTGCGCTGCCGTTACCTGATCAACGCCGCGGGCAACGGCGCCGCAGACATCTCGCATATGGCAGGCGCCGAGGAGTTCCAGATGGTATGGCGCCAGGGCAACATCGTGGTGCTGGACAAGGAACCGCGCGCACTCATGCCGCTCTACCCCGTACCCACGCCGGTGTCCAAGGGCGTTATCGTGACGGGCACCGTGCATGGCAACACCGTGATCACCGCCACGGCTGCCGTGCGCGAGCCGGGCGATACACAAACCTACGCGACCGATGTCAACGCGCTGCTGACCGGCGCGCGCAAGCTGGTGCCCGATCTGGATACGCGCCGCGTGGTGCGCGCATTTGCCGGCGGGCGTCCGGTCATTCAGGGTACGAACGACTTCTTTATTGGGCAGTCAGCCATGGTGCCGGGGCTATTCCAGGCGGCAGGCATTCAGTCGCCAGGCGTGGCGAGCGCGCCGGCCATTGCCGAGCGCATGGAACTTGTGATGCGTGAGGCGGGCGTGGAGCTGCACGAACGGGACGACTGGGATCCGATTCGCCACGTGCCGGACGACTTTGACCGCGCGCCGCTTGCACGCAAGGAAGAACTCATTGAGTCCGACCCCGCGTGGGGGCAGATTGTCTGCCGCTGCGAGACGGTGCCCGAAGCCGAGATTGTGGCCGCGATTCGGCGCCAGCCGGGCGCGGTTTCGGTCGAGGGCGTCAAGCGCCGCTGCCGTGCCGGCATGGGTCGGTGCCAAAGCGGCTTTTGCCAGAGCCGTGTGGTGGCGATCCTGGCGCGCGAGCTGGGCTGCGACCCCAGCGAAGTGCTGTTGGAGGATGCCGGATCTTGGCTGGTCGAGGGACCTTTAAAGGGGGTGCGCTAGGATGGCGACGATCGATGTGCGCGACGGACGCGCGGAGGCCGGAACCGCAGAGGTCGGAGCTGCAGCGCCCGTGCAAACGCAGGCCTTCGACGTGGTCGTCATCGGAGGAGGCCCCGCCGGCATGGCGGCCGCACTTGCCGCGCAAAAGGCCGGCGCGCACGTGGCCATCGTGGAGCGCGAGCAGCATCTGGGCGGCATCCTCCGCCAGTGCATCCATCCCGGATTTGGCCTTTCGCACTTTAAGCAGGAACTTACCGGTCCCGAGTACGCGCAGCGCTTTATCGACCAGGTGCACGCAACCGACATTGCGCTGTTCCTGAACAGCATGGTGCTTGGGATTGATTCGGACGAGGGCGAGGCCGCGGGGGATGCCGCAGTCCATACCGTCACGCTCATGAGCCGTACCGGAATGCTGCAGCTCACCGGACGGGCGGTCGTCCTTGCCATGGGTTGCCGCGAGCGTACCCGCAGCGAGATCAAGATCCCCGGCAGCCGTCCCGCCGGCGTGTTTACGGCCGGCCTAGCGCAGCGATACATCAATATCGAGAACCTCAAACCCGGCTCGCGCGCCGTCATTTTGGGCTCGGGCGATATCGGGCTGATCATGGCACGTCGCTGCACGCTCGAGGGGATTTCGGTCGAGGGCGTGTACGAGCTCATGCCGTACGCCAACGGACTGCGCCGCAACGTCAAGAACTGCCTGGACGACTTTGGCATTCCGCTGCATCTGTCTACCACGGTCACGCGCGTGATCGGGCACGACCGCGTGAAAGCCGTCGAGGTGAGCCAAGTCGACGAGCGTCTGGCTCCCATTGCCGGGACGGAGCGCATCGTTCCGTGCGACACGCTGCTGCTTTCGGTGGGCCTGATTCCCGAGAACGAGCTTTCGGTTGCCGCGTGCGTGGAGCTGGACCCACGCACGCGCGGCGCCATGGTGGACCAGAGTCTGCAGACGGGCGTGCCGGGCATCTTTGCGTGCGGCAACGTGTTGCACGTGCACGACCTAGCCGACAACGTGACGACCGAGTCCGAGCGCGCCGGTGCGGCAGCGGCGGCGTGGGCGTTGGGCGGCGCCGAGGCGTGCGCTGCGGGCACGGGCTGCGAGCTCACGGTCTCCCCTGCCGGCATTGCGGGCTACGCGCTGCCGGGACGCATTACGGCCGTGGCGCTCACCAAGCTCAACTTCCGCGTGCGCCGACCGGTCGACGCCGCCCGCGTGCGTATTCTGGCAGGCGACGAGGAACTGCTTGCAGGCAAGGTCCGCGCGTTTAAGCCGAGCGTTATGGAAAGCTTCCCGCTGCCGGCAAAGGTCATCAAACAAGCGCTCGACCTGGGTGCCAGCGAGCTTATTCTGTCCGTCGATCCCATTGAGGAGGCGTAAGGCCATGAGCACGAATGCGACCGAGACGCTGCAGTTCAACTGCACCACTTGCCCATCCGAGTGCCTCCTGACCGTGGAGGTCGAGCGCAGCGCAGACGGCGCCGTGGTAGAGGTGCGCTCCGTAACCGGCAACAGCTGCCCGCGCGGCGACAAGTTCGCGCACCAGGAACTCACCTGCCCCATGCGCGTACTCACCACCACCGTGGCCGTGTCCGGCGACGACGAAGCCCTGCTCCCCGTGCGCACGGCCGAAGCCATCCCGCTGGCACTCCACGCCCAAACCATGACCCTCATCCGAGACTTAGTCGTCAACGCCCCCATCCGCATGGGCGACGTCGTGCTGGAAGACCTTCTCGACACGGGCATCGACCTCATCGCCAGCATGGACATCGACCCCGCCTAAGCAGCTAATTTAGGACGGGGCTCTTTTGGCTACCTTACTTGCCCAATCATCCCAGATAAACCATGTCAAGGCCGAGGAGTGTCCCAAGGTGCCAGCATAAAAGGAACGTCCCTATGTGCCGGGCTTGGGATACCATGGTGGCAGCCTAGCGAAAGGATGTTTCATGGCACATGTCGATGACCAGCGTGTGGCGCGCGTGCTCGATGCGCTCGAGGCTCAGCACCCCGGCGCGCAGCTCCTCGTAAACGACCCGTGGTCGATCTATTACCTGACCGGCTTTTATGCCGATATGTTCGAGCGTTTTTGTGGCGTGCTGCTCACGCGCGGTGCCGAGCCGGTGATTCTGGTCAACGCGCTGCATCAGCTGCCCGAGTACGACAATGCCCGCGTTGCCTACCACACCGATACTGATATCGTGACCGATGCCATCGCGCGCGAGGTCGATCCGACCAAACCGCTCGGCGTCGACACCGTCATGCGCTCCGGCTTTTTGATGCCGCTTATGGAGCGCCACGCCGCAAGCGAGTTTTTCCTGGGTGACTTTGCCGTCACCGCCGCACGCACCCACAAGGATGCCACCGAGCAGGAGCTCATGCGCGTGTCCTCCGCCGCCAACGACGCCGTGATGGCTGATGCCATCAAACTCGTCCACGAAGGTGTGACGGAGCGCGAAATTGCTGACCAGATGCTCGGCCTGTATCGCAAGCACGGCTGCGAGGGCTTTAGCTTTCCGCCGATCGTGAGCTTTGGCGCCAACGCCGGCGACCCGCATCACGAACCCGACGATACCGTGCTCAAGCATGGCGACGTGGTGCTATTCGACATTGGCGGACGCCATCGCAACTACTGCTCGGACATGACGCGCACGTTCTTTTGGGGCGAGCCGGACGAGGAGACGGCGCGCATCTACGATATCGTGCGCCGCGCCAACGAGGCCGCCGAGGCACTCATCGCGCCGGGCGTTCGCATGTGCGACTTGGACCGCGCCGCACGCGATGTGATCGAGGACGCAGGCTATGGCAAATACTTTACACATCGCCTAGGCCACTCGATTGGTCTGCAGGACCACGAGCCGGGCGACGTCTCGCTCGTCAACGAGCAGGTCGTAAAGCCAGGCATGACGTTCTCAATCGAACCGGGCATCTACCTCCCCGGCCGCACCGGTGTCCGCATCGAGGACCTTGCTCTGGTGACCGAGAACGGCGTCGAGATTCTCAACGCCTACCCCCACGATCCTGTCCGCCTAGACTAGCCAATGTGCCAAAGGGACAGTCCCTTTGGCACCTTCCGATTAGCTGCGCCACGAAAACGGCCTATCTACTACGTTAAACTCGCATGGGTCGACCATGCGGGTCTTTTTTAAAAAATGGCAAGCCCTTTACCTGCGATTTTGATTTCGCAATTCTCGGTATGGTCGAGGGTTACCGGTCAAACGTAGTAAATAGGCCCATTTCGTGGCAAGCGAGTCAACTCGGGGCACAGGGCAGCCAAAAAGCCCCGTCCCAAATTGACTGCTTTTGAGTTGCGGTGATATACGGACTGTTTGAGGCTCCTGGCTTGTAAAACAGTCCGCATTTCACCGCAACCGCTGAGGGGATGGGTTAGCGCAGCAGGCCGGCTACTTCGCCGGCTAGGGTGATGGTGCCGGCTGCTACGAAGGGCTCGCCTGCGGCATCGAAGGCAGCGAGGGCCTCGGACACGCTCGGGTATACGCCCGCGAGCTTATCGGCACCCACCAGGGCAGCGAGCTCCTCCGCCGGCAGCGCGCGGTCGGAATCGGTCTGAGTCACAACCACGCGCGGGAAAGCCGGGATCAACACGTCGACGATGCCCGCCACGTCCTTGTCGGCCAGCGCGGCGCACAGCAGCGTGGGGCGGTTCTCCACGCACGGATCGATCTCGTCCAGTGCGCTCACAAAGTTCTCGCAGCTCTGGGGGTTATGACAGGCATCAATCAGCTTGAGCGGATCGGTCCCCAGCACGTCAAATCGGCCCGGCGTGGGGCAGCCCATAAGCGAAGCGTCGAGCGCCTCATGGTCGAGCTCGCGACCCAAATACCCCTCGCACAGCATAATCGCGCACGCAGCATTCTGCGGCTGATAGGCCGGCTTAACCATGCTCGACGTATAAATCGCACGCGGCGTGGTGCAGCTAAACTCCACCGTATCGCCCACGTGTGCCGGAAGTTTGGTCGTCGTATGGCTCACCACGAGCGGCACAGCGCCGCACTCTCGGCAACGGGCATCCATCACACGCTGAACGCTCGGCTCATGCGTGCCCTCGCCCAGCACAACCAGGCGCCCGGGTTTGATGACCGCGGCCTTCTCCCCCGCAATGGCCTCGAGCGTGTCGCCCAAAATACGCGTGTGATCGAGCCCAATGCCCGTAATGGCAACGGCGACGGGATCGGTCGCACTCGTGGCGTCCCAACGGCCGCCCATGCCAACCTCGAGCACGGCAACATCCACGCGAGCCTCGGCAAACACCACAAGAGCAGCAGCCGTCAGCAGATCAAACGGCGTGATGGTATAGGCGCGCTCCCCCGCCGCCACACGACGGGCATTCACGCGATGCCCCGCCTCGACGGCGGCAGAAACGCCACGAGCAAAGGCCTCATCGCTCACGACGCGCCCATCGACCTCCATGCGCTCGGGATAGCGCACAAGCTGCGGAGACGTATACAGTGCGGTCTTTAACCCCTCAACACGAAGGATGGCAGCCGAAAAACGCGTGGTCGAAGTCTTGCCATTGGTACCAGCAACCTGAATGCAATCGAAATACTCGTCCGGACGTCCCAGCTCATCGAGCATATCGACAACCGTCTCGAGCAGCGGCCCAGCATCCCCAGAAATCCGCCCCGTATCAGCAGCCAGCCCAACAGCCTCACCAAACGAAAACAAATCAAACTCAAAAGGAACGGTATACAAGCCGGAACGCTTAGGCATTTTTAGAACCGCCATTCATAGAAAAATAAAACAGTATAGGTTGAGGATAGTCAGCGAAAACGCCTCTGATGAGCCAAGGTGCCGTGAAACAAGGGCGCATAGGGCTTATGCCCATGCGCCCGAAGTTGAACGGCAGATTGGCCATCAGAGGCGTTTGCAGCGTCGAGTCAGCCGCCGTTCGTTAGAACGGCGGAATAGGTGTCCGCAGTAGCGAGCAATGCCCCAAACCGCGTCCCCCGAGTAAACCTTACGAGAAGTCAGCAACCTGAGCAGTCAGCGCCGCCAGGATCTCCTTGAGCTCAGCTGCACGGTCCCTCTTCTTCTGGACCACCGCGGGTGCGGCCTTGGCCACAAAGCCCTCGTTGGCAAGGGTCTTCTCGCAGCCAGCAAGCTCCTTCTGGGCCGCGGCGATCTCCTTCTCCAGGCGTGCCTTCTCGGCCGAAAGGTCAACCTTGCCCTCGAGCACCACAAAGACCTCGACACCGCTATCGACCACGGCAATGCTCGCAGCCGGCTTCTCAACATCGGTGCCCATGACCAGCGAAGCGGTGTTCGCCAGCGGCTCAATCGTGGAGCGCAGGCTCTCGAGCTTCTCGATGTCCTCGGCACCGGCGCGCACGACCACGTCGAGCTCCGCCTTGGGGCTTAAGCGATAACGCGAACGGGTGGCACGGGCGGCGGAAACGACGGCACGGCACAGCTCAAACGCGCGCTCGGCGGGCTCGTCGACGTACTTGGCGTAGTCGGCGGGCTCGGGCCACTTGGCGATCATGAGCGCCTCGGCGCGGTTCACGTTGCCCTCGGCGTCCAGGTCGAGCACGCTCGCCGGCATGTTGTCCCAGATCTCCTCGGTGACAAACGGCATAAGCGGGTGCATCAGGCGAATGGAGGTGTCGAGCACAAAGATCAGGTTGCGCTGCGCCTGTAGACGGCCCTCGCCCTTCAGACGGGCCTTGGTGACCTCGACGTACCAGTCGCAGACCTCGTTCCAGAAGAACTGCTGCACGCCGCGGGCCATGTCGCCAAAGGTGTAGTTCTCAATACCCTCGGTGACCATCTTCACGGCCTTGGCCAGGCGGCTGAACATCCAAGCGTCGGCCGGCGTCTCCACGACAGGCTCGCCGGGCGTGTAGCCCTCCATGTTCATGAGCAGGAAGCGGCTGGCGTTCCAGATCTTGGTCACAAAGCTCTTGGCCTGGTCGGTACGCGGGCTGTCGATGAGCTTCTTGGTCTTCTTATCGATGTTCGCGTCAAACTTGACGTCCTGGTTGTTGGTGCACAGCGTGAGCAGGTTATAGCGCATGGCGTCGGCGCCGTACATGCCAATGAGGTCCATGGGGTCTACGCCGTTGCCCTTGGACTTGGACATGCGGCTGCCGTCCTTGGCCAGAATCGTCGGGTAGATGACGACGTCCTTAAACGGCACCTCATCAAGGAAGTACAGCGAGCTCATGACCATGCGGGCGACCCACAGCGCGATGATGTCACGCGCGGTGACGAGCGCCGTCGTGGGGTGATGGCCCTCGAGCAGCTCCGGCTTTTGCGGCCAGCCCTGCGTGGCGAAGGTCCACAGCTGCGAGCTGAACCAGGTGTCCAGCACGTTCTCGTCCTGATGCACGTGATGACCGCCGCACTTGGGGCACACGTCGGTGTCCTCGGTGAGGGCGTCCTCCCAGCCGCAGTCCTCGCAGTAGAACACGGGGATACGGTGGCCCCACCACAGCTGGCGGCTGATGCACCAGTCCTTGAGGTTTTCCATCCAGGTGGTGTAGGTCTGCGTCCAGCGCGCGGGGTGGAAGGTGACCTTGCCGGAGTTGACGGCGTCGAGCGCCGGCCCCTTGAGCTTATCGACGGCCACGAACCACTGCTCGGACAGCCACGGCTCCAGTGCGGAGTCGCAACGGTAGCAGTGCATGACGGAGTGGTCGAGCTCTTCGACGTGGTCGAGCAGGCCGTGCTCGTCGAACCACTTAATGACGGCCTCGCGGCACTCGTCGCGATTCATGCCGGTGAACTCGCCATAGCCCTCGACGACCACCGCGTGCTCGTCGAAGATATTGATCTGCGGCAGGTCGTGGGCCTGACCCATGGCGTAGTCGTTGGGGTCGTGGGCCGGGGTGACCTTAACGAAGCCGGAGCCGAAGTTGGCGTCGACGTGCCAATCCTCAAAGATGGGGATCTCACGGTCGACGATGGGGAGCTTGACGGTCTTACCCACAAAGGCGGCCTTCTCGGGATCCTTCGGGGAGACGGCAACGCCCGTGTCGCCGAGCATGGTCTCGGGGCGCGTGGTGGCGACGACGATGTAGTCCTGGCCGTTGACCGGCTCGGTCAGCGGGTAACGCAGGTGCCACAGGTGGCCCTTCTCGTCCTTATACTCGGCCTCGTCGTCCGAGATAGCGGTGGTGCAGTTGGGGCACCAGTTGACGATACGCTTGCCACGGTAGATCAGGCCGTCGTGGTACCAGTCGCAGAAGACCTTACGCACGGCCTGGGCGTAATCCTCGTCCATGGTGAAGCGCTCGTTGTCGAAGTCAACGGAGCAGCCCATACGCTTGATCTGCTCGACGATGATGCCGCCGTACTCGTGGGTCCAATCCCAGCAGGCGTCGACAAACTTGTCGCGACCGATCTCCAGGCGGCTGATGCCCTCGCTCTTGAGCTTCTTGTCGACCTTAGTCTGCGTGGCGATGCCGGCGTGATCGGTGCCGAGCACCCAGCGCGTGGACTTGCCGCGCATGCGGGCCATACGGATGATGGCATCCTGGATGGAGTCGTCGGTGGCGTGACCCATGTGGAGCTTGCCGGTCACGTTGGGAGGCGGAATGGTGACGGTGCAGTCGCCCACGCCCTCACGGCGCTTGTAGTAGCCGCCGTCGAGCCACTTCTGCAGGATCGCCGGCTCGTTGGTCGACGGATCGTAGTTCTTGGGCATCTCTTCCATATATCTCTCCCTTGCCCGTCGGCGTGTCCGCCTGCTTGGTTTTCGCTCGGTCAAGTCCTGGCTCGCACGAAGAGCACATTTAGTGCTCTTCGGCTCGTGCGGAATCTACGAAAACCAAGCAGGCGGACACGCCTTAGGTATCGATTACTTCAGTCTGAAGGTACTAGCTAAACAATCTCACAGAATAGCACAGGCATACCTACCAAAAAGGGACAGGTTTATTTTGGCAGGTTTTATCAGGCAGAATGACGTTTGCCCATATAAAACCGACCAAAATAAACCTGTCCCTAAAAGGCAGGTCCCGCAGTGGTTGCCGCGGGACCTAAACGGGCGCTATTTACCCGTAGATGCGCTGGGGCTGTTCTTCGCCCTTTACGGCAGCTTCGGTTGCGATGACCTTGGTGACGCCCTCCTCGCTGGGGAGGTCGAACATCGTCTGCTGCAGCACGTCCTCGCAGATGGCGCGCAGGCCGCGGGCGCCGGTCTTGCGGGCGAGCGCCATGCGGGCGATCTCGTGCAGGGCCGCGTCCTCAAACTCAAGATCGACATCCTCGAGCTGGAACATCTTGCGGTACTGGCGCACCACGGCGTTCTTGGGCTCGGTCAGGATCGACACCAGGTCGTCCTCATCGAGCGCCTGCGTCTGGGTGACGACGGGCGTACGGCCCACGAACTCGGGGATCATGCCAAAGGCGTTGAGGTCCTGCGGGAGCACCTGGCGCAGCAGGTCGTTCTCGTCGACCGAGGTGGGGCCGGCGATCTCGGAGTTAAAGCCCACGCCCTTGTTGCCCACGCGGTCGGCGATGATCTTGTCCAGACCCACAAAGGCACCGCCGCAGATAAACAGGATGTTAGTCGTGTCGATCTGCAGCAGCTCCTGCTGGGGATGCTTGCGGCCACCGGTAGGCGGAACGCTGGCCACCGTGCCCTCAAGAATCTTAAGCAGTGCCTGCTGAACGCCCTCGCCCGAGACATCGCGGGTGATGGAAAGGTTCTCGGCCTTGCGAGCAATCTTGTCAATCTCATCGACATAGATGATGCCCACCTGTGCGCGCTCAATGTCGCCATCGGCAGCATTGATAAGCTTGAGCAGAATGTTCTCCACGTCCTCGCCCACGTAACCAGCCTCGGTGAGCGCGGTGGCATCGGCGATGGCAAACGGCACCTCGAGGATGCGCGCGAGCGTCTGGGCCAGCAGCGTCTTGCCGGTACCGGTGGGACCGAGCAGCAGGATGTTGGACTTGGCGAGCTCCACCTCGTCCATGTCATCGTCAAGCTGCGAGTCCAAACCGTCGTCAAAGGCCGAAAGCGCAGCACCGCCCTCGATGACGCGGCGGTAATGGTTGTACACGGCAACCGACATGGCGCGCTTGGCGTCCTCTTGGCCCATGACATAAGCCGAAAGCTCGTCATAGATCTCGTGCGGCGTCGGCACGTGCGTGATGACCTGGCGGTCGTCCTCGAGCTCAAAGCCCTCGGCCTCGGGGTCCACGGCGGGCTGCCCGGCAGCCTGGCCGTGATCGTTGAGGAAGCCCGGCAGCTTGCCGTTGCGGGCAGCGTCCATAAAGTCCGAAGCCAGCGACTCCTCCAAGATCTCAGAGCAAGCGGCGACGCACTCGTCACAGATAAAGATGTTGGTCGGACCCTTTACAAGGCGACGAACCTGGCCCTGCTCTTTTCCGCAGAAGGAGCAGCGGATGGGGTTGCCGTTCTCGTCAAAGTTGTCCTGCATGTTTCCTGCCATCCTAGGCGTCCTTCGCGGCGAGGTCGCGCGAGGTGACGATACGGTCGATCAGGCCGTAGTCGAGGGCCTCGGCAGCGGTCAGGTAGTTGTCGCGCTCGGTATCGGCCTGGACCTTCTCGATCGGCTGGCCCGAGGCATCGGACAGAATCTGGTTGAGCTCGCGGCGAGTCTTCTTGATCTCCTCAGCCACGATCTCGATCTCGGTCTGCTGGCCCTGGGCACCGCCGCTGGGCTGGTGAATCATGACCTTGGAGTGCGGCAGGCAGAAGCGCTTGCCCTTGGCGCCAGCCGAAAGCAGCACGGCGGCCATGGACGCGGCCATGCCCACGCAGATGGTGGAGACCTGCGGCTTGATGAAGTTCATAGTGTCCAGAATGGCCAGGCCGGAGTAAACCTCGCCGCCGGGCGAATTGATGTAGAGCGAGATATCCTTCTCGGCATCCTGGCTCTCAAGATGCAACAGCTGGGCAACGACCAGGTTGGCGCTGACGGAGTTGATCTCCTCGCCCAAGAAGATGATGCGGTCGTTGAGCAGGCGCGAATAGATATCGTAGCTGCGCTCGCCGCGCGGCGTCTGCTCGATAACGTATGGCACGAGGGCGGAATCGAACTTAGCGATCATACGCATCTCCATTTCTCTCTTGCGGACCAAATTGGTTCTAGATAAACGTACGGTGCCCGCATGCTATGCATTGGCTGGCACCGTACGAAGCAACCGGATAACCGGTGTATAACTTTACCCCATCACGGGCGCACGCATGCGCTCGCGGGCAAGGTGGCGAGAATTACTCGGCGTCCTTGGCGGTCTCGTCGACCTCGGTCACCTTGGCGTTCTCGACCAGGTGGTCGACGGCCTTGGAGCGACGGATGGACTCGCGGACGGCAGGCATGCGGCCGTCGGCGATGAACTCGGCCTTGGAAGCCTCGACATCCTTGACGCCGGCCTTCTCGAACTCGGCGTTAATGTCGTCCTCGGTGACCTCGATCTTGAGCTCGCGGGCGAGGGCGTCGAGGGCCAGGGACTCACGGGCAACGTCGTTGGCCTGCTTGTGCAGGTCGCCGATGAACTGCTCCATGGTCAGGCCGGAAGCGGGCAGCCAGGTGTCCAGCGTCATGCCGCGGGCAGCGAGGTTGGACAGGAAGTTCTGGCCAAGCTCCTCAAAGACGGACTGCTCGTAGTCGGCGTCCATCTCCTCGAGCTGCAGGCGCTCGGCGAGAGCGGAGACGCAACGGTTCTCCTTCTCGGCCGGGAGGCGGGAAGCCTTGTCCTGCTCGATCTCGAGCTTGATGGCGTCGCGCATAGCGTCGATGCTGTCGAAGCCAAAGTCAGACTTGACGAGCTCGTCGGTGAGCTCGGGGGTGTTGCGGACCTTGATGCCCTTGACGGTGACCTCGACGGTGTGGGTCTCGGCCTCCTCGCCCTCCTCGGCCTCGTCGGTCCAGGTGACGGACTTGACGTCGTCAACGTTGGCGCCGATCAGAGCCTCGTTGAACTCGGCGGGGTTGCTGTCGCTACCGGCGATGAGCATACGGCCCTCGGCGGCAAAGTTGTCGGCGTTCTCGACGGCCTTGAGGTCGACGGTAACGTAGTCCTCGGACTCGACAGCGCGGCCCTCGACGTCCTCGAAGGTGGCACGGTAGTTGAGGAGCATCTCGACCTGGTTGTTGATCTCGGACTCGGTGACCTCCGCAGGGGGCATCTCGATCTCGACAGCGTCGAAGGAGGAGAGCTCAGCGGCGGGACGCAGGGAGAACTCGACGATGTAGGTGTAGTCCTCGTGATCCTTGGCGAGGTCGAGCTCCTTGTAGTCACCGCTCTTGGTGGGGACGATGTCCAGCTCGTTGAGGACGGCGGGCTCGTTGGCGGCGATCAGGTCGTTGGTGGCCTGAGCGAGGGTAGCCTCGGCGCCAAGAGCGGAATCGATGACCGGACGGGGAGCCTTGCCGGCACGGAAGCCCGGGAAGCGGTACTTCTTGGCGGTTTCCTTGTAGGCCTTCTTGATCGCGGCGTCGACGTCGGCGGCCGGGATGGTGACCGTAGCGGTGAGCTTGGCGTCCTTGACGTCAGAAGCGGTGATGTTCAACACGTTCCTCCTCATACTGCCCAGCTTATCTGAGGTGCTGGTACCTTTATGCAACAAAGAGTCGCGACGGCCGAAGCCGACGCAGATGCGTTGGTGCGGGCGAAAGGACTCGAACCTTCACGGGAATCCCACCAGAACCTAAATCTGGCGCGTCTACCAATTCCGCCACGCCCGCATGAGCGCACAGACTAGGAATGATAGCAGATACGAACGACAAGCGCACGCACACGTTTTACAGGCTCACGACCTCACCACGAGTGCGAAAGGCGGGGCGAGTTGCCCCGCCCCGCCCATTACGACTTGTTCGCCGACCCGCTACTCCCCCAGCAGGGCCTTCTCGGGCGTGATCGGCAGCGAGCGCACCTGGTGGCCGGTGGCGTGTGCCACGGCCGAGGCCACGGCGGCGAGCGGCGTGTTGATGACGACCTCGCCGATCGACTTGGCGCCAAACGGGCCCGTAGGCTCGTAGCTCGGCTCAAAGGCCACGCGAATACTGCCGATATCCAGGCGCGTGGGCAGCTTGTAGCTCATAAAGTTGCCGGTGCGCAGGCGGCCGCGGTCGTCGTGCTCGACAATCTCGTAGAGCGCGTGGCCGATGCCCTGGGCAATGCCGCCCTCGGCCTGGACGCGCGCGAGCGCCTCGTTGATCACGGTGCCGCAGTCGACGGCCGCCGCATAGTCCACCACAGTCACCTTGCCGGTGGCCTTGTCAACCTCGACCTCGGCAATGCCGGCCATAAACGGCGGAGGCGAAACGGGCAGGCAGGCAGAGGCATGCGAGGTCAGCGCGTCGCCTCCCGCGATGTTCTTGACGCACAGGTTGGCAAAGTCACGCAGCGTGAGGTAGCGGTTCTGCTCGCGCGCGGCACGCTCGTCGGACAGGCGCACGTACTGGCCATCAAAGACCACGTCGGCGGCGTCCACGTCCCACATCTGGGCGGCCTTAGCGCAGATCTTCTCGCGCAGCTCGGTCGCGGCGTTCTTGGCTGCCAGGCCCGTCACGTACGTACCCGAGCTCGCGTACGAGCCGGCATCGAACGGCGACACGTCGGTGTCCACGCCGCGCACCACAATGAGCGAGCTCTCCACGCCCAGCTCCTCGGCGGCAATCTGCGCCAGGATCGTGTCGACGCCCATGCCGTTATCGGTGGCGCCGGTGCCGATGGAAATGAAGCCGTCCTCTTCCAGGCGCATGTCGATGCCGGCGATATCCACGTTGGAAATGCCCGAGCCCTGCATGGTGAGCGCACAGCCCAGAGCACGCACGCGGTCGCCCAGGTCGACGGCCAGCGGCTTGTCGCGCCAACCGATCATGTCCATCGCGCGCAGCAGGCAGCGGTCGAGTGCGCAGGCGTTGAGCTTTTCGTTGTAGTACTGCGGCATGATCTCGCCCTCGCGCACGATGTTCTTAAGGCGCAGGTCGGCGGGGTCCATGTGCAGCATGTCAGCGAGCTCGTTGACGGCACTCTCCACGGCAAACTGGCCCTGGGTGGCACCGTAGCCGCGATACGCGCCGCCGCGGTTGGTATTGGTGTAGACAGCGTCCCAGCTAAAGCGGCTCGCCTTTACATGGTTGTAAATCGGCAGGCTCTTGTGGCCCGAAAGGCCGATCGTCGTGGTGGCGTGCTCGCCGTACGCTCCGGCGTTGGACAGCGTGTGCAGGTCGATGGCCGTGATGGTGCCGTCGTTCATGGCGCCCAGCTTAACGGTCATCTGCATCTGGTGGCGCGAGTTGCCCGCAGTGATGGTCTCCTCGCGGGTGTAGCAGCAGTAGCTCGGACGGCCAGTCTGCTGGGTGACGAACGCCACGAAGATCTCGCAGCAGCCCGTCTGCTTGGAGCCAAAGCCGCCGCCGATGCGCGGCTTAATGACCTGCACCTGCGACTGCAGAATGTCGAGCGACTGCGCGACCATGCGGCGCACGTGGAAGGGCACCTGCGTAGAGGTGGTCACCGAGATGCGGCCGAACGCGTCGGTCGTCGCGAAGGCGCGGAAGGTCTCCATGGGCGCGGTCTGCGTGGCCTGGCTGGTGTAGGTGCGCTCAAAGACGATGTCGCTCTGGGCGAAGGCCTCGTCCAGATCGCCGTAATCACTGGTACCGCTGCACACCAGGTTGCGCGGGACGTCGCCGCCCTGCGGGAACATAAAGGTCACGTCGCCCTCGGGGTGGACCACGATGTCGTTATCGAGTGCCTGGGTAAAGTCGAGCAGCGGCTCGAGCACCTCGTAGTCGACCTTGATGAGCTTGAGCGCCTTGTCGGCGGCCTCCTCGGTCTCGGCGGCGACAATCGCCACCTCCTCGTTTTGGTAACGGACGAGGTTCTCGAGGATCAAGCGGTCGTAGGGACTCGGCTGCGGATAGCTCTGACCGGCGATGGTAAAGCGGCGCTTGGGCACATCCTCATAGGTGTAAACGCCCACCACGCCGGGCACCTTCAGGGCGCGCGACGTATCAATGGAGCGGATCTTGGCGCGGGCATAGGGGCTGCGCTTGAGTTTGACGATGAGCGCGCCGGCGGGCACCATATCGCCCGTGTAGACGGGACGACCCTCGAGCAGCGCCTTCGAGTCCTTCTTGGGCTGCTTGTGGGTAATCTGCTTGTAGACGACACCGTCGGAGCTCGTGTCGTTGACCGGCAGCTTGGGCATCTCAAAGCCCACCTGCACGCCGGACTCGTTGAGGAAGCGGACGATGGCGCGCAGCTGACTCTCGTAGCCGCTGCAGCGGCAGAGGTTGCCGGCCAGCTGGCGCGAGAGCTCCTCGCGCGTGGCGACGAGGCTCGGGTCCTCCTTGGCGGCGCGGGCGAGCGCCAGCACGTTCATGATGAGGCCGGGGGCGCAAAAACCGCACTGCTCGGCGCCTTCGGCAGCCATCGCACGGGCAAGCGCCTCGGACTCGGCCTTGAGGCCCTCGAGCGTGGTGACGGTGTGGCCCTCTACACGGGCGGCGGGAACCGAGCAGCTCAGCACCGGGTCGCCGTCGAGCCACACCGTGCACAGACCGCAGTTGGTGGTCTCGCAGGCGCAGCGCACCGACGCGCAGCCCTGCTCACGCAAAAGCGCAAAGAGCATGGTGTCGGGGGCAATCTGAACCTTGACCTTGCGGCCGTTGAGCGTAAAGGAAAGATCGATGAGTTTGGCAGCCATTAGCGCACCTCGCTAGAATCGACGCCGGGCACGCGGCGGCAGGAATACTCGTCCGTGGCAAACTTAGGCACTTGCACGGTCTCGAGCTCGCGGGCAAGCGCGGCCGAAAGCTCGATGCCGGCGGCGCGGCGAACGGCCTGCACGGCAAGCGGCGCCGAGATGCGGCGGCGGTAGTCGGCCGAGCCCCACATATTGGTGCCGTAGCTCAGCGCGCGCACGGACGCAGCCAGGGCGCGCAGCTCGTCCTCGGAAGGCTGCTCGTTGGTGAGACCACACGCCTCGCCCTGCAGCAGGGTTGCGCGCAGCGGGCGGGCGCCCACGGTGACGTGCCAGGTGTTGTCCCACCAGGCGGCGGTGACGTTGAGCGAGGGGAAGTCGGTCGCGGCCTTGCGCACGGCCTCGTAGCTTACGCGGTACTCGTGCTTAACGACCACGACGCGCTCAATCACGTCGCGCACGTAGCCCATATCCACGAACTCGGCAAGCGGTACGCGGCCGGCGCCCGTCAGCTCAACATAGGAATCGAGCGCCAGGAAAGCCGAGAGCACGTCCGAGAAGCCAAAGCGGCCGTAGATGCTGCCGCCCACCGTGGCGGTATTGCGCAGCTGCACGCCCACGATATCGTGAACGGCGAACTCGAAGACATTGTTGACAAGCGCGTTGAGCTCGGCATGGCGCTCGAGCTGGCGCAGGGTGCACATGGCACCGATGCGAAACTCGGTCTCGGTCTCCTCGATCTGATCGAGTCCGCAGGCCGAAAGGTCAATCGCCGTCGCCACACGACGCGAACCCAGGCGCATCCAGATGCCGCCGCCCACAATCTTGTTGTTGCGGTTCTTCTGCAAGAGCTCATAGGCTTCGGCCGCGTTTCCAACACGGACGTAGGTACCGAACTTGAGCACGTTCTCCCCCATCTCTTCACTTGTCCAGTACCTTTAAGTGTACCAAACGAGGGGGCATAGCTCGTGTCGGGACAAAATGAACCGTTTTCCTCCGTCGCATGCGGATCAAAAAAGGCTCCCAGCCAAGATGACTGGGAGCCTTCTGCGATGCTATATCGAGCGAAGATTTAGCAGACGCCCTGGGCGAGCATGGCGTCGGCGACCTTCAGGAAGCCGGCGATGTTGGCGCCCATGACAAAGTTGCCCTCCTGGCCATACTCCTTGGCGGTGTCGTCAACGTTGTGGAACATGCCGCGCATGAGCTGCTCGAGCTTGCCGTCGACCTCCTCAAAGGTCCAGGACAGGTGCTCGGCGTTCTGGCTCATCTCCAGGCCGGACACGAGCACGCCGCCGGCGTTGGCAGCCTTGCCGGGCATAAAGGCGACGCCGTTCTCCTGGAAGTAGGTCGTGGCCTCGATGGTCGTGGGCATGTTTGCGCCCTCGCCGACCACCTTGCAGCCGTTGGCGACGAGCGCCTGGGCGTCCTCGAGCAGCAGCGTGTTCTCGCGAGCGCAGGGCAGCGCGATGTCGCAGGGCAGCTCCCACACGCCGCGGCCGTCGCCCTCGTGCCACACGGCGTTGGGCTTCTCGTCAACGTACATGGCGAGCGTGACGCCCTTGTCGTGGCCGGAGCGCTTCTGGTTGTAGACGTGCTCGAGCACGGAGTAGTCGATGCCGTCGGGATCCTCGACCCAGCCGTGGGTATCGGAGCAGGCAAGCACCTTGCCGCCGAGCTGGGAGACCTTCTGGACGGCATAGATAGCAACGTTGCCGGAACCGTGAACGACGACGTTCTTGCCCTCGAAGGAGTCGCCGCGGCTCTTGAGGTACTCGTCCACAAAGTAGACCAGGCCGTAGCCGGTGGCCTCGGTACGGGCGAGCGAGCCGCCAAAGGAGAGGCCCTTGCCGGTGAGGACGCCGGTCCACTCGTTGGTCAGGCGCTTGTACTGACCGAACATGTAGGCAACCTCACGGCCGCCAACGCCCAGGTCGCCGGCGGGAACGTCGGTGTTGGGGCCGATGTGGCGATAGAGCTCGGTCATGAAGGACTGGCAGAAGTGCATGATCTCGTTGTTGGACTTGCCCTTGGGGTCAAAGTCGGAGCCGCCCTTGCCGCCGCCCATGGGAAGGGTGGTCAGGCTGTTCTTGAGGATCTGCTCCAGGCCCAGGAACTTGAGCATGCCCAGGGTGACCGTCGGGTTAAAGCGCAGGCCGCCCTTGTAGGGTCCAATGGCAGAGTTGAACTCGACACGATAGCCGCGGTTGACCTGAACCTTGCCCTGGTCATCGACCCAGGGGACACGGAACATAACGATGCGCTCGGGCTCGACGAGGCGCTCAAGCAGGGCGGCCTCCTCGTACTCGGGATGGGCGTCGAGCGCCGGCTGGATGGTGCCGAGGATCTCGGTCGCGGCCTGGATGAACTCAGGCTGCTCGGGATAGCGGGCCTTGAGCTCGTCGAGAACTTTCTGCGTGTAGCTCATGCTTCCTCCAATGATAGGAAACGAAAAGTGTCGGTCGCGGCACCCTGTGCGCCGCGAACTTTATCGTGTATGGATAATATCGCACTGTTGCGGGAAAGTTTCGCATAAGCAGACGAGCAGATGTTTCGTTTTGATTACGATGCAGGTAGAGGCGTTTTTGAGTGCCTGACGTGCAAAACCCGTGTTTCAAACCTGTTTCGTCCACGTGTTCCAAACCACCACATTGGGGACAGCACCTTTGTGGTGGTGTGGTAGTTAGAGGACGAGCTGATGGTAGTCGGCGGGGGTTATGCGGCCTTCGGTGGCAGCGCGAAAGGCGGCGAGCGCATCGCCCGAGAACGGCATGGCCCAGCACAGACCGCAGCCTGCGGTAATGGAGCCGGGCAAAGGCATAATGCGCCCGGGCACGCCGGCATCCAGGCACAGCTGCTCGCATTCCATCACATCGAAGGTGCTGTCGAACGATACGATGATCTTGCGTTCGTGGTCGAGGGCATCGCTTAGCGAAGTCGCCCGGTGCGAATCGCGATACGCAGCTGCCGCGGCCTCTTCCTCGGCCGTATGCCCACAGCCACCACAGCCGCAGGTACAAGGCTCGGAACCATCGCAAGTGCAAGGCTCTCCCGTGTCAGGGCAAATATCGTGAGACATGGCAACTCCAATCGTCTAGGCGAGTAACTCGGCCGCCGCAAACTCCTCGGGCGTATTGACGTTCTCGAAGCAGAGCGTCGAGCCCGTGGCCTTAACGATCTGCGGCTCATCCATATAACCAGCCTGAACGCGATTGATCAGGCAGCGAATGCGCTGGCGGTCGCAGGCGAGCAGCTCTTGGGCAACCGGCGCACACGCGTCACGGCGCCAGACGGCGCAAAGCGGCTCAATCCCCCGCTCCTCGCGCGGCACGCACACGTCGAGTGTCTCGGCCTCAACACGATCGGCAAGCGTGCCGATGAGTTCCGGCGAGACAAACGGCATATCGCAGGCGACGATCGCCACGAGCGGCAATCGGGCCGCGGCCAATGAGCTCGCGATGCCGCGCATGGCACCCGCCGGCCCTTCAAGGTCCGCCACCACATGCGGCACCAAGCCGCCAAACGCGTGCTCCTCAAGATAGGCAAGCTCGCTGGGACGCGACGTCGTCACGACCAGCTCGCCGGCAACCTGAGCCAGGCGGCCCAGCACGCGCTCGATCAAAGGCTCGCCGCAAAACAACATCCGTGCCTTATCGCAGCCCATGCGCGAGGACAGCCCGCCCGCTTGAACGACGCAAGAAAGATCGGCCCGTCTTACGGTAGTCATACGGCAAACCACCCCCATCGGCATGCTCGAAACCCAGTGCACGAAGCTAAATACAGCCGTCGAAATAGCGGCGCTACGAAAAGCTCGTGCAAAAACAAAACAGCGCCTTTGCGGCACGCAGCAAGACCGCGAGCACAAAAGCGCTGGTAGCGTATGGCGGGAACGTATGTGAATCGAACACATCCAAGACGTTTTGCACGCCTCGTAACGGTTTTGAGGACCGCAGAGCCCACCGGAGCCCATCCGTTCCCAAGTGCGGCGGTATTTTACCAAACCGAGCAGTCAATCTAGCGCAGGGAGCGCAGGCCGCCGGCCTCCTTGTCGAGCACTGTAAAGCGCACGGCATCCAGGTGTTCCAAGATGCTGATGGCCCGTTTGCGCGACACGCCCAGGGCCTCGCGCAGCACGCTCGTGGTGGCAGCGCCGCCGGCTGCCTCAATGGCGGCGGCGACGAGCTCGCGCGCATGGGCCTCGGCGGCAGCGGACAGGGCAACGTCGCGCTCGACCTTAACGATCGAGCGGTTGAGCGAAAGCTCGCGCAGGGCACGCGTCATGGTGTCGCGATCGAGCTGCAACCGCTCGCCCATATCGGGCAACGTCGGTGCATCGAGGCCGGCTTCGTCCAGCAAGGCAACGATACGTTCGCAGGCCTCGCGTACCACACGCGCCGCAGCGGCAGCGGAGTGCGGGTCGAACACCTCGGCGCCCTCGGAGGCACACACGCCGCGCGAGCAGCCCTCGTAAATCAGGGCCGCGGCAACGCCTTCATCAGCGGCAGGCCACGCAGCATGGGCAACGGCGCCGGGCGTAAAGCCTGTCTCCTTGGGAGCCGCCGCGTGCATGGCTGACAGGGTCGCCGCCAGTGCATCCATCGCGGCGTCGAGCACCACGGCGTCCGCCAAGAGGCCCGCATCACCCACGGCAAGCTTGCGAACGGAGCCCTGCGCCACCAACCCGCGCAGTGCGGCATCGACCTCGCCGACACCAAGATCCAAAGCCTCGGCAACATCAATCGCCTTAACCGGCAGCGTCCGCAACGCCAGCCAAGCGCCCACACCGCCCGCGATATCGCCGGACTCGAGCGCCGCGTACAGCACGCGTTCCCCCTCAGTAAGTTCGCGCGAACGGCGGCATCGCGACAACAGCACGCGCCCTCCACCAATAAGCATGACCGGCGAATAGGACAGCACCACGGCATGGTCGCCGGCGCGCAGCGGAAGCGGTTCCTCCAAGCGTACCTGCACCACTCGCGTCTCTCCCACCGCCATGGGGGCCTCGCCCTCCAAAAGCATGATGCGGCCGACAACCTCGGCCGTACCCGCCATCACGTGCACACGCGCGCCCGACTCGAGCACGCGCGGCTTGGCGCCCTCGCGGCCCAAATACGTAAACGTCATCATAAAGCGCATCGACTGGCCAAAGCGGCCCGGCACGCCGAGCATCTCACCGCGATCGAGCGCGGCGACAGCATCGCCCACCAAGTTGAGCGCCACACGCTGGCCGGGCAACGCCCGCGGCGTATCGCCATGCACCTGAATCCCGCGTACACGACAGACCGTACGCGACGGTAACGCCATCAGCTCGTCGCCCACCGCAACCGGCGCATCGTGCAGCGTTCCCGTCACCACGGTACCGGCGCCCTTGATCGTAAAGCAGCGGTCGATGGGCAGCCGCGGCGCGGCATCGGTGGTCTCGGCACGGGCACGGCAGGCATCCCAGCAAGCGGCAACCCGCTCGTCGAGTGCAGCAAGCAGGTCATCGATCCCCACGCCGGTCTTGGACGACACGGGCACGATCGACGCGTCGGCAAACACGGTATCCGAAAGAAAATCGTCCACGTCGAGCTCGGCCAGCTCAATCATTTCGTTATCGGCCAGGTCGCACATCGTCAGCGCGACCACCATATGCGTAACGCCCAGCAGCTCCAGCACACGCACGTGCTCGCGGGTCTGCGGCATCACGCCCTCGACGGCCGAAACCACCAGCACGGCCACGTCGATACCCGTGGCGCCCTGCACCATAGCGCGCAGGTAATGCGCGTGGCCCGGCACGTCGACCAGGCCGACGATCTTGCCACTCGGCAGCGCCAGCTCGCCAAAGCCAAGCTCCACGGTCATACCGCGACGGCGTTCAACCTCCAGACGGTCGGGATTCTTGCCGGTCAGCGCCTCGATCAGCGCCGACTTACCGTGGTCGACGTGGCCCGCCGTGCCAACGATAACGGGACACTCCACCAGCGCCTGAACCTCACTCATCGAACAATCGCCTTCTCAACGCACGCGACGAGCGTCGATGCCGCCGTCTCGATATCGCGATCGCCCACGAGCGTACGGACGTCAAACAAAATGCGATCGTGCGAGGTTCGCGTGACGACCGGCGTGTCGAAGTCCTGGACAAGAGAGCGCTTGAGCGCATCGACCGTCAGGCGCTCGTCAACAAGACGCACGGCAACGCACATCGTGGGCAGCTCCACGGTAGGCAGCGAGCCGCCACCGGGGGTCGACGATTCCTCGACGATCTCCACCTGAACGGCGCACGGGCAACCGGCCTTATCGAGCCCGGAGACCATACGATCGCGCAGCTTGCGGGCACGTCGTTCCAAATGGGCCTGCGGCAGCGTAAGCATGCTGAGCACCGGAATATCACGATGGGCCACGTCGTCGCCGTCCATGTAGATACGCAGCGTGGCCTCGAGCGCCGTGAGCGCCAACTTGCCCGGGCGCAGGGCGCGCATAAGCGGATGCGACCCACAGGCCTGGACCAGATCGCGACGACCCATGATAATGCCCGCCTGTGCGGCACCGAGCAGCTTATCGCCCGAGCACGACACCAGATCGAGCCCTGCCGAAACCGAAGCCGGCGTGGTTTCTTCGCCGCCGCGCACCAAGATGTCGTCGGGCAACAGCGCGCCCGAGCCCTGGTCCTCGTAGAACAGCAGGCCATGCTTGTGAGCAAGCGCCGCAAGCTCCCGAGAACCCACCTCCTCGTGAAAACCCTCGATGCGATAGTTGGAAGGATGGACCTTAAGGATCATCGCCGTATCGGACGTGATGGCGCGCTCGTAGTCCGACAGGTGCGTGCGGTTGGTGGCCCCGACCTCAACGAGCTTGGCACCCGAGGCCGCCATGACATCGGGGATGCGGAAGCTGCCGCCGATCTCGACAAGCTCGCCGCGGCTGACGATGACCTCCTTGCCTGCGGCATGGGTCGCCAGCACCAACAGCACCGCGGCGGCGTTGTTATTAACGACCAGCGCGTCCTCGGCACCGGTGAGCGAGCGGATCAGTTGCGCGGCGTGCTCCTTGCGCGACCCGCGCGAACAGGTGTCGACGCTGTACTCGAGCGTGCTATACCCGCGCGCAACCTCGGCCACGGCCTTTGCCGCCGACTCCGCGAGTGGGGCGCGGCCCAGATTGGTATGGATGACCACACCCGTGGCGTTGACGGCGGGGCGCAGGCTCGGCAGTGCGGAGCGATGCGCACGCCACTCGATGGCCGAGGCCAGCTCGCGCTTGGAACGCGGGGAGGCACCGGCACGAATCGCGGCGCGCTCCTCGTCGAGCTCAGCCGTCACGGCGGCATGCACCACCGCGTCGCAGGTCTCCCCCGCAGCCTTCACCACCGGCCACTCGGCAAGCAGCTCGTTGACGGAAGGAATGGCGCGCAGGCGGGCGCGCACCTCATCGGACATGTTCTGGCTATCGCTCATGTGCGGCCTTTCAAAAGAAACGTGGATCAGTCGAATACATCAGCTGAGTCAATTACTCGTCATTATCCCCGCACACGACGATCTTTTCCACGCGAACGGCGTTTTCCTGGGTGAGCGCGGCACCCGTCAACGGGTCCCAACGCAACGGCGTATGGTCGAGCGGGCCCACGCCCAAGCCTTGAGCGCCACCGGCATCGGCGTCAAACGAACGCCCACCGGGGGCGGCCGAGGTGAAGATGCACGCCGGATGCAGATACGGCGTCGTCTCCACACGCGCGCGGTCGCGACCCATATCGCTCACGAGTTCGACGATCTCGCCGTCGGCGATGCCCATGTGCGCAGCAGTATCGGCATTCATCTGCACGGCATCCAGGTCCGACCCAGCCTCAGCGGCACCTTGGGCTGCAAGCCTTCGCGAGGTATGCGACTCAAAGGGACGGTTGCCGCTAATGAGGCGAAACATCCCCGGGCCAGGCTCCACCATGGGAGCGATCCAGTTGGGTACGCGACCCAGACCGGCTCGTTCCCATACATCGCTTGCCAGCGCAATTTTGCCGCCATCCAGGGGAATCGCCGGCTCGCCCGTACGCGACGGCAACGCAACGCCCGTGTCGGCCCAGCCGCGCTCCTTGAGCTCGTCCAGATTGATCCCAAAAGGCGCCACCTGGGCAGCCGCCAGATCGTCAGACGTAAACTGGAAGTACTCGCCCACGCCACACGCCTGCGCCAGACCGGTAAAAATCTCCCGACCGGGACGCGTGTCGTCATGCTGCACGGGCAACACGGCATTGCGGTAGAACAGGCGCGCGTCGTTGCGGCCCACGACCGTACCCACGCCGCGGTCGGCCTCCAGATACGTCACGTCGGGCAGCACGAAGTCAGAAGCACGCGCCGTCTCGGACCAGCGAATATCAATCGTCACGAGCAGGTCAAGTTGTTCCAGAATCGATAGCCACGCCCCGGCGTTGCCATAGCCCGCACCGGGATTACTGGCATAGACGATGAGCACACGCAAATCGCCGGCCAGTATCGACTGACCGATGGTCGTGCACAGGCCGCGCACCGGATCGACCAGTGGATAGCGCTCGGACCCCAGCTTGGGCCCACGCGGCACCGGCGGCGTCGCAAAGCGCGTGGGATCGAGGTCGCCCAACACAAGCGGCGTGGGCGGATTGAGCGCGCCGCCCGCATGCCCGATACAGCCCAGCAGCACATCGACCAAGCAGATAGCGCGCGCGGTCTGGGTGCTATTGGCATACGCGATACCGATGCCACCATGAAAGCCCGCATCCACCACAGCGGCAGGCGTGGCGGCAGCGAGATCGCGCGCCGTGGCGACAATCTCTGCGGCTGGCACGTCGCACATCGACTCAGCCCACTCGGGCGTCCAGGCACGGGCCGCCTGCGCCAGTTCGTCAAAGCCCGTGGTATAGCGGGCAACAAACTCGTGGTCGTACAAGTCCTCGGCAATCAAGACATGCGCAATGCCCAGCAGCAAGGCCAGGTCGCAGCCCGGGCGCACGCGCAGCCAGCGGTCGGCAAGCGCGGCCGAGCCGCTGCGCCGGGGGTCAACCACGATGATCTTCGCCCCGCGCCGGCGTGCATCGTTGAGCGCATCAACGGCCCCCATCGTCGACGAATCGACGATAGAACGCCCCAAATACATGATGCAATCGGTATGCGCCAAGTCGGAGGTGGGGCTGTAGCCCAGGGTATGCTCCCAACCGGTAAGTCGGCTTACCTCGCAGGCACCGTCGGCACCGTACACATTGGGCGAGCCCAGCGCATGCATAAAGCGATAGGCCCAGTAGCGGTCGAACGAGGGCACGCCGAGCGTCATGCCCAGCGCACGCGGACCACACTCGTCAATAATCCCCCCAAGGCGCGCCGCAATCTGCGCGAACGCCTCGTCCCACGAAATCGCATCGAACCCCGAGCCATCAGCTCGCCGACGCATGGGGTGCACAATGCGGTCGCGCTCGTCAAACGGCATTGCCAGGCGATGCCGTCCGCGGGCGCACAGGGCACGCGCAGCGCACGGGTGCCCCGGCACCGGCAACTCGGCCAACACGCAGCCGTCCTCAACGCGTGCCGCAAAGGCGCAATCGGCATAGCATCCCCCGCATGTGGTCACCACGGCGCGACCGTCACGCTCCACAGCAGATGCCATCTCGTTTACCCCTTTCATCAGCCAAACACAACAGGCCAACAGCCCGGCACCGGGCCCCAGGCCAAAAAAGCCTCCCGCACGGCAACGCCCCGCGGGAGGCCCAACGTCAAACAGACGGTACCTTATGCCTCGGACTTCTTGGCGTAGATAAACCAGTAGCCGAGCGCGATCAGAACCGCGCCGCCCACAATGTTACCCAGCGTGGCGGCGGACAGGTTAAACGCAATGCCCGCGACGTTGAGCGCATCGGCGCCGGCGACGTCGGCGCCATAGCCGCACGCGTGCATCACGGCACCCATGGGCAAAAAGTACATATTGGCAACGCAGTGCTCAAAACCGCAGGCCACAAAGGCAGCGATCGGCAGCAGAATGCCCACAACCTTATCGACCACGGTCTTGCCGGCGGTACCAATCCACACGGCCAGGCACACAAAGATGTTGCACAGGATGCCACGGAAGAAGATCGTCACCCAGTCGATCGTCACCTTGCCGGCGGCGACGCTCACCATGGAATTGGCGACCGCCTCGCCGTTGAGCTTGTAAATGCCGGCCATGTACACCAAAAAGACGATGAACAGAGCGCCGACAAAATTGCCGACCCACACGACGACCCAGGCCTTGAGCATCTGAGCCAGGGTGATCTTTTTGCTCTTGAGCGCGCAGACCATAAGAGAATTGCCGGTGAACAGCTCGGCGCCGCACACCAGCACCAGCACCAGGCCCAGGCAAAAGCACAGACCGCCCACGACGCGCTGGGCACCCCAGCCCAGCGTGTTGTCGCTCAAGAACACCGTAAAGAACAGACCGCCGAAGGCGATGAACGCGCCGGCGAACATTGCCAACAGAAAGGCCTTTGCGACCGGCAGGTTGGCCTTGGTCACGCCGGCGGCCTCGGTCTTGGCCTCGATCGCAGCGGGCGCCAGGCAATCGGGAGCGGGGTACTCCACCTTGGAATCTGCCATGTCAATCACTTCTTTCCTAATCAGCAGAGACAAGCGCTCCTATTGCTCTTGCCCCAAGCGGACAAAGTGGGAAAAGTCGTTGGCGGCCACGGCGTCGTACACGGCGTCGACGGCGTCAAAGACTTCCGGGGACATGGGGTTGTAGAACACCGTGTCGCCCGGCTGAATCCCGACGAAGACGATATCATCGCACGATTGCTCGATTTCCTCGATCAGAATCGACAAAGGAAGCGAATGCGTGGTGAACATCGACTTGCGGGCCACGTCACGTTTGTCGAGCAAACGGATGGACCCGACGGGCAGCGCCATGTCGGCAGCATCGACCAAGACCAGACGCGGCGGACGCTCGCGCTTGACCTCGATGATGTCGTCCTCGGGTGTCTGACCGCCATCGATGGTGTACCAGCCGGCAAGCGGCGCGTCCTCCATCTTTTTGGAGAGCACAGGGCCGGCGGCATCGTCGGCACGCAGCACGCTTCCCGCCGTGAGCACAATGCCCGCAAACGGGGCGCCGTTCACACGTCCATCCACAACGCGACCCATTACTGCAACCTCCCCGTCAGATACACGCCCGACACATCGCGCACGCGCTCCACCAGATCGCGAAACTTCATTAAGAACGCGACCTGCTGGGCATGCAGGCCAAAGTCGTCGTCGAACACCGAGATGTCGGCCTTGGCCGACCCGCGAAAACCGCGCTCGTCGAGCAGTGCATCGCAGGCCTCGAGCAGCGACGGCACCGCCGCCTTGTCGAGCTGGCACTCGCCAAAGGAGCGGATGGCCTCAAACTTGGTTTTGGCCTCCCCCTCCGGCAGCGCGGCGACGAGCGAATAGAAGACGTTCACCGGCACCGACAGGCGCGGCTCAAAGCAGTCGAGCACGCCGGTGTGGTGGCCCACGGCGAGCGTGTAGTACAGCACGTCGCAGGCCTCCTGGGGAACGTCTTCCTCGGTCTCCACAAACTTACGCGTGAGCTCGTAAAAGACCACCTGATCGGGAGCATGGCCCAGACAGGGGTCGGCGATGCCCTCGGCAGCCTCGTCGCTTGCGCGCGAGGCATCGCCAAAGGAGCCGCCGAGCATGCCGGGACCCGCAAAGTAACCAGAGCGGTCCGTGAGCTCCATCTAGCGACCTCCGGCCAGCACCAGATCCTGCAGCGCCGAGTACACCTCGACGCGGCGCGGATCGTCCTGCTTGTCGATGAGCAGCGCCATGGCACCGCGGATATCGCCCTTGGGCGCGCCCTCGAGCGTATCCATAAACTCGTTAGCCAGGTCGCGGCCGTAACGGTAGCCGCTCATGGCGCGAGCCTCGCGCTCAATGGCAACACGCAGCTTGTACGGCACGCCGGGGTGCAGGATATCGGCCTGCTCGCCGGTAGCCTCCACCGTGGTCTCGGCATGGAGCTTTTGGTCCAGCAGGCCAAGTGCCATGGCAAAGCCGTAGACGGTCTGCGCGGGGCTGGGCGGGCAGCCGGGGATGTAGACATCGACCGGCAGAATCTTGTCCGTGCCGCCCCAGACGCAGTAGTTGTCGTAGAAGATGCCGCCGGTGCAGCCGCACGCGCCATAGGACACCACGATCTTGGGATCGGGTGCGGCCTCAAAGGCGCGCAGCGCCGGCATGCGCATGGCGCGCGTCACGGCGCCGGTGTACAGCAGCACATCGGCGTGACGGGGCGAGGGCACGACCTTGATACCAAAGCGCTCGACGTCAAAGACGGGCGTGATGGAACCGAAGATCTCGATCTCGCAGCCGTTGCAGCCGCCGCAGTCAACACGGTAGACGTACACCGAGCGCTTGATCTTCTTAAGAAGGGTCGCCTTGGCCTTCTCGATGCTCTCGTCGAGCTCGATCTTGGTCGGGCGGTACTGAAGCCGCTCGGGTAAAAGCGTGGGTTCGGCCATGGTTACTCCTCCTTCGTATCAAAATCCATGATGATGCCCTCGACCGGCGCAGGACCGGCGGGAATCTCGGGCGCATCGGGGTTGAGCTCGCGGTCGACATACTCGGGGTTCACGCCGTGGCCGCCCAGATACTCCATGCCGGGGCCCTGGGGCTCGCCGGACGCAAGCGTCTCGTTGGCAGCCATGCCGCGCGCGTTGCCGGTCTTTACGGCCGAGGCGGCGCGCAGGGCGTCGAGCTCGCGCTTACACTCCTGGCACATACCGACAGTACGGGAGGCCTGGATGGCCTCCATGCCGCCGGTCTTTTGCAGCAGGCGCTTGGCGTAGTCGATCTCCTTATGCGGGGCAAACGGCTTGCCGCAGCGCGAGCAGTGCTCGAGCGTATAGACGCTCTTGCTGGTGAGGTCATCCTTGCTCATGACGGCCAGCTCAAACTCCTCGGTGAGCTTGATGGCCTCCATGGGGCAGGCTTCCTCGCAGCGGCCGCAGAAGATGCAGCGACCGTAGTCGATCGACCAGGTGATGGTATCGGCCGCAAGGTCGGTGTCCATGCGAATGGCATCGGCCGGGCACGCCACGCCGCAGGCACCGCAGGCGATGCAGAGCTCCGCGTTGTGCTCGGGCTTGCCGCGCATGTCCTTGTTGGTGGGGAACGGCGCAAACGGGTACTTGACCGTCGCGTCGCCGGCCTTGGCGTTGACCTTCCAAAGCTTCAGCATATTAGAGCGCCTCCTCATCGAGCGGAGCGGCCATGGTGCCCTCGCCCGCAAGCGGCGACTTGTCGCGCCAGACGTTCTCGAACTGCTCCTTGTCGAGCACATGGTCGCGCTTGGCGGCGACGTCGGTCACCGTCACGCGGTCGGTGCAGGAGTAGCACGGGTCGAGCGAGCCGACGATCAGCGCCGCATCGCCCACGGTGTTGCCGCGGAACATGTAGCGCAGGACCGGCCAGTTGCTGTACGTAGCTGCCTTGGCGCGCCAGCGGTAGCACTTCTGGTTGTTGCCGAGCATGGCCCAGTGTACGTCCTCGCCGCGCGGCGCCTCGGTGGCGCCGATGGCGTACTTGTGCGGGGTGTACTCCCAATCCGTGGTGAGGATGGGGCCCGACGGGCAGTTCTCGAGCATGGTCTCGATCATGTCGATCGAATCGTAGACCTCCTGGATGCGGACGGCGGTACGGCCGAAGGCATCGCAGGTGTCGGCCGTGGCGGCATGCATCTTTTGGATGTCCGGATCGGCGTAGCCGTCGAAGGGATGGTCAAAGCGCACGTCGCGGGCATAACCCGAGCCACGCATGAGCGGGCCAACCGGCGAGAAGTCGCGTGCGATCTTGCGATCCAAGATGCCGATGCCACTCGTACGCTCAATAAAGTTGGGCGTGGAGAGCAAGACGTCGACGAGCTCGGTGACCTCGGAGCGCAGCTGGTGGATGGTCGTGAGCGTGGAAAGCTTCTGCTCGGCCAGGATATCGCGACGCACGCCACCGATCACATTGAGACCGTAGGTCTTGCGGTGACCGGAGAGCTTCTCGGCCAGGTCCATGGACTTCTCGCGGACGCGGAAGAACTGCTGGAAGCCGGAGTCGAAGCCCGTGTAGTGCGATGCGAGGCCAATATTGAGCAGATGCGAGTGCAGACGCTCGACCTCGAGCATGATGGCGCGGATGTATTGGGCGCGCGGCGGAACATGAATGCCCTGGGCGCGCTCGACGGCCTCGGCATAGGCCACCGAGTGGGCGCAGCCGCAGATGCCGCAGATGCGGTCGGCGAGGAACGTCACGGCGTCATAGTTCAGGCGCGTCTCGGCGACCTTCTCCATGCCGCGGTGCACGTAGAACAGACGGTAGTCGGCGTCGACGATCGTCTCGCCCTCAACGAACAGGCGGAAGTGGCCGGGCTCGTCGGAGGTAATGTGCAGCGGGCCCATGGGGACGAGCGTGGTCTCCTTGCCCTTGGTATCGGCCAAGAACTCGTAGTTTTCCATGTCGCTCGCGGGAGCGGGACGGAAACGGTAGTCCATGGAGTCCTTGCGCAGCGGATACAGGCCGCTGGGCCAATCGTCGGGCAGCACCAGGCGGCGACGATCGGGCAGACCCTCGGGAATCAGACCAAACATGTCGCGAAGCTCGCGCTCGCCCCACACGCAGGCGGGGACGAACGGCGTCACGGACGGGAACGTCATCTTGGCGGGATCGACCTCGGTGCGCACGGTCACCCAGCCGGGGTCCTCCCCCTCCATGGAGATGACGTAGTACACGGCGTAGCGACCGCACAGACTGCGCTCGTCGTTGCCGATGATCACGGGAATCCAGCCGTAACGCTCGTAATACAGGTAGTGGACGGCCTCGGGCAGCTTGTCCTGCTTGACGGTGATCGTCAGCTGGTCCTCGCACTGCCACTCGACCTTCTCGATGCAGCCCGGAACGGCGCGGCGCAGGGCCTCGACATGGCTCTCGCAGCGACGGGCATACACCTTGTTCTCAGTTTCAATCATTCGTTACTCCACCTCGCTCTGAGCGGTCTCGGTACCGAACACAGCGCGGTACATCGGCGTCGCGTGAAGTTCCTCTGTGCTCTGCTCGAGCACGATGCCGGTCGCGGTCTCCACACCGTGCACGAGAGGCAGCGGGGTGGCGATGCCAAACCACAAGATCATGACAGCCAGGACGATTTCGGGGATAAGCATGAGCGCCGGGGCCTCATGCTTGCCCATGCCCTGGGGCGCATGGCCGAATACCGACTTGAGCGCGATACGGGTGAGCGCGGAGATGGCCACGGTAAGACCGAGGGCGACCACGACGACCAGCCACATGGGGCCGGCGGTAACACCGGCGACAAAAGTCAAGAACTCGGAGATAAACATGCCAAAGGGCGGGAAGGCGGCAAGGCCGAGCAGCGCCAGGATGGCGAGCGCGGCGGTTGCGGGTGCAACCTCGACGACGCCCTGGATCTTGGCCAGGCTACGCGTGCCAAAGGCGTGCTGGATGTTGCCGGACACGCAGAAGGCAAGCGTCTTGGTAAAGCCGTGGAACACGCAGTGCAGCAGGGCCGCGGCGACACCCAGCGGGCCACCGATACCCAGGCACAGGGCGATAACGCCCACGTTCTCCACAGACGAGTACGCAAAGCGGCGCTTGAGGTCGTCCTGGCGAAACATCGAGAGTGCCGCCACCAAAATGGACAGCGTGCCGACGATCAGCAGCAAAAGTTGCGGATACTCGGCGCCCACGGCCTGGATGGTAAAGCCGTAAAAGCGCATGATCACAAGCATGGCGCACTTAAGCAGCACGCCCGAGAGCAGGGCCGAGACAGGGCTCGGGGCCTGGGAGTGGGCATCGGGCAGCCAAGTGTGCATGGGGAACAGGCCGGCCTTGGTGCCAAAGCCAATCACGACAAACGCAAAGGCGAGGCGCATGAGCGTCGGGTCGAACTGGTCGGCATACGGCAGCACGCACGACAGGAATGCGGCCTCGTGGGCGTTGGGAATCACGTCGGCGGCGTTGGCGTAGATCAGCAGCGTACCGAACAGGCCAAAGGCCACGCCGGCGGTGCAGACCATCGCATACTTCCAAGAAGCCTCGAGGGCCGTCTTGTTCTTGTAGATACCCACGAGGAACACGGTGGAAAGCGTGGTTGCCTCCACGGCGGCCCACGTGAGGATCATGTTGTTGGACAGGCACGCGAGCAGCATGGTGAACACAAACAGGCTAAACAGCGCAAAATACTGCTTGGCGCGCTCGGCGGGCATGGAGCCCTCCTCGATATCGGCCTTTACATAGGGCAGCGAGAACAGCCCCGTAAGAAAACCGATAAAGCCGATGAGCAGCACAAAGATGGCGCCCAGCGAATCGAGATGGAACCACAGGCCAAGAGCGCTCGCGGTTTCGCCGCTCGTAAGGACGTCACCGGCCGTCATTATCGACAGCACCAGGACGGCTGCGACGGAGACCAGGTTGAGACCGGCAAACACGTTATAGGACGTGTTCTTGGGCAAAAACGCCATGACCAGCGAGAACACCAAAGGAGTCGCGAGCAGGGCGAGAATCAACGTTTCCATGGACTACCCCCTCAGCTCGGACAGGTCGCGCGCATCGAGCGAGTGGGAGTCGTCCCAAATGCGACGCACGACGATGGACATGATGATGACGGCAAAGATGGCGTCGGTGGCAATACCGATCTCGATGATCTCGGGAGCGGTGGGGGCCAAAAGCGCGAGCGTCACGTGGCTGCCGTTTTCCATAAGGCAGTATCCAAAGATCTGCTTCATGATGTTGCGCTGCGAGATGATGCAGGTGAGGCCCACAAAGAAGTGAGCGAAGCTAATAGCGAGCGCAGGCGTAGCGACCTCGGCCGTGGGCAGGCTGATCTGCGTCACGACGGCAAAGCAAATCGCGACCTCGACGGCGATGATGCAGATGGCCCACGCGGGCTTAAGGCCGGCCTTGAGCGATGCGTCGCTCGGCTCGCCCATCTTCTTGTACGCACGGTTGAGGATATAGGGAACCAGGACGACCTTGGTGATAAAGGCAGATCCGGCCCACATAAGCAGCTCCTGCGCACCGGTAGTGGCACCGAGCGTAGCGAGCAGTCCCACGAGCACCAGCGACTGCACCGCATACCAGCGAATGGCGTGCTTGATGTTCTTTGAGACGACCACCATGGTGGACGTGACGATCAGAAGGCCGCCAAGGATGTTGACGATCGAATAACCCATGTCGTTCTACCTCCTAACCGATCCAGCTGGCCGAAAGCGGGCCGCTGACGATGACCATGATGATGAGCACGATGAACACGAACGCCATCGCGCGGGGAAGCGGGGCTCCCGCAGCGACCTCTTCGCTCGGCTCGCCGGGCAGGCAATAGCCCATCCACTTAAGGAACCAGGCAAAGGTGGCGACGGTCTCGGCAACCATGATGCACACGAGTACCAGAATCGCGACGTTGCCGGCACCCACAGAAAAGCCGCCGGCGATGATCTGGAACTTCGAGAAGAACGTGTTCATGGGCGGCACGCCGGCAATGGCGAGTGCCGCGACACCAAAGCCCACGCCCGAGATCGGGTACTTCTTTACGATGCCGCGAAGCTTGGGCAGCATACGCGTGCCGAGCGTAAAGGAGAACGAACCGGCGATCAGGAAGAACAGCGTCTTGGCGAAAGCGTGGTTAAAGATGTGGCACACAGCGCCATCAAAGGCCAGCTGGCTGCCAAAGACCGAAAGGCCCAGACCAAAGAACACATAGGAGAGCTGGGCAATCGTGGAGAAGGCCAGCAGGCGCTTCATGTCCTTTTGCGGCAGGTACATAAGGAAACCAAAGAGCATCGTGACCATGGCGTCGATAATGGCAACCCAGCCCACGATCTCGGGAACCTCGCCGGCAGAGACGAGCGCACGCGCGAACACGCACACGCCGACCTTGACCATCGAGGCGCCATGCAGGTAGGCCGAAACAGGCGTCGGCGCCTCCATGGCCGAAGGAAGCCACATGTACATGGGAACCTGTGCGGACTTGGCCCAGGCCGCAAACAGCACGAACAAAAGGACGATAGCCTTGAGCTTGGCGTCGAGGCCGGCAATCGCGGTAATGGCGAAGGTGCCGGTGTGGGCAAACACGATGGCGGCGCCCAGATACAGGCCGAGCGCACCGATATGCGTGATGATCAGGGCCTTCATGCCGGCCTTCTTGGCCGTAGGCGACATGTAGTAGCTAATGAGGCCCCAAGAGCACGCACCCGTGATCTCAAAGAACACGAGCTGGCCCAAAAGGGTCGAGCTATACACGAGGCCGGCCATGGCACCGATGAAGGTCGCGAGATACGCGTAGAAGCGACGACGCGGCGCATCGGGATGCTCACGGTTATTCTCGCTCATATAGGGAATCGAATAGATCACGACAAGCAGGCCGATACCCACAAAGGCGGGCGCGAGCAGCGTGCTCATGCGATCGAAAGTGAATCCCATGACAAGGGTCTGCCCAAACGAGATCAGGGGGACCTGCGTGTCGGGCATGCCGGCGCCGGCGAAATTCGCGGCGAGGGCGATGGTGCAGACCGTCGAGACGGCGGCACCCAAAACGCTGAACCACTTGGCGTACGGACGGGGGAACAGGGCGACGAGCACCGAGGCCACCATCGGGGCCGCGATAGCGACCAAGCCGAGAAGGGACAGACTGACTGCAGATGACATTGTTTCTCCCTTCTCCTACACGCCGACGACCACGAAGACAAACGCCAGAACGGCGATGCCCACGACGGCCCAGGTCTGATTGCCAAGCACCTTAAAACGCGAACGCGAGCAAGAGTTCTCGATCACGCCGCATACGACAAAGTCGATCAGGCACTTCACCAGGAAGATGACCGCGCCCAGAACGGCGGCGGTGCCCACGGTCGCGGGCTCGCCCCAGGGGACGAAGATCGCGCAGAACCAGGCGACGACCAGGACCTGCTTCATGGACATGGCAAGCTTGGCCATCGCAAGCGATGGGCCGGAAAGCTCGGCGAGCGGGCCTTCCTGAAGCTCCTGCTCGGCCTCGGCCTGATCAAACGGCAGCTTACCGAGCTCCATGTAGCAGGCAATCGCAAAGGCGATGCCGGCGAGGATCACGGCGACCGGCGCGTCGATGGCGCCCGTCATGATGTGCTGGCCCATGGTGGCGATGTCGGTAGAGCCGCACACCAGGGCGGCGGCAAACAGCGCCAGCAGCATGGACGGCTCGATGAGCACGCTCATGAGCAGCTCTCGAACGCCGCCGATACCGGCGTAGGCGTTGGACGAATCCACACCGCAGAGGGCGAAGAAGAAGCGGGCGAGCGCCAGGCTGTACATAATGGTGATGGCGTCACCAAAGACCGGGATGGGGCTTTGTGCCGTAAAGAGCGGCAAGCCCATCGCAAGCATAAAGGCGACGGCAAAGAACAGCGGCGGCATAATGCGCAGCGCAAAGCTCGCGTCCTCGCTCTGGGACTCGGGGCGCGCAAAGAGCTTGGCCAGGTCGCGGTAGTCCTGCATGATGCTGGGGCCGCGACGGTTGTGCATCTTGGCGCGAATCACGCGGCCGAGACCGGAGAAGAACGGCGCGACGGCCATGACGACCACGCCCTGCAGAACGGCAAGTACGATGTTGTTCATGCTCTCCCCTCCTTAACCCATTTGCACGGCGAGCACGAGGAACACCACGAGTGCCGCGACGATGTAGCAGATATAGATGCTGTAGTTGCCGCCCTCGAGCTTAGTCGCGAGGTCGGCGAGCTTCTCGACACCCTTATGCGGGGCATCGACGAGAACCTTGTCGGGTACGGGCTCCACAGCCTCGGCCACACCGGTGAGCTTCTGGAAGAAGTGCGCGATGGACCAGCAGACGGCCGTGCAGCGGTCGCGCAGCGTGTAGAGCGGCTGCATAAACCAGGAAACCTCGGAGGCAAAGGTCGTGGCCACGACGGGCATATGCTCGTTGGGAGCATAGCCGCATGCCCACGGCTGGGACTTCTGCACCTTGCCGACGGTCTTGAGTTTGCGATAACCGCAGGCAAGGCCGACGAGCACCACGAGCGCAATGGCGATCGCAGGCGTGGAGGTGGCAGCGCCGGAGTACTGGTTCATGAGCTCCATGCCCTCGGCGGCAAACACGCCGCCGTACGGATGCAGCACGGACGCGGCGACGTCGACCAGAACGGGCGCGATCACGGGAGCGCCAATGCCCAGCACGACGCAGATGGCCGCGAGCAGGCCCTGTGCAAACACCATAGGGGCGGGAACCTCCTTGGCATTGGCCGCGGCCTCGGAGCGGGGCGCGGAGGCAAAGGAGACGCCATAGGCCTTGACGAAGCACGTGACGGCCAGAGCGCCGGTAATGGCAAGCGCGACGGCAGCGAACACGGCCACGATCATGACGGCCTTGTCGCCCTGCATGGCGGCGTTAAAGAGCGACTGGTAGGTAAACCACTCGGACACAAAGCCGTTGAAGGGCGGGATGGCCGAGATGGCAAGCGCGCCGACGAGGAAGCAGATGGCCGTTGCCGGCATACGACGGAACAGGCCGCCCATCTTCTCCATATTGCGCGTACCCGTGGAGTACAGCAGCGCACCGGCGCCCAAGAACAGCTCGCCCTTAAACATCGCGTGGTTAAACGTGTGGTAGAGGGCGGCCATCAGAGCCATGACGGCGATGCCGACCGAATTGAGCGCCATGGCGGCCATGGAGGCGCCGACGCCGAGCAGAATGATGCCGATGTTCTCGACGGAGTGATAGGCAAGCAGGCGCTTGATGTCATGCTCCTGCAGGGCGAACGCCACGCCGAGGACCGACGAGATCGCACCGAAGACCATGACCATAAGGCCCCACCAGACCTGAACGCCCGAGGCGGAGAGCAGGTCGAGACCAACCTTGAGGATGCCGAAGATACCGATCTTGATCATGCCGCCGGACATGAGGGCACTCACGTTAGACGGCGCCTCGGGATGTGCCTTGGGCAGCCAGCCGTGCAGCGGGATGATACCGGCCTTGGCGCCAAAGCCAAAGAAGGCGAGCACGAAGCACACGGATGCGACCGCGGGGCTAAACTGCGTGGCGCGGAAATCCGCAAAGGCAAACGAGCCGCCGGCGAAGTTGGTCATGGTGAGGAAGCTCGCCATGATGAGCACAAAGCCCACGTGCGCGATCACAAAGTAGAGCCAACCGCCATGGATGGAGTTCTCGTTCTCCTCGATCACAACCAAGAAGTAAGAGGTCAGCGATATGAGCTCAAAGGCGACCAGGAACCAAAACACGTTGTCGGCGGTGATGACGAGCATCATGGACGCCACGAAGGTGTTAAAGAAGAAGCCGGCGCGGCCCTTTTTGCCCGGGTACTCATCAAAGTAGTTGAGACCGTAGATCGAACCGGCAAACGCGAGCACCGAGATGAGCGCCACGAACAGGCCGGACAGCTGATTGAGCAGCAGCTGGAAATGGGCAAACGGGAAGAACACGATGGTGTCGACCGACGTGACATCGCCCAGCACGGCCTGGATACCGGCCACAAACGAAAGCACCGCGGCGACGGCGCCGACAAGGCAGCCGGCGGTCTTGGCGGCGTTATCGGCTTTGATCAGCAGAACCGAGGCGAGCGCACCGATGCACGAGACGGCAAGCGATGCGATAAACAGCGTCATGCTATCCATTGTTTACGCTCCCTTCTGCTTTCTCGGACAGGCCCTGGGCCACAGCGGTGACGTCGACAGCCGGACCGTTTTCGATCGAGCGCAGGCGCTTGGCCTCGTCGAGCTCGCGATCGGCCGCGCCGCCCATGACGGTCAGCGCCTTGGTGGGGCACGCCGCCACACAGTGCGGGCCGTCCGGATCGAAGGCGCACAGGTCGCACTTGACAGCGCAGGTGTACTGGCCGGGAGCCCACGTAAGCAGGCTGCTCAGGGACTTGGGATACGAAGGCGTCGGGTCGCACATGCCTGCGACACCGGCGATAGACGTGCCATCGGGATGGATGGCTCCGAAGGGGCACGCGATGGCGCACAGCCTGCACCCGATGCACTCCTGCTCCTTGACGTGGATGCGGTCGCCATCGTGCTCGATGGCATTCACCGGGCAGACCTCGGCGCAGGGGGCACCCTCGCAATGGTGGCAGGCAAGGGCGGCCGAAATACCGCCGGTCTTCACGAGCGCCAGGCGCGGCGTATCCTGAAGACCCTGCATCCGGTGGGCGTCGGCACAGGCGGACTGACATGTTCCGCAGCCGATGCACCTCTCCGGGTTGATGTCGATGAAGCGGTTCATCCCCACTTCCTTTCAAAATAACGGGCCGGGCTCCCGAACGTACGGGACGCCCGGCCCAAAAAGCCAACGAGAACGGGACTACACGATTTGATTCACGTGCGTCTCGTCGTCGAACTTGGCGGCGCCGGGCTCAACGTCCTGGGGAGCGGCGGCGTCCACCAGAGCCTGCTTGAGCTCGGTGTACTGACGCTCGACCTCGCCCTCGGCCCAGACCTGGTCGGCAATGGCGTCGACCTGGCAGGCGGAGAACTTGTCCTCGGGCGTGTGCGAGACCGGGTCGACCTTATGCATGGTCAGCTCGTTGCACTTGCCGATCCACCACTGGTAGGTCATATAGACCGTGCCCTTGTTGATACGGTCGCTCACGTCGGCGCGGCTGTATACCTGGCCGCGGCGGCTGTGAATCGAGACGATGTCGCCGTTCTTGATACCGCGCGCCTGGGCATCCGCGGGATTCATACGGACAAAGCCGGGCTCGTCGGCAAGCAGCGCCAGCGTCTTGCAGTTGCCGGTCATCGAACGGCAGCTGTAGTGGCCGACCTCGCGGACGGTGCACAGGATGAGCGGGTACTCATCGTCGGGAAGCTCGGAGGGCGCCTCCCAGTCATGCGCCATCAGGTTGGCGCGGCCGTCCTTGGTGGTGAACTTGCCACCGGCGAACATGTCGGCCGTGCCATGGTCGTTCACATCGGTGCTCTTGACCGGCCACTGGGCGTAACCGCCCTCGGGGGCCATCTTCTCGTAGGTCGCGCCCACAAAGTTGGGGCACAGGCTAATGCACTCGTTCCAGATCTGCTCGGTGTTGTCGTAGTGCATGGGGTATCCCATACGCGTGGACAGGTCCGCGAAGATCTCCCAGTCGTGACGGCACTCGCCCTTGGGCGGAACGGCCGCGTCAAAGTGCTGGAAGCTACGGTCGGATGCGGTAAAGACACCCTCGTGCTCGCCCCAAGAGGTGGCAGGCAGGATGACGTCGGCGAGCATGGTCGTCTGCGTCATAAAGATGTCCTGGCAAATGAACAGATCCAGCTCGGAGAGCGTCTTGCGCATACCGGCCGAATCGGGCTCGGTCTGCACCGGGTCCTCGCCGTAGTTGTAGAAGCAGTGCACCTTGCCCTCGTCGACCAGGTGACCCAGGTCGGTGAGCTTATAGCCCTCCTCGAGCGGGAGCTTTTCCTCGGGCACGCCCCAAGCCTTGGCAAACTTGGCACGCACAGCCGGGTCGGTGACCTTCTGGTAGCCAGGGTACAGGTTGGGCAGCATGCCCATATCGCAGGAGCCCTGGACGTTATTCTGACCGCGCACGGGCGCGAGGCCGGAATTGGGTTTGCCGATCTGGCCGGCAACGCAGGCGATGGAGGCGATGGTGTGCACCGTCTTCAGGTTCTGCTTCTGCTGGCATACGCCCATGCCCCAGCCAATGATGGCAGAAGGCTTCGCCGTGGCGTACATCTCGGCAGCTTGGTGGATCAGCGCGGGATCGACACCCGTGATGTCCTGTACGGATTCGGGAGTGTAGTTCTTGATGGTCTCCCACCACTCGTCAAAGCCGTTCGTGTGCTCGGCGACGAATTCCTTGTCGTAGAGGCCATCGTTGACCAGACAGTTGGCAAAGGCGTTGAGGAACGCAACATTGCAACCGTTCTTGATCGGAAGGTAGAGATCGGCGATACGCGCGGTTTCGATATGGCGCGGGTCGGCGACGATGATCTTGCAACCCTTTTCTTTGGCTCGCACGATACGCCTTGCGACGATGGGGTGCGAATCGGCAGGGTTATAGCCGAAGAGGAAAATGCAGCCCGCATCCTCCATACCGGGGATGGAGCATGACATGCAACCTGAACCAACCGTGTCCATCAGACCGAGGACAGTAGGGCCGTGTCAAGTACGGGCGCAGTTGTCTACGCTGTGGGTGCCGATGCACGCACGCGTAAACTTCTGCATGACGTAGTTCGCCTCATTGCCGCCGCCTCGCGAAGAGCCGGTGGTCATGACAGCGTTAGGACCATATTCGTCAATTATGGCCTGCATCTTAGATGCGGTGAAATCCAGTGCCTCGTCCCAGCTTACGCGCTCAAGATCCGCGCCCTTGGTGCGGCGGATCATCGGGTGCAGTACGCGAGGAGTCAAGATCTTGGTGTCGTTGATGAAGTCGTAGCCGCTCATGCCCTTAAGGCACAGCTCGCCCTGATTGGTGATGCCGTTGAGCGGTTCGGTACCCACGACCTGGCCGTTTTGGACCAAGAGGTTAAACTGGCAACCGGCACCGCAGTACGGGCAGATCACTTTATGCTTCTCCATGACACCCTCCTTCCTTTCTCTGCTACCGATTAATCGGTACGTATTTGACAATCGTCGGGCCTGTATAGCCGCCCGCCTACGCCTCGTTTTCGATGGTGGCGCGGGCACGCTCGGCGGTCAGTTCCGCCAGGCGCTCCTCGTCTACCAGGGTGAGGCCCTTAGTCGGGCACGCCTCGGCACACGCCGGACCGCCGGGACGGTCCACGCACAGGTCGCACTTGAGCACGAAGCTCTTAGTCTGCGAACCCACGCGCACGTCGCCCATCAAGACGGGGACCTGCGTGGTCGCCACGCTCACGGCGCCAAAGGGGCAGGCCATGACGCAGCTCTTGCAGCCGATGCAGTTGTCCTCGTTGACGCCGATGCGATGGTTCTTTGGATCAAAGAACAAGGCACCCGTGGGGCAGGCCTTAGCGCACGGGGCATCCTCGCAGTGATGGCAAGCCACCGGTGCGGAGATCTCGTACGTACGCGTCACGCGCAGACGCGGCGCGGCAATGTTGCCGGGGATGTCGTGTGCCTCGATACACGCTGCCATGCAGGTTTGACACCCAATGCAGCGCGATGAATCGGCTACGACTCGTTTATTGCCCATGTTGTTCACTCCCTCCTGAATCCCATGCCGGAGAGACCCTGTCGACGTTGCCCCGGACCGCCCGTGGTCCGGCATCGGCGTATCGAGAGCATGCGGCGAAACAGGCACTCGGTAGAATATCTCCAACGGTATACAGGTTAAATATACGCAGTTGCAGGGGGTAAACTTGAGCATAGGCCCTGCATTACGAGTGTATTGCAGGGGTTTGGGCTGGTTAGGATTATTCTCAATAGGATATAAAAGCGAGTGTATTACACGCGTACGCCCAACAAAGATTTCACGCTCGCTTCTGAAGGATGTAGTACGTTTGTAATAATGTTCATACTCAATTACTCGAGTGCAATAAAGTAGTTGTTATAAAATTGGCAATTACTAGCCGAAGCTGTATTTGACTATTCATATTGCACGCTCATTAAGGGAGGCCAGTGATGTCATCGACTCAAAAACGAGCCATCCTGCAGGTGCTCATTCGCGAGGAAGACAAGTACCATGCCGAGCGTCTCTACGACGCCATGGGCACATCGCTCGCCGAGGCTGTCCGTCTATTTGTCGCGCAGAGCATTTTGATGCGCAAGCTCCCCTTTCAGCCGGTCGCCGTGCGCTCAAAGGACGGCACCGCCGCCTATGGATCGCTCAAAGCATATGGGGACCCCAATCGCCGCTCCAAGGAGCGCAATGCCTGGATTGAATACCTTGCTACAGAAAGCGACGATTCGATTTTGGGTCCCGAGGAAGTAGATATCCATGAGTAGCACCATCATCGACGAGACCGTCATCCTGCGCTATCTGCTCGACGACGACGAGGTCCTGTCGCCGCGCGCCGCCAAGGTCATCGCCACGCGCACCGCTCGTGTCTACCCCGAGATCATCACGCGCGTCGTGGTCACGCTGCGCGACGTCTATAAGGTTCCACGCGTTGAGATTGCTGCGGCCATGAAAAGGCTGATCGATGACGTCATGGTCGACGAGCCCACCGTTGTCGCCCTTGCCGTCAAACTCTTTGGCAAGACCCATATGGACTTTACCGACTGCCTCCTCGCAGCCCGAACAGCCATCTACAACGATGATGTCGTGAGCTTTGGCAAGCCCATCATCCAAGGCATGATCGATTACCGCCGCAAGCGCCAAACCGCAGCCGAAGCCCGCAGCCGCAGCATCGACTCCACCATCGACAAGCTCCGCCACCGCCCCCGCAGCTAACCCCATCCCCTCCTAAGTTGCGGTGAAATAGTTCCTAGATTAGGCTTATTCGCGCTTTTCAGAAATTAATTCACCGCAACTTCCAGGTTGGCCATCCGAAACTGGCAGCCTTGGACCGCGAATCCTACTGTTCGTCACAAAATGGGCCTATCTACTACGTTTAACCGATTACCCTCGACCATACAGAAATCCGAAATATCAAAACAGCTGGTAGACGGCTTGCCGATTTTCCGAAACTGCTGCTATGGTCGTCCCCTGCGGGCCAAACGTAGTAGATGGGCCGCTTTCGTGGCTCAACACCAGACCAGTCATTTTGGGGCAGGGCTTTTTTGACCACATTTCCCAGCCGATCGCTAGAGCAGTCAAAAAGCCCGCTCCAAATTAGCTACCCCGGCCTTTAATGGGCCCGCAAAAGCCAAAAGACAGTCCGTATTTCACAGCAACTTAGGAGGGGATGTGGGGTCCCCGGCATGTATATGAAAACGGCTCTGGTCCCAAAGGGAGCAGAGCCGTTCGTCTATCTTATGGAGCGGGCGACGGGAAGTCCAAGGATTTGCTTCGCAAATCCTTGTTTCGCTGCGGGCCTTGGCCCTTGCGTGCTGCGCTGGAAAATGCTCACGCATTTTCTCAGCTCCGCACCCTGGCGGGTTCGATTCCCGTCGCCCGGCGCGTAAACGAAAACAGCTCTGATCCCCAAAGGAAACCAAAGCCGTTAAAACAATTCTTATGGAGCGGGCGACGGGAATCGAACCCGCGTCATCAGCTTGGAAGGCTGGGGTTCTACCATTGAACTACGCCCGCAAGATATGGTCGGGACGACAGGATTTGAACCTGCGACATCCTGCTCCCAAAGCAGGCGCGCTACCAAACTGCGCCACGTCCCGAAGGTGTTGAGCAGCTAAGGTCTAAACCTTGCGTGTCCCAAAGCGAAGGAAATTATAGGGGAGACTCCCCGCCTGTGCAAGCATTGATGCCTTAGCTCCTCGAATGTGCGACAAACTGGCTATGGAGCAGACCGATCACAAATGCCACCACGGCAACCGGCGCCCACGCGGCACCGATATCTGCCAGCGGCAACGCATCGAACGGCAGCCACGCGCCAGCAAAGAACGCGTCGCGAACCGAGGTGATCACACTCTGCACGGCAACCACACCGCCAACCCAGACCCACACCTGCGGATGCGCGTCGCAAAAGCCGTGCACCAGGCCCATCAGTACCAGCACGATGGCAACGGGATACAAGGCGTTGAGCATAGGCACCGAGAACATGAGGATCACGTCGAGACCCACGTTGGAGAGCACGCACGAAAACGCTGCGAACACAAAGGCGAGAACCGCAAAGGGACGGCGCATGGCCTCCTCGGAGGCCTCCGCTCCCCCTTTAACCACATACGTCTCGCAGAAGTAACGCGAGCAGCAGCTGATGAGGCCGATGCACACGTTCATGCAGGCAAGGAAGAAGATGGCGAAGACCACGACCGTGCCGGCAAGCCCAAAATGCATGGAGGCAGAACGGGCGAGGATGGCGGCGCCGTTGGTAGCGTCGGGCATCACGGTGCCGAGCTGCATACCGGCAAGACCCAAGCCGCAGTAGATGATAGCCATGAGCACGCCGGCGATCACACCGGAACGCGAAATCTCAAAGGCCACGCGCTTGTCATCGGTAACACCCAGCTCGTGGATGGTCTCGGCGATGATGATGCCAAAGGCGAGCGACGCGAGCAGGTCCATGGTCTGATAGCCAGTCAGAAAGCCCTGCACGGCAGCACCGGCATCGTAAGGGGCCTGCGGCGCGGCAGCCGGTCCCAGCGGCGAGATCACGGCAGCACCCACGACCAGCACGATGAGCGCAATGAGCGCAGGGCCCGTAATGCGGCCGAGCACACGCGTGATGACGCCTGGACGCAGCGTGAGCGCAAACGCGACGACGAAGAACCCGATGGCAAACACCAGACGTGCCGTGCCGAGCGAAACGCCCTCGGGTAGCAGCGGCACCAGCATTTCGAACGCCGTAGAGCTTGTGCGCGGAATGGCCAGGCACGGACCGATGGCCAGGTAGACCGCCGCAACGAAGAATTCGCCAAACTTAGGATGCACACGCCCGGCCAGCTCTCGGGCCGTGCCAGCGAGCGCGACGGCGATAAATCCCATAACGGGCAGACCGATAGCGGCAATCAAAAAGCCGATCATGGCAACCGGCGTGGCAGAACCTGCCTGCAGCGCCAGCAGCGGCGGAATAATGAGATTACCGGCGCCAAAGAGCATCGAGAACAGCGCAATGCCGACAGTAACGACATGGTCGGAACGCAGACCGCGCGGGGCGGATGAAGCCATAGGCACACCTTTCGGGTCGAAACAAAAACGGGACGGGCAAAATACCCGTCCCGCAAGTATAAACGGTCCAGCAGCTTTAGCAGGCTAAATTGCGCAGAGCATCGATAGCCGTGTCGACTTCTTCGGTCGTGTTGAAATACCCAAACGAGAAGCGGACGACACCCTGGCGCTCGGTCCCCAGCGCACGGTGCATGAGCGGAGCGCAATGGGCACCGGGGCGCGTCGCAATCCCCCACCCCTGCATGAGCGCGTCCGAAATCTCGGCCGAATCGATATTGCCCACGTTGAGCGAGACGATCGCCGAGCGTGCTGACTGGTCGAAGGCACCGTAGAGTTTGATTTCCGGAATCTCACGAACACCGGCGAGAAAGCGATCGGCCAGGGCGCGTTCGTGAGTCGCAATCGCTTCAACTCCACCCTGTGCCTCGATAAAATCAAGGCCTGCGGAAAGGCCCGCTATGCCGTGACCGTTGAGCGTGCCCGCCTCGAGCCGCGTGGGCCACTCCATGGGCTGCAACGCATCGAAGCTGTGCACGCCCGTGCCGCCCATGGCCCAGGGCGCCACGTCGACGCCCTCCGCCACGGCCAGGCCGCCGGTGCCCTGCGGGCCCATGAGCCCCTTGTGGCCGGTAAAGCACACCACGTCGAGCCCCATGGCCTGCATATCGATATGCGCCGTACCGGCAGACTGCGAGGCATCGACGATCACAAGCGCACCCGCGGCATGTGCCAAGGCCGCCACGCGCGCAATGTCGACCGCGTTGCCGGTCACATTAGAGGCATGCGTCACCACCACGGCACGCGTACCGGGCGTGACCAGCCGCTCGAGCTCGTCACAGTCGAGCACGCCGTTCGCGTCACAGCCCGCATGCTCAACGGTCACACCCCGCTCCGCTGCCAGGCGGTTGAGCGGACGCAGCACGGAGTTGTGCTCGAGCACCGTCGTGACCACGCGGTCGCCGGGGCGCACCACGCCACAGATGGCGGTGTTGAGCGCCGCCGTAGAGTTGGGCGTAAAGCACACATGGTCCGCCCTCGGGCAACCTAAAAGGCGCGCGAACTTGGCACGGCAACCGTGAATCGTACGAGCGGCATCGAGGGCACCCGACGTGGCGCCGCGCCCGGCATTGCCGAGCGAGCACATCGCCTGCGTCACGGCATCGATGACCGTCTGCGGCTTGTGCATGGTCGTCGCCGCGTTATCCAGGTAGATCATCGCACGACCTCCCACATATCAATCACGGCATAGCCCTCGGCGGGAATGCCCGCCGCGGCAAGCTCGCCGCGCAGCAAGTCCTCATCCGAAGGTAGCGCCTTCCACGCCAGACCGCAGCCGGCAGCGACCTCCCCGGGCACGGGAATCGTTCGCCCGGGAAGGCCGCGCTCGATGCACAGGGACTCGCAACCCATGGCGGCCGCCGTGGTGGGAAACGTAATGACAAGCGCCGGGCGCTTCTCCCTCATGGCAACTCCAACCAATACGCTACGGGCGCACGACGCGCACGGCCTGCTCCATCTTCTCCACGATCACATACATGTTCGTGACCTCGCCCACGGCAAGCTGGTCCTTAATGCCATAGTGGTCGAGGCAGGTGCCACAGGTGAGGATTTCGACGCCCTGCTCAGCCAGCCCCTTCAGGTCGTCGAGTACCGGCGAGCCCTCGACGGTGAGCTTGGCTCCGCCGTTGTAGAACAGCATGGTCGCGGGCAGCTCCTCCTGCTGCGTCACTGCAAAGATGAAGGCCTTCATGAGCTTGTGGCCCAGCTCGTCGTCGCCACGGCCCATGCAGTCGGTGTAGACGGAAATGACGAGCCTGCCCTTGCCGGCGCTGGCATCACAGAAGGCAGCGCCATCCTGCTCGGGATCGGCCATGGCAACGGCGCAGGAGGTCGCCACGGTCACGTGCCACTCGGCGTCAGAAACCTTCTCGACCGAGGCCGTGCAGCCTTTCTCCTGCGCCATCTTGGAGATGTTCTTGACGGCGGTCTCGTTGTCGACCGAGGTCACGACGGCGCCCTCGCCATCGAGCTGCTTCAGAGCTTTGAGCGTCTTGACGACGGGCAGCGGGCAGGCATCGCCCATGGCATTGACTTCAATCTTGGTAGACATAGCAAATTCCTTTCGAAAGAGCCGTTCTAGAGAACGGCAAACAGTTACATAAACGTGCGGGCTAGCGAACAACGCGGACGGCAGGACCGCCCGGCTCCGCCTCGCACACGCGCCCGACAACGGCCGCGATGCGCCCCTCGGCATGCAGGCGACGCGCAAGCCCATCCACATCGGCAGCAGGCGCCGCGATGAGCAAACCGCCCGAGGTCTGCGGATCGTACAGCGCATCCAACCTGCCCGGCTCCAGGTCCTCGTCGGCAGCCACGCGCGGGCCAAAGAAGTCCTGGTTGCGGTAGGCACCGGCAGGAATAATGCCCAGACGCGCCATATCGAGCACCTGGTCAAAGAGCGGCACCGCCCCCGACGCAAGTTCAATCTGCACGCCCGAGCCCTCGGCCATCTCGCACGCATGCCCGATCAGGCCAAAGCCCGTGATGTCGGTGCAGCCGTGAAGCTCGAGTCCCTCGGCCAGGCGAATCGGGGCCTCGTTGAGGGTACACATCGAGTCAAACATGGCTGCGGCCTCGTCCTGCTCGATGAGCTCGCCCTTAATGGCCGTGGTGATGATGCCCGAGCCGATCGCCTTGGTCAGCAGCAGAACATCGCCCACGCGTGCGCCGCTGTTGGCGAGCATGTGGTCGAGTGGCACAAAACCGCTCACGGACAGACCGTACTTGGGCTCGTCGTCGTTGATGGTGTGGCCGCCCGCGATGGAGCAACCCGCCTCGACGCACTTATCGGCACCGCCCGCCAGAATCTGACCGGCAACCTCAACGCCCAGGCAACTGGGTATGCAAAGCAGGTTCATGGCATGGCTCGGCCGCCCGCCCATGGCGTAGATGTCCGACAGCGAGTTGGCCGCAGCGATCTGGCCAAACAGGAACGGGTCATCGACCATCGGTGGGAAGAAGTCGATGGACTGCACGAGCCCCAGGTTCTCCCCTACGCGGAAGACGCTCGCATCGTCGGAGGTATCGAACCCCACGAGCAAGTTGTCGTTATGCACATTGGGTAAGTCGCCCAGGACCTGGGCGAGGGCTCCGGGAGCCAACTTAGCGGCTCAACCGCTCGCGGCCGTCATGGACGTGAGCCTCATGGTGTCCTTAGCCATACGAACCCCCTTCCAACAAATCAACGACTTTAAGTATACGCGCCAGGCACGCTTCCCAAGAGACCGCCGACGGCTCGAACGTCGAAGGCGGAGCCGCAAGCGCCTGCGCGATAGCATCTGCCAGTGCGCGCTCAAACAACGGAAGGTCGGCCGCCACGGGCGTGTCGACATCCGTCATACGCGGCGACGCCACCCACGTCACGGGAGCACCGGGAAGCATCGCCTCCATCCAGGGACGAACGCCGGGCAAATCGGTCGCCACAACTTTGCAGCCGCACGCGAGGGCCTCGATCGTCACGAGCGGCAGACCCTCGTAAAACGAAGGCAGCACAAAGACGTCGGAACTGCGGTAAGCACGCACGAGCCCATCGCTATCCAGGCGCCCCGCCAGCGTCACCGGCACATCCGAGGCCGCGGTCAAGCGCTCAATACGCGCGTACTCGGCATCGTCCCCGCGGCCGCCCACAAGTACCAAGCCAGATGGGCAGACGTCATCGTCAATCGGCAATGACACGGCTCGAACCAGCGACTCGACGCCCTTTTTAAAGCAAATCTTACCCACGTACACAAGCGATCCCGGCTGCCTCGCCACGCTTGCATCACGGCAGAAGACGCGATGGTCGTAGCCCGTCCCAATCACGTGGATGCGATCGACATCGACGCCGCACACCAGGCCAATCTGCTCAGCCTGCTCAGCATGGAGCGCAAAGACGGCATCGAGCCGACGAACCGCGCGTACGATGCGATCGCGCTCGAGCGCATGCGAACGCAGCTGGCGCAGGTCGGTCGAATGGCATACGGCAACAACCGGCACGCCCCGGACGCGCTCGCGCGCCAATGCGGTCACCAGATACAGGTGATGGCAGAGCACCAGATCGGGCCGAAACTCAGCCACCGCCCGATCGATTGCAGCAGCAAATGCCCGCTCAAATGCCTTGAGCATCGAAGGCGTCAGGTCACGGTAGCGTGTGGAGGGATAGGGCATGACATCGGACATACCGCAGATGGGAAACGGCAGCTCGGGCGACTCGAACGGTACGGCAAACACGGCAGCACGCCGGTCCAGCTCGCCTTGGGTATCACCCGGTGCCGCGCCGCAAAGCACGGCGGCGCGATGCCCCGTCTCGATCTGCTCGCGCACGAGCGCGGCAAGGTAGGTGCCGCTGCCAGTGCTATCTGGTTTTTGTGCCGAGATATTGAGGATGCGCATGTCGCGGTACACCCCTAGGCCAAGGCGGCGGCGCGGACAGCCGCGCCGATCGCTCCGGCAAAGCGAGCCTGGGGCGAGGTGGTCACCGGCGACCCCAGTAGCTCGCCCAACCGCTCCACCACGAAAGCGTTCTCGCACAGGCCACCGGTCAGGTAGTACGGGGCGCCCGCGGCCTGCCCAGCCATGGTCGCCACGCGCGAGACCACGCTGTCGATCACGCCACGCGCAATGTTTTCGCGCGGCTCACCGCGACCGATCAGGCTGATGACCTCGCTTTCGGCAAACACCGTGCACATGCTGCTGATCTTGGTGGGCTCGCCGGAACGTGCCAGGTCGGCCATCTGCTGCTGGGAAATGCCTAGGCGGTCGGCCATGATCTCCAAAAAGCGCCCCGTGCCGGCGGCGCACTTGTCGTTCATGGCGAACTTTGCCACGCGGCCGCCCTTGAGTTGGATGACCTTGGTATCTTGGCCGCCCACGTCGATCACCGTGCCCTGCTCGCCAAACAGGCGGACCGCACCGGCACCATGGCAGGTGATCTCGGTCACTACCTTGTTGGCATAGGGCACCGCGACACGGCCGTAGCCAGTCGCGACCACGCGAACATCGTCGCCCGTCACGTCATAGCCGGCTGCGGCGAGTTCACCGCGTAGGCGCTCGGCCGCATCGACCGACGAATACCCCGTCGGCATGACGCAGGTCCACGCAATGGCGTTGTCCGTCTCCACCACCGCAGCCTTCGCGGCCGTCGAGCCTATGTCGATACCAATGCCAACCACGGCATCCTCCTTCTATGCGGCAAAGCAGCTATCCCTTTGCCGCATTTGTCCTACAGGGTCTCGATAAAGGCAGCAATGCGCGTCTCGATCTGGCCCATGTCTCCGTTGCTGTAGTCGGTCTCAATCTTCATATACGGAATACCCGCACCCTCGACAGCCTCCTGCATGCGCGCACTCTCCACGTTAAAGGTGTGGCACGCCTGGAGTACGCTCTCCACTACGCCATCGACGTGATACTTCTCGCACATGGCCAGCGTGTTTTCCATACGACCGTCGTTGGGCGTCATGACCGAGCAGTTGATGTCCAGGTAGCGGTCGGCGATGGCGCGCAGGATATCGGGAGCCTCCGGGTCGATCATCATGGCCGCCGTGCGCTCGCCCGAGCAGTCGTCCATGCACACGACCACACCGCCGTTGGACTCGATAGTACGGCCGATCTTGTTGATCACGCCGCCCACCGGGCAGCCGGTAATCAGAATGCGCTTGGCATCCGCCGCAACCGGGCGCTCGCCCGCGTCGTAGGCCTCGCGCAGCTTGGCAACCTTTTGCTCCAGCTGCTGCGTATAGGCCTCGATATCGAAGTTGAACGTACCGGCGAACATGGTGCTCATCAGGTCAACGCCGCTCATGGCAGCCGGCTGGTTGGCCTGCAGCGCAAACATCTCGAGCTGGGCCGCACGCAGACGGTTGCGACGACGGACGGCAGCGCGCAGGTCATCGTCGGCAATCGTGATGCCGTAGAAGCCCTCGAGCTCCTCCTTGAGCAGGCTGCACTCCTCGTACCAGCCTTTACGCTCGTAGGCGCGATCGCGACCCTGCGGAAGATGCAGAATGTGCGTGCGCTTGAGCTCGTTGAGCAGTTCGTACATCTTCTTCTTGCCGTCGCAGGTGGTCTCGCCGATGATCATGTCGCTAAAGTACGTAAACGGACACTTTTGCGAATAGGCAAAACCATACGTAGACTTGATGAGCGGGCACAGGTTTGCCGGCAGCACCTTCTCGGCCTCGGGAATCACCTCGTCGGACGTACCACACAGAGCCACGCTCGAGGCGCCCGCGGCATCGATAATCTCGAGCGGCGTATAGCTGCACAGATACCCGACAAGACGATTGCCCGCCTGCTTGTAATCCTTAACGCGAATAAACGCGGCCTTGCGCTGCTCGTTGAACTCCTCAAACGTGGACGGCAACGGCTGCTCAATATTTTCCGACATATAACTCCTTAACAAACCTTTTAACCAACCAAGGAAACGGCTTTCCCAGGTGCCCGAGGTTACCGTGAAAGAGGAGCGTCGCGTACTTTGGTACGCAAGCGACGGTTTGAACAGCAAGATCGGGTGCCTGGGGAAGCCGCCGGGACGAATAGTCCTAAATGGTTTCCAAGAAAGCCTCAATCCTGGTTTGCAGTTGGCCTGCATCCTCGCCGGCGTAGTCGGTCGTGATGTGCATAAACGGAATGCCTGCCTCCTCGGCGGCCTTCTCCACGGCAAACGACTCCATCTCGTAGAGCGTGCAGAACTGCAGAGCCACGTCCACGATGCCGTCGGCATGCAGGTCCTTGGCCATCTGGACAATATCCTTCATACGCTGGTCGTTGGGCGTAAAGACGGCGCAGTTGATCTTAAAGTAGCGCTCGGCGATGGCGTCGAGCATCTCGTCAACCGTCTCGCCGGACTCGTCGACCAGGTCCTTGTAGTAGCGCGAGCCCGTGCAGGACTCCTCGCCTACCACAACGCCGCCGGCCTTCTCGATAAGGTTGAACAGCTTCCAGTTGGGCACGGCCATGGGCGTACCGGTGTACAGGATGCGCTTGGTCCCCTTGGGTGCCACGCCCTCGCCGGCCTCGACACGCTGCTCGCACTCAGCCGCCATATCGTTGATGGCTCCGGTCAGACGCGGTGTGTCGTCCATAAAGGCGGCCTGAACGGTCAGCAGGCTGTCGAGACCGCTGATGGGCGCAGGGTCGGCAGCGCGGGTCGCAGCGAGGCGCTGCAGGGCGCGGCGCTTTTCATTGACGGCGTGGATGGCAGCCTTCAGACGCTCGGGCGTAATCTTGACGCCGCACTCTTCCTCGATCTTGGCGGCGAGCTTCTTGACCTCGGCCTTCCAGGTCACGAGCGTCGACTCGTCGTGCACGTTGGGAATATCCATGACGTACATGTTCTTTTGCGTGGCAAAGAACTCGTAGGCTTTCTTCTTGCCGTCGCAGGTGTTCTCGCCTACCACCAAGTCACTCGACTCAATGTAGGGGCAGACCTCGCCCAGCTTAAAGCCGGCAAAGCTCTTGATGAGCGGACAAGTGTTGCGCGGCAAGTGCTCCTCGACCTTGTCGGTCGCCCAATCGGCACCCGAGCACAGACCCACGGGGATACCGTCGCAGGCGAGCACAATCTCCTCGGGCACGTAGACGCAGAAGCTGCCCACGATCTTGGTGGCCTCGCCGGTCTCCTTCTTGTCGAGCATCTCCTTAATACGGCCGCTGTGGATGTTGGTGGCGACAAAATCCAGGTAGGACGTTGACTTGGGGCGATTGTTCTGCGTCAGGAACATATCGCCGTACATCTGGCCCACGGCGCCCAGCAGCATGTCGTGGTCGGCAAGATTCATGCCGAGGCTCTCCCACATCGGATGGAAATCAAATTCTTCAGCCATAACGGTTCCCCTCTCGAACCAAAAACGGATAACAGCGGTATCGATGCACGACGGACGGCGATTGCCCGACCGTGCTCAAACCCGGAATTATAGGGAACCTGCTTTGCGGTCGATTATTTAGTTGTGCGTCGTCTCTCCCGGAGCCGTGAACATACCTGCTCATATGCGGCTCCGAGCCATATATAGGGCACGCGCGGCAACGCGGCGAATGTATGTCGTCTGCGGCATGTGCGCACCCTCCTTTACAAGTTGAGGTCAACTATACCAACGGTCATCGACCATGCGAACACCGTTGACATTCGTACGACAGCGTCGTGTGCCGTCGTTTAATAAATAATTATCTTAATTGATAAGAGTTTGTCATTCCTCATTCGGCGAACGGCAAAAACAAAGCCGCCGAGGCTTATATTCCCCGACGGCATTACCCGGCGCTATCGACAAACCAAATGGATCCTGCTGGCATCAAAATGCATGCGCAGCGTCTCGCCTGCTTGCGGCAGCTCGTCGACAGGCATGCGCACTTTGTTGACCTTCCACTGCAGGCGCGTCGGCGCGTCGGCGCGCGGCACGTCCAGCAGCACCAGGCGCTCAAAACGTGAATCGCTCACGCGGGCCACATGCAGGTCGTAGCTGTTGCGACCCCGCTCAGCACGGTTGTCCACATGGAAGTAGCTCGCACGAATACCCAGGTACGCCACGTTATCGGGAACCTCACGGCCCACGTTGAAGGTCATGCCCCAGTCGAGGGCCTCAACTTCTTCGTCGCCGATCTTGCGCGCGCGGCTCGTATTCTTGCAGCCCGTCAGGCGCAGCGCAGCCAAGGTTTGCGGCCGGCGGACCACGTCCTCGACGGAGCCGATCTCCTCCATATGCCCGTCGTGCATCACACAAATGCGCTCGCACAGACGGCACGCTTCGTCGATGTCGTGGCTCACGTAGAGCACGGTACGGTTGCACACATCGAACAGGTCGAGCATGTTCTGTTCGAGCGCGCTCTTAAGATAGGAATCGAGCGCGCTCATGGGCTCGTCGAACATAAAAATGCCCGGATGCGCCGCCACCATGCGCGCAAGCGCCACGCGTTGCTGCTGACCGCCCGAGAGGCGCGCGGGGTAGCGGTCAGCAAAATCGGCCAGACCGAAAATGCCCAGATAGCGCTCGGCGAGCTTTTTGCGCGCGGCGGCGTCACCCGCATCCTTAACACCGGCGCAAACGTTATCGGCCACCGTCATGTTGGGAAACAGCTGATAGTTTTGGAACAGCAGGGCGCATTTTCGCTCCTGGGGCGACAGGTTGATACCCGCCGCCGAGTCAAAAAAGGTCACGCCGTTGACGACGATCTCGCCCTCGTCGGGTGTCTCCACGCCGGCAATGCAGCGCAACGTGCAGCTCTTGCCGCAACCCGAGGCGCCCAGCAGCGCCACACGCTCCTCGCCGGCATCGAGCTGAATGTCGAGGGTAAAGCCCGGATAGCGCTTTTTGATATCCAGAACGAGCGACATGGCTTATCGACCTCCCTTTGCGACCGCGCCATCGCGCATAAGCTCGGCCAGCGCCTCGCGATCGATACGCAGCGCATCGCCGCCCACTGGGTCGAGCGAATCGGCCTGGCTGCCCAGCTGCTTGGCCTGCTTGCGCTCCGCGCGGGACAGGCCGCGCCCGCGGTACTTTTGCGAATGCGCCGTGTACATATTGATGAACAGGATGACCAGGAAACTGAACACGATCACGACGGCGACCCAAAAGAGGGCCACCGACGTGTTGCCGCCCATCCACTCAAAGTAGATGGCGATGGGGATGGTCTGGGTAATGCCGGCGTAGTTGCCCGCAAAGAACAGGGTGCAGCCAAACTCGCCCATGGCACGCGCGAAGGCAAGCACCGCGCCGGCGGCAATCGAAGGCCAGCCAAGCGGCATCATAAGCTTGGTAAAGATGCGACGCTCGGACCATCCCAGGGTTCGTGCGGCGTCGAGCATCTGCGTGTCGAGGCTCTCGAAGGCTCCGAGCGCCGTGCGGTAGACCAGCGGAAACGACACAACGACGGCCGAAATGACCGCTGCGGGCCAGGTAAAAACGATCGAGATGCCGTGCGCGATCAGCCACTGGCCGACACCGGTCGAGCGGCCAAACAGCATGAGGAGCAGAAAGCCGCAGACCGTGGGCGGCAGCACCATAGGAATCGTAAAGACCGAATCGAGCAGGCCCTTGATGCGACTCGAGGTACCCATAGTCTTCCACGCGGCAAACAGGCCCAGTGCAAAGGCAATCACCAGGGCAAGGCCACTCGTTTTAATGGACACCCAAAACGGGCGGTAGTCGATGCCGCCTAAAAAGGAGGCCAGAGAGGTCAAGGGCCCCTGCTCATCCCGCAATACGACAGACGATGCTTCTACCATTTGAGCGCTATCAAGCCAACGCGCGCCGCCCTTGGCATCACCCGAGGCCGATGCAATCACCACATAGCGGCCCCCATCCGCACCACGCACATCAAAGCCATAGGTATACCCGCCGGCATCAAACGTTGTTTCCGCCGTAACATACCAAGGAAGATCAACGTCCCCTAGCTGCGCACCTCCCATGGAGTTTGCGCTGTCGAGCTCACAGACGAGGGCCTTGAGACCCGATACGCACTCGTTGTCCTGCGGATCCAATCCATACTTCTCGGCCGCCTTGGGCGATATCCACACCACAACGCGATCGGCAGCAGCCGCCACTACAAGGTCCACGTCCTCGTCAACGGGAAACCGGTAGCCCTCAGGCTGGCCCTCCATAGCACGAGCGGTCCCCTTGGCCAACCGCTCAAAACCCTCGATCCCATAGGAAAACCCATGAGCGGTCGCAGCAACCTGGGCCCCGTCCTCAGCGTCCCCAGCAAACGCAAATCCCGGCACCCAGCAAAGCGCGAAGGTCAAAGCACAGGCGACAAGCATGCGGAATCTATTAAGCACGAAAAGCTCCAAGCGAATACAAGGACGGAGTGAAACACAAAACGATGGAATTATCGCGCCAAGCCGCACTACGCGGAAAGCTCAAAGCCGTACTTAGCCCAAATCTTCTGAGCCTTCTTGTTGGACAGGCAAAAGTCGATGAACGCCTTAGCCTCGTCGGCATGCTCGGAGCTATCGGCGACAGCACCGGGATACACGATGGGCTTGTGCGAGTCCTCGGGGCACACGAAGGCCTCCTCGATGCCGTTGTAGCGGTAGATGTCAGAGCTGTAGACAAAACCGGCAACGCAGTCGCCTGTGGACACATAGGCGGCGGCGGTACCAACTTTGTCTGCCAGTGCGACCTTGTCGGCGATCTCGGGCGCATACTCGCCGTCGTCGCCCTCGGTGCCGGTATAGAGGCCCACAGAAGCCAGCGCCTGGTTGGCGTACTTGCCGGCGGGAACGGTCTTGGCGTCGCCAATGGCGATCTTGCCGCCCAGATTCGCGACGTCGGCGATGGCCTCGACCTTGGTGTCGGAGCCCTCGGCGCGAATGATCACAAGATCGTTGACGAACATATCCTCACGGGTGTCGGCATCGACGAGCTCGACGGTCTCAGCGTCATCCATGGTGCCCTTGGAAGCGGTGATGAGCACGTCGACCGTGGCACCGGCACGCATCTGCTCAACGAGGTCGCCGGACGCCTTAAACTGCGTGTCGGCAAAGGTGGTACCGGTCTGCTCGGTGTAGAGCTTCTGAACCTCGGGCAAAGCCTTCTCGAGCGAGTTGGCGGCAAAGACCTGCAGCTCGACGGTTTCCTTCTTGGAAGAGGCCTTGGCGGAGCCGGCATCGGAGCCGGTCGCCTCAGGCTCCTTGTTGCCGGAGCAGCCGGCAAGCCCAAGGCCGGCAGCGGCGACAGCGGAGAGTGAGACGAATCCGCGGCGAGAAACCATATCGAACATGTTCAACCCTTTCGTACCTTGTGCCCGGGTACCCCACCGCGGGCTTTATTCTGTAATTTGATTATACTTCGATGCGAATAATGATTATGAGAAATTATTCTCGTCTGAGAATATAGTTTCAAGCATGCCTACAGAATGCCGTCCCCTTGGGCGCAAATAAAAGGCGGAGCAGCCGTTCAGGTCGCTCCGCCGCAGGTAAACCGCTTAGTTGGTATGTCCGCCGCCCGCTGTCATCTGAGCCGCATGCTCCAGCTGGTCCGCTATGGCCTCCCAGCTTTCGCGGGCGGCCTTCGTAGAACCGGGAAAGTTTACGACAAGTGTATGACCTCGTTGCATGCAAATAGCGCGCGAGAGCATAGCGCGGCGCGTCTTGGTCATGGAGTACGCACGGATTGCCTCTGCAATACCCGGCACATCGCGCTCGCAGACGGCACGCGTCGCCTCGGGCGTCACATCGCGCATCGAAAGCCCCGTGCCGCCGCAGGTGAGCACGACATTGGCGTGGCACTCATCGGCGGCTTCCACAATGGCATCACCGATCTCGCTGACGTCGTCGCGCACGACCACATGCGAGGCGACCGTCCAGCCCTGCGCCTCGATAAGGTCCTCGAGTGCGGCTCCAGCCTCGTCCTGGGCAAGATCGCGCGTATCCGAGCACGTCACGATCGATATCTTCAGCTCCATAGCATTCCTCCTACAACACGGCGCCCTCGGGCAGGTCGACGCGAACAACGTCCACGACATCGCCCACCTTGAGGTCGCACGGTCCTTCGTCAACACGCAACAGGCAGTTAGCCCGCTGCATCGTGCCGAGCAGCGCCGAATTCTGCGTCTTGGCCTCGGTCACCAACAGCTCACCGGTCTCGGGGTCGCGCAAAACCGTGGCGCGATCGAAGAAGCGGCGATGCTGTCGCTTTTTCACGCCGTGCGTGAGCGTCGCCTGCTGCACGGGACGCGTACCCTCGGCAAAGCCGCGCATCTTGCGGATCGCCGGACGCGCAAGCATCTCAAAGCCTACATACGCCGCGGCCGGATTGCCTGAAAGTCCCAGGTAGGGCTTACCCCCAAGCAAGCCAAACGTGATGGCCTTGCCCGGACGCATCGAGATGCGGTCAAACAGCACATCGCCCTCGCGCCGAACGAGCGCCGTCACGTAGTCGTAGTCGCCTGCCGAGGCGCCACCGCTCGTAATGACGAAATCGCACTCCAGCACGGCGCGATGCACCAGCTCGGCAATCGCCTGCTCATCATCGGGCGCAATGCCGTAGAACACGGGCTCGGCTCCTGCATCGAGCGCTTCGGCCATCAACGCCGACGAGTTGGAGTCGCGAATCTGCCCGCGCGCCGGCAGCTCACCCGGCGCGACCAGCTCCGTGCCCAGCGAGATAATGCCCACACGCGGCGCGGCATGCACCTTCACGCTCGCATACCCGGCGCTCGCCAACAAGCCGGCGCCCGCCGGAGCCACGACCTCGCCGGCGTGCATCACAACATCGCCGGCATGGGCCTCCTCGGCGGCAGAGCGAACGTTCTCCCCTACCTTGGCAGGCGCCGAGAACCTCACACGCGAACCCTCGTTGCCGTCACCGACGAGCACATCGACGATCTCATACTTCACCACGGCATCGGCACCTTCGGGTACCGGCGCGCCCGTCATGATGCGGACCGTCTCGCCCGCGCCGATTGTGCCCTCAAACACATGGCCCGCAGCCTCGTGTCCGATAACGTCGAGCGTCACCGGCGCCTCGCCAGATGCCTGCGCCAAGTCCGCCGAGCGCACGGCATATCCGTCCATAGCGCTGTTGGCAAACGGCGAGATGTCGATATCGGCCACCGCATCCTCTGCCAAGGGAAGACCGGCGGCCTGCCACACGGGAATCTCGATGACTTCGGTGCGATTCACGTGCGACAAGACGATCGCCTGCGCGTCCTCCAACGGAATGAGTTTCTCAGCCATATACACCTCTAGCATGCTGCGGCGCGCAACAAAAGCGCCGATTCTTTATGTTTCTCTCAGTATAATCCCTCGCCGCCTGCTCAAGACCTGGCCCGCGGCCGCGAATACATCTGTCGGCCGCAAGCCGCGAAACAAAACCAAAACCAACCCACCGGCTCGTCGCGTTTACCGCGTTTTATAATGCTCGTGTTGCAACCCAAAAGAGGAACGTATGACTTTTACCGACAAACCCGAAAGCGCAAACGAAGCGCAGGATCATTCTCAGTCGCTCGACGACGGCGGCTTTTTCTCCCTGAACGACGTCATCATGGCCGGCAGGCATCAGCTCACCCGCTCCGAGCATCTCTTGGCCGCCGACACGCGCCGCAACGCCCGCAACCTACTCGCGAGCGCCAAGTTGCTCACACTCGTCGTCATCGTCTCGCTCGCCATGGGCGTTGCCGCCTGGGCGTTTTTGACCTCGCTGAATATCGCGACCGACTATCGCGAGCACCATGCATGGGTCTACGCCTTGCTTCCCGTTGTGGGCGTTGCCACCGCATGGGTGTACAAAAACCACGGCCTTGCCGCCAAACGCGGTAACAACCTGGTCATCGACTCCGCTCTGGGCACACGCCTCATCCATATGCGCATGGCCGTTCTCACCTTCGTCTGCTCCACGCTCACGCACCTAACGGGCGGGTCGGCCGGTCGCGAGGGAGCTGCGGTGCAGATTGGCGGCACCATCGCCAGCAACATCTCGAGCCTCGCCCACCTCAAAAAGCATGACCACCACGACCTCATGCTCGCCGGCATCTCGTCGGCCTTTGGCGCCGTATTCGGTTCACCCCTTGCTGGAGCTTTCTTTGGCATGGAGATGTGCTTTATCGGCAAGATCGACTACACCGCGGGCATCTACTGCCTGGTCGCCTCGTTTACCGGCTACTTTACGTCGCTTGCCTTGGGAACCGAGTACGAGGCGAATGTCATCGCCAGCGTTCCCAACATGACACCACGGACGGTTGTCATCGTAGTCATCAGCGCCATCATCTTTGGTCTCACCGCACGTCTCTTTGCCTGGTCGGTTCGTACCGTCAAGAGCCTGTACGGCCGCTTTATCACCAATTACCTCGTTCGCGCACTCATAGGCGCACTCGTGGTTTTGGCCGCCTACGCCCTCCTCGACGCCTGGGACTACGCCGGCCTTTCCACGTGGCTTTCCGGCGCCGGATTTGCAGGCAACACCACCCTGGCGGACGCAGCCATCAAGTTGGTCGTCACGGCGCTTACTCTGGGCGCGGGCTTCCAAGGCGGTGAGGTCACGCCCCTGTTTGGCATCGGTGCGGCACTCGGTGGCTGGATCGGTTGCCTTACCGGGCTCGACCCCAGTTTTCTGGCGGCTCTCGGCATGCTCGGCGTGTTCTGCGCCGGCCTCAACGTACCCATCACCACCTGCATGATGGCCATCGACCTGTTCCACGGCACGGCCGCCGGGTTCTTTGTCATCGTGGCCTTTATCAGCTATCTCGCCGGCGGACACCGCGGCGTGTACCCCGCCCAGCGCATCATCTCACCCAAGCGACGTTCGCTTATTGTGGATGAGGGCGGTACGGTAGCGGATGCTATCGAGCGCCACAACGACCTGATAGAGTAGACGTAAGTATTCGCCGTGCAGCCACAATCGGGGGCAATTCGACCTGAGCGCGACCGCACCGTCATGCCACACGCCGGGAGTCGCCCCATGCACGCAACTGATTTTGGTCGCACGCTCATCATCGCCAACCCAGCCGCCCAGTCGGGTGCGGCGCGCGAGGTTGCCGAGCGCCTGCAGCGCTTTTTGGATATGACCGCGCGCGCATCCCAGTTTGACCTGGTGCTGACCGAGCGCATGGGACATGCCAAGGAGCTTGCCGCGCGAGCCCAGGGTTATCGAACCGTTATCGCCCTTGGCGGCGACGGCGTGATCCACGAGGTCGTCAACGGGCTTATGATGCAAAAGGAGGACGTCCGCCCTGCTCTTGCCGTCCTGCCCGTGGGCTCTGGCAACGATTTTGCCCAGACGCTCGGCATCGAAGATTTCTCCGGCAAGGATTTTGGCGCGTTGCTCACCTGTGAGCTGCAGCGTCAGGACATCGGGCGGATTCGCTCATGGAACCCCGCATACGGCAGCGGCGAGGCGATCGTCGAGTATTACGACCAGACGCTCTCCGTCGGTATTGATGCCGCCATCGGCCTTGGCACCACCGAACTGCGCAAAAAGACCGGCTTGACGGGCACTCCGCTCTACACCCTCTCGGGACTTGAGCAGTTTGGCCTGCGCTATCGCAACTACCCCATGACAGCCAGCTTTGACGGCGCGCCCGCCGAGCGCGTGAGGGCGATCATCATGGCCATCCAACTGGGTCCTACCTATGGCTCGGGCTATCGCATCTGTCCCGACGCCGACCCCTGTGACGGTATATTCGACGTCTGCTACGCCTGCGGCCCCGTTCCGCGCGCGGTCGCGCTTCCCATGTTCCTTTCGGCCAAAGATGGTCACCATACCAAGCTGCCACCGGTTCGTATGCGCCGCTGTCGGCATGCCGAGCTCACCTTTGAGGAGCCCGACTACCCCATCCAAGCCGACGGCGAGCCCGTTTTCGCCTCGCGCATCGAGGTCGACATCCTCGGCGGCGCCCTCCACGTCTGGCACCCCACCCGCTAGCCCCACCTAAGTTGCGGTGAAATAGGGACTGTTTATGCAGCTAAAGCCGCAAAACAGTCCCTATTTCACCGCAACTTATAAGGAAGCTATTCGTCGCTCCCCGGCTTGCGACGGTTGGCCTTTTTAATGGCGTTGAAGTGCTTGTCATTGAGCCTGCGCTGGCGCGATCGCTGTGGCACTTTGGTCTTGACGCGACGGCGCGGCGGACGGCCACGACGCTCAAGCTCTGCCCTCAGCTTGCGCAGACAGCTCGCACGATTCTGAAACTGACTACGGCTCTCGCGCGCCGCCACGACAATTCCCGTGGGCCCATGTTTCATGCGCACCGCAGAGTCTGTCGTGTTCACACCCTGGCCACCCGGGCCCGTCGCACGAAACACCTGAACCTCGCAGTCGCGTGCCAACTCCTCGACCGACATCTCGGCATAGCGCGCATACTCGCGCCATCCCATCTTGTTCTCATCCATATCAACACCCCCCATACAAAAAATGTGACAAAGGGAAAGTCCCTTTGTCACATCGCATACCAACCGCTTGTGTTCGCACTTAGGCGAAGGTGATCTCGCCGGTATCGCAGTCCATATCGGCGATACGGGCCAGGCTCTCGACGCGGAAGCCGCGCTCGCGGAGCTTATCGCCACCGCCTTGGAAGCCCTTCTCCACCGCAATGCCAATGCCGGATACCTCGGCACCTGCAGCCTCGCAGATCTTGATAAGACCCTCGAGCGCGCAGCCGTTGGCCAAGAAGTCGTCGATGATCAGGACCTTGTCGCCCTCGGACAGGAAGCGCTTGCCAACGATGACCGGGTACTCCTTTTGCTTGGTGAAGGAGTAGATGGTCGTGGCATACTGCTCGCCGTCGAGGTTGATGGACTGCGCCTTCTTGGCAAAGACCACCGGCACGCCGCCAAAATGCTGAGCCGCGATACAAGCCATACCAATGCCCGAAGCTTCAATCGTCAGGATCTTGTTGATCTCGACATCCTTGAACAGACGGGCCCACTCGGCGCCCATGTGGTCGAACAGCTCAACATCGCACTGGTGGTTGAGGAAGGCATCAACCTTAAGGACGTTACCGGCCTTTACGATGCCGTCATGGCGAATACGATCCTCAAGCTCCTGCATGGCGCAACCCCTTCTCACGGCAACGATACCGCGCGATTAATAAACGTTGTTCGATAGTCTACCACGGACCGACCCCCGCCCGCCCCACAAGCCGCATCGCACCACAAACCAGTCTTTTTGGGAGGGCGCGAATCGTGGCAGACAGCCTCCCAACACGCTAATGGCGGGTGCGCATCCTCACCAAACGCACCATGGCGAGCGCAAAGCCCGCAGCGGCCACAGCCATGAGCACGTAGAACACCGAGCGAAAGCCGAATAAGAACACATCCGAACGGCCTGCAACGAAACTGGTCACGGCCTCGCCCATCGCCACGCTCATCTGCCCATACAGGATATGCGACGCCGCCGTAATGCCCACTGCCATGCCGGCATAGCGCGCCAAACTGCCCAAGCTGCCCGCAAAACCGAGTGCCTCGCGCGGAGCCGAGCCCATATACAGCGAGTTATTGGGGCTCTGGAAAATCGACGTGCCGCACGACATAAACGCGACACAGCACACGATCACAGGGATGGAGGAGTGCTCGTCGAGCGTGCTCACTGCAAAGAGCCCGCACACGTACACGCCCAGGCCAACGGCCGTGGGGCCCTCGCAACCAATACGATCGGAAATCGCGCCCGAAAGCGGGCCGATAAAAGCATTCACCATCGGAAGCGCCAAAAAGAGCAGTCCGGAAATGTCGGAACCAAAGCCGTGGGCGTCCTGAAAATAAAACGGCAGGATAAACTCAGATGCGCCAATACCAACGAACACGATGAGCATGCAAGCAAGGTTGATGGTGAAGGCCGAATTTGCAAAGCAGCGACGAGCGGCCTCGATCAGGGACATGGGGCGCTCGCCGGCCTCCGGCTTAACATGCGGCAACGTGTAGAGCCCCACGATAAACGAGATAACGCCAATGGGCAGGTTGATGAGGAAGATGCTCTCCCAGGGAAAGCTCGCCACCAGCATGCCGCCAAGCACGGGACCACACATCATGCCGAGGGCCACGAAGGTCGCAAGGATGCCCATGGCACGGCCGCGCTCGCGCGCTGGAAACGACTCGGTGATGATGCCCATGTTGTTTGCCATGGCCGCCGCGCAACCGACGCCCTGCACAATGCGTGCCAGAATAAGAACCTCGAGCGAGGCCGAAAGACCACAAAGCAGCGAGCCGACCGTAAAGACGATGACGCCCAGCTGGAACACGCCCACCTTGCCGCGCACGTCACCCAGGCGGCCAAACGGCAGCATAGCCACGCACGTCGCAAGCAGGTACACCGAGCTCACCAGCTGAATGCGGTCGAGGCCCACGCCCAGCTCCTTTTGCATCACGGGCAACGCCACGGTCACGACGGTCGAATCCAGACACGACATAAACGTCATGATGAGCACGGTAAACAGAATCGCCCATTTGTTCTTGCCATGGGTGTCGCCCTCTAGGGCAATGTGCTCGCGGCGCAGCTGCTCTGCGGTTTTCTCCATATCCATCCTTTCGAGTGGCGCAATGCAAAAAACGGGACCCCGATCGCCTGCAAACAGTCGCGATTGGGGTCCCGCCTACGGAATCGGAACGAAAAGTCACCGAAGCTTTCTGCCAGCATCGGCACCTTGTACGGAGCTAGCCTAGCACTGCTCGAGCGCCTGCTCAAGGTCGGCAATCAGATCGGCCGTGTCCTCGAGGCCGCAGGACAGGCGTACCATGTCGGCGGAAATGCCACAGGCGATGAGCTCCTCATCGTTCATCTGGCGGTGCGTGGCGTTAGCGGGATGCAGGCAGCAAGTGCGGGCGTCGGCCACATGCGTGGCGATCTGGGCGAGCTTGAGGCTCTTCATAAAGGTCTCGGCCGCCGCGCGACCACCGTTAAAGCCAAAGCTCACGACGCCGCATGTGCCGTTGGGCATGTACTTCTGAGCCAGGTCATAGTACTTATCGCCCTCCAGGCCCGGATAGCTCACGAAGCGCACCTTGGGATGACTCTGCAGGAACTTGGCAACGACCAGGCCGTTCTCACAATGACGCGGCATACGCACATGCAGGCTCTCGAGTGAGCTGTTCAAGAAGAACGCCGCCTGCGGGTTCTGCATGGGGCCAAGATCGCGCATGAGTTGCGCGGTGGCCTTGGTAATGAAGGCACCCTCGCGACCGAACTTCTCGGCATACGTCACGCCGTGGTAGCTCTCGTCGGGCGTGGTGAGACCCGGGAACTTGTCCGCATGGGCCATCCAGTCAAACTGGCCGTGGTCGACAATCACGCCACCCAGGTAGGCTGCATGGCCATCCATGTACTTGGTGGTGGAGTGCGTGACGATGTCGGCGCCCCACTCAAAGGGACGGCACATCACAGGCGTCGGGAAGGTGTTGTCGACCATCAGCGGCACGCCGTGGTCATGCGCGGCCTTGGCAAAACGCTCGATATCGAGCACGGCAAGGGCAGGGTTGGCGATCGTCTCGCCAAAGACGAGCTTGGTGTTGGGCTTAAAGGCGGCCTCGAGCTCCTCATCGGTGCAGTCGGGGGCAACAAAGGTGCAGGTGACGCCCATACGACCCATGGTGTGGGCGAGCAGGTTGTAGGTACCGCCGTAGATGGCAGAGCTTGCGACCACGTGATCGCCGGCACCGGCAACGTTAAAGATCGCGAGGAAGTTCGCAGCCATGCCCGAGCTCGTGAGCATCGCCGCGGTACCACCCTCCATCTCGCAGATCTTGGCAGCGACCAGATCGCACGTGGGGTTCTGCAGGCGGCTGTAGAAGTAGCCCGACTCCTCCAGGTCAAACAGCTTACCCATGTGCTCGGACGTGTCGTACTTCCACGTGGTTGACTGGTAGATAGGCACCTGACGCGGCTCTGCATCGCCCGGGCGATAACCGCCCTGAACACACGTGGTACCGATGGTCTGCTCGCTCATATCCAACTCCCTTACTTGGGTTTTGATTTTATTCGGTTCACGATACCGCTACCCCGCACCCCTCTCAACCCATCCCGCCGATAGGTTATGAGACAAATAAATCAGGGGTATTCGTCTCAGCCTTAGGCATTTATTCGATGGATATACATGAGGCATACATGAAGCTCTCGATGATTACATGCCCCGTCACAGGTACCATAGGCGGGTACACCGTGACCAAGGAGACAACGATGAAGCAAATCGATACAGCCCAGCTCGACATCACCGCCTGTCAGGCTCAGGCTGCCGAGTACCACGCCAGTGGCTTTAATTGCGCGCAGGCCGTCGCCTGCACGCTCGCGCCCGCCGTCGGGCTTGACTCCCAAGTCGCCTTTACCCTCACCGAGGGCTTTGGCGCCGGCATGGGCGGCATGACCGAAACCTGCGGCGCTATCTCGGGCGCCGTGGCCATCATGGGCTTTGTAATGAGCGATGGCATGGAAAACCCCAAGACCAAGGGCCAGACCTACAAACTGTCGCGCGAGATTGCCAAGCGCTTTGGCGAGAAGAACACGACGACCGTCTGCGGCACGCTCAAGGGCATCGGATCGGACAAGGGTCCGCTCCGCAGCTGTCCCGGTTGCATCGACGATGCCGTCGAAATCGCCTGCGATGTACTAAAGCAGCTCGCCGAGTAAACGGCAGCGACATAAAACGACAGCCGGCGCGCTTGGGATTCATCCAAATGCACGCCGGCCGTCGTCGTTAGAACTCAGCAAACTCGGGAGCGCTGACCTCAATCTCCTCGCGCCCCGCCATAAGCTCGCGCATCTTAGCGCAAAACGGCTCTTGCTCCCCCGCTTTAAACACCAAGTGAAGTGTCACAGCATCCGCGTAATCGGTATCCGAAACCTTGGCACCCGAATCCTGCGCCAAGCGAAGCACCTGCTCATACTGTGGATAGGCCACATGCACATCAACCGGCACGACGCTCGTCATCTCGACGATCTGCCCGGCCTCCTGAGCCGCGGCCACCGCCGCCTGCGTCGCCGCGGTATAGGCGCGCACCAAACCACCAGGCCCCAACAGCGTGCCACCAAAATAGCGCGTTACTACGCAGCAAACATTTTTGAGCCCCGCACCGCGCAGCACCTCGAGCGTCGGCATACCACTCGTGCGGCTCGGTTCACCATCATCGCTCTGGCGCTCGCGTCCATCGACCAAAATCCACGCGGGAACATTGTGTCGAGCGTCATAATGACGCTTGCGAACCATCTCGATAAAGGCATTCGCCTCGTCCTCGGACTCAATATGGACCAGCTGGGCAATAAACCGGCTCTTGCGGTCCACAAACTCGCCCGAAGCCTCATTATTCGATTGCAGAGTAAAATAGCTGTCCAACAAAGCCCCTCAACAACAAGCAAAGCAACAAACAGCCTCAATAATACGGCAAAGAGTACTTCGGCTACCTCACCAAAAAGAACGGAGCCACCGATGATAAGGCAAAAACAGACGGCGTCAGCTGAGTCGATTTGGCCCGAAAGAGGAGGGAGCACGCCTTATGGCGGCGACCGACGAATGAGCGACAAATCGGCCAGCTGACGCCGTCGCAGCGTCAACAAGAAAGCTGAGTGGGCCTGTAAGCCGGGTTCTGTCGTGAACGGTCATTTATCTTGTCTGCACGTTACCGTGCAGCTCCACGCACGCTACCCGAACGCGGACCGGGCCGGCCCATAGCGTTCCTATTCGCGCTTGCTCCGGATGGGGCTTGCCAAGCCGCCGTGTTGCCACGACGCTGGTGGTCTCTTACACCACCGTTTCAGCTTTTCCCTTTACGCCTTGCGACGCAGGTGGGAGTCTTCTTTTCTGCGGCGCTTTCCGTCGGATCACTCCGCCCGGCCGTTAGCCGGCATCCCGCCCTCTGGAGCCCGGACTTTCCTCACGCGTGCTGCAAGCAGCACATCGCGCGACCGTCTGGCCCACTCAGCAGTGCAAGAGTGTAGCACACCGTTGCCGCAGGCAACGGCACAACACAAGCGCTCGCACGATAAACCAAGAACCGCCATGCGTTACAATGGTCCTGTCGATGGGCAACGTCGTCAGTCGAGACGCGACCGCGCTCCGCACCCCTCCGTCTACTCAGTGTGTTCCCGCCTCCTCCCCGAGGCGGGATGTCGGCATTTTTCATGCACCGACAACCCAATAGCAAACAGACAACCCGGGCAGCATTGCGCACGGGCAGCATCACGCACCTCAGCAGCAAATGCAAAAAGGGACCCGTCCATTGCGGACGGATCCCTTAAAACAAGTGATCGTCAAACCGATTTACTCGGCATCGGTCTCCTCGTCCTTCTTCTCGGAAGGCAGCGGAGTAACCTCGATCTCGACGCCCAGAGTCTCAGCAGCAGACTTCATGGACAGGGAGATACGACGACGGTCGAGGTCGATTTCCATGACCTTGACCTGAACCTTGTCGCCCACATGGGTGACCTGAGAAGGCTGATCGACGTGCTTGTTGGCCATCTCGGAGATGTGCACCAGGCCCTCGATGCCCTCGCCCAGATCGACGAAAGCGCCGAACGGGACAAGCTTGGTCACAGTGCCCTCGACGATAGCGCCGACGGGGTACTTCTTGACCAGTGCGCGCCACGGATCCTCGGTGGTCTGCTTGAGACCCAGGGAGATGCGCTCGCGGTTGAGATCGACGTCGAGAACCTCGACCTCGACCTCCTGGCCGACCTTGACAACCTCGGAAGGATGGTTGACGTGGTTCCAGGAGAGCTCGGAGATGTGGATGAGGCCGTCGATACCGCCGAGGTCGACGAAGGCGCCGAAGTCGACGATGGAGGAAACGGTGCCCTGGAGACGCATGCCAGACTTGAGCTTGGACAGGATCTCGGAGCGCTCGGCCTTACGGGACTCCTCGAGCACGACGCGACGGGAGAGGACAACGTTGTTGCGGTTGCGGTCCATCTCGATGACGCGGGCCTCGATGCGGGTGCCCATGTAGGAGGTGAGGTCCTTGACGCGACGGAGGTCGACGAGGGAAGCGGGCAGGAAGCCACGCAGGCCGATGTCGAGGATCAGGCCGCCCTTGACAACCTCGATAACCTCGCCCTCGACGTTCTCGCCGGAGTTGAACTTCTCCTCGATGCGGTTCCAAGCACGCTCGTACTCGGCACGCTTCTTGGA
>DXZQ01000010.1 GCA_019419585.1 Collinsella sp. | reverse complement strand
AGATGTGTATAAGAGACAGCTCCCAGCTGAGCTACGCCCCCGTGCGAAGAAGTACTATACGGGAACTCGGACGCCGATGCAAGGGCAATTTTGGAAAAACTTTCCGGGGGCGCGGGCGCCGGAGTCCCGCGGGGCCGCGACGGCGGAGACCGGCGCCCGCGGGGCGCGCCCTGCGGGCGGGCGGCGCTGCCGCCGCCCGCCTATCAGGCTCCACCCCGGTCGCCCCCGGGATCCCCGCCACGAAACCGGCCCGTCTACTACGTTTGGGCGACATCCCCCGACCATGGCGTCTCGGGCAGAAATAAAACCGCAGGTAGACGGCCTGCGGTTTTCGCGAAATACGGGGTATGGTGGAGGGGTCGGGGTTAAACGTAGTAGATGGGCCGGTTTCGTGGCGGCGGCATCGCAGGCAGCCGACCGAGGGCACCCGGAAATGAGCAAGCAGGCTATTTGCAAGTGAAAACTAATGCCATGAAAAAGAAAACAGGCCAGACATATTGCCTGACCTGTTGAAAAACCTGGTGGGCCCTCCGGGATTCGAACCCAGAACCCAGGGATTATGAGTCCCCTGCGCTAACCGTTGCGCCAAGAGCCCTTATAAAGTGGCGCTTGCAGTTGGGGTGGCAGAACGGCCTCCAACGCTTTGAACCACGATGTGAAATACTACCATGCGCGCGGCACCCGTTCAACGCACGATCTTGTCGACCAGGAGGATCATGGTGTCGCCTTTGACCTTGTGTTCCTATATGAAAAAAGGCCCCAACTTGCGTTGGAGCCTCATTAAATGCTCGGGTGGAGACGAGGGGGATCGAACCCCTGACCTCTTGACTGCCAGTCAAGCGCTCTCCCAGCTGAGCTACGCCCCCGTGCGAAGAAGTACTATACGGGAACTCGGACGGCGATGCAAGGACATTTTTGGAAAAACTTTCCGGGGTCGCGACGGCGGAGACCGGCGCCCGCGGGATCCCCGCCACGAAACCGGCCCATCTACTACGTTTGGGCGACATCCCCCGACCATGGCGTCTCGGGCAAGAATAAAACCGCAGGTAGACGGCCTGCGGTTTTCACGAAATACGGGGTATGGTCGAGGGGTCGGGGTTAAACGTAGTAGATGGGCCGGTTTCGTGGCGGCGGCATCGCGGGCAGCCGACCGAGGGCGCCCGGAAGTGAGCAAGGCACCCGTCTAACGACCGATTTCCAGCCAGTTGCATAGTACGTTGGCTCGCAACTCCATTTCTGTCGTCTTTTTCGCCTTATTTTTGCACCTATAGCGCAATTCCAAGCGCGAGCAAAGACTTCGCACGATCGCATCAAGCTGCTCGGCATCGTTAAGCATGTCGTGCGTAACCAGGAAGACGTCGTACCCCATACTTTGCAGCGCCGTCATTCGTTTGGCATCGTGGTCGAGCACGGCGCCTGATCCGTGGATGACCTCTCCCTGAATCTCCACGATGCCTGCCTTCATTATGGTTGGATTCACGATCACGATATCCCCGTAGCAGACTTTTTGCCCTGCAATGCTCTGCGCCGATGCGGTAAGCGGCGTAAGGTCGTTAACATAAACGTTTCGAAAGCCGGCACCGCCGCGAGAGCGAGGAAGCGATAGCAATAAAATTCCTGCAACTTCAAGCGGAGAAGCTGCTATACCTGTCACCAGCTGCGCGGCGTTGTAAAACTTTGTACCCCACTTTCGTCTTTTCATCTTACTGGCGTACTCATGAAGCTCGTGTAATTCGATGAGCGGCTTCCTCATCCAGAGCGAAGTGCCCTTTAGCCTTGTGACCTCCTTCGTCTTCTTTTGTCCGTTGGGCCCCTTCGTATTTACCTGTTCTTTGGCATTTATGCGCGCATAAACGCGATTCCATTGTGGTTCGTCTTGGCTTTCATCGAGGTCAAAGAGGGATTCGGTGGTTGCATTCTCGGCAGCCTTATTGGCTTTGTCTAGTTCCGCTTCTACTGCTACCGTGGGCTCAAAGACTGAGAACCATCCGCAAAATTCGTACATGGCAAGGACAAGATCGGTTGGAGACACAAAGCGCGCCATGGTGAATAGCGTCGCAAGTGGATTGGTAACCCTAAAGCTCATCGCGGTTTCCAGTGTGCTATCCACTCCCGAAGCATCATCACAGTGGATTGTTGTCCGTAATTCCGAATGGTAGTTAACGCCACCGCGCACTGTGGTGGTAATAATCGGGGTCTTGAGGATATCGGTTACGAAAGGGGCTTGGGCTAGAGCTCGCCAGCCGTCTTCTGGGCTTGGCAGTCTTGGGTAGAGGTCGCGGACCTGCGGTGGGCAGCGCCAGTAGCGGAACGCGGTGTTTGCACAAATGATCTCGTCCATATGGGCCTCCCCTAGCTTTGGCTGCGTGCCGTTATGTTTGCAGGTAGACCGATTATCAATGGCGGCATCATGCCGGTAAGTACCGGAAGCTGACCAAATGCCGACAAATAGCTTGACGCATTTCGCCTAAAGATCGCCGTGCGGCACAAATCTGCTGGCAGGCGTTCTGGGGCCGTGGTCCCTATCTCCACATTTGTACGTGAATCCCATGGCAAATTCAATGAAAGAGCGCATGAGCTTTATGCAAAACGCGCGATGACGTCAGCACATGAGAGATCAGCTATAAACGCGTTTAAATATTTGATTCGATTTTGGTGTCAAGCTTGGTGTCAAAAAGAAAAAGGCCAGAGGCTTAACACCTCTGACCTGCTCTTTTGATGGTGGGCGATACAAGATTCGAACTTGTGACCCCATCCGTGTGAAGGATATGCTCTACCCCTGAGCCAATCGCCCGTCGCCTTTCGGCAAAAGAAATACTAACATAGCCGTGCGCGGTTTACCAAGAACTTTTTGCCCTCGATTATAAATTCGTGAGAGCAAACCGCACTGTTTCAACCCAGTCAACCAACAAAACCGCAGCTTAACCACCCTTTATCGTTTAATCCACGAGGACTCGGGACGGCAGATAAGTCGCGCGTTGTTGTAAGCCATGTCGAGCGTGAGACAGGTACGCGCTGCGTAGAAACCGTCCTCTCGCTGGATGGTCAGCGCCAGCTCGGGCTTGTCGCCGGTCAGGCACAGCGGCAAGAGCAGCTGGATCCGGCCGCCGTAGAACTGCGGCACAGCGAGCGTGTAGTTTGCGGCGGCGCGGCGGGCGGCCTCGACGACGGCGCCCTCAAAAGCGCGGCGCAGCAGCAGCGAGTTGTCCTCCCCCATCAGGCTGGCGGGGATGCGCGTAAGGTTCTCCTCGTCGCCCAGAATGTGGTCGATGTTGGAGCGGATGGGCAGTCGATAGTCAAAGACCAGCTCGGAGGGGTCCTCGGCAAAGCGCACGCGGCACGGCAAGTACTCAAACGAGACCAGCATGGGGTCGCTTTCCTTAAAGAAGCCCTTCAAAAACCAGCGCTGGCGCGCGTCGGGCTTGGTGTTGGGCTCAAACAGGCCGTAGATGGTCTCGTAGCGGCGCGTGTACAAGCCGGTATTGAACAGGCAGCGGTCGTCGTCGAACACCAGCGGCAGGTTGGACGGCGCGGTCTGGTTTACGTCGCGCTCGGTCAGGAACACCGCGCGGCTAAACGAAAACGACAGGTAGTTTTTGAGGATGCGATTGCCGGGACCCCAGTCCTCGGGGTCGGCGAGGTCGACCAAGCGGTCGTAGCAGGGCTCGGGGCAAAACGCGAAGTCGTACACATTGCTGCACAGAGTGCTGGGGATCTCCATGTGGTGTCCAATCAATTCATTAACCGGCGTGCGGATGCTTAGATTCTATACGAGCGACAGATCGCCCGTGCCCGCAACGAATCCGCAGCGCAGCTCTTCGGCTAGCTTGCTGTTCGTGCGGCGACTGGAAACGAGGTCCTGGATCCAGGCGTAGTACTGGTTGTCTTTTGGTTCGGGGCTGTCAGACAGCACGACCGGAGTGCCTGCGAACCTTAAGACGGACAACGCAAAGACAAGGCTGGTTCGTTTGTTACCGTCTTCAAAGATGTGGTCCTTGACCATGTGCTCGGCCACGTAGGTGACCTGGTCAAAGATGCCTGCGAAGCGATCGGCCGGCGATTGACCGAATATCGTACAGAATGCACCCGCAAGCACGGACTCGACGCGTCCAAGCTCAAGCGCGGCCCGGTCGCCTGTGGCGTCGGTTGTATAGCAGCGCCCGACCGTCATCAGCGTGCTGTGCAGGCGCATCACGGCCGCGGCCATATCTTCGCGCGAACCGGCATCATCGAGCACGAGCGGCGCGAACGGATGCGCTCCCCGCTTCGTGTCCGCCATCATGAGTTCTCCAAGAGCCTGAGCGCGTTGGGCATGTTCGAAATGGTCAGCCGAATAGCTTCGTCGATTGACGTGGTGCCGCCGAGCAAAATCGGTGATGCTGAATTTGCCACGTGCGCAGTTGAATGATCTTCTTGAGCAACGCAATCAGCGCCGTCATCTTGTTGAACATAGCTCCAAGGCATGTCTGACTCCTCTATAGCTTTACAGACGAAATAGCCTGCGAGTCGTACTCCAGAGCAATCGGTTGCCAGACGAGGTCTTCGATGGTGCAGTTTAGGGTGTCTGCAAGCGCCAATGCCGAGGAAACCGAGGCGCGGCGTAGGTCGAGCTGGTTCTGCTCGTAGAGTTGTATGGCGCGAAGCTTAACCCCCGATTGGGCGGCGAGCTGTTTTTGCGTTAGTCCGGCAGCCTTTCGTGCCGCCTTGAGGCCCTTTTTGTCTGTCTGGGCGTTGTTCCATTTTTCGATGACAATCTGGGCGAATTTATCTTCGGAGGCCTCGTGGAGCGGATGGTACGAGCCGATGATCCAATCGAGCGGAGCGACTTCGAGTAGCTTATTAAAGCCCAAGCTGCTCATCCATTGCGTATAGGCCATAACCCACCCCGCCCAATACTGAGGCGAACGGTCGAACGGATAGGTCTCCCTACATCTGACGGGGGTCAGTCCCGCATGGGCGATAATATCGCGCGCGAGCTCGTCGCCCGCCATGCCGCAGACGACGCGAGGCATACCGCGCTCAAACTGTTTCATCTCAAGAGCGTTCGACATGATCGCCGTCAACTCGGCTGGAGTCAGCCCTTGGTCACAGAGAGCAAAATCGACCGCCTCGCCCAGCGTTCTCATTGCATCCTCGAGATACATCTCACTGTAGGCGTAGGTCATCGCCTGTCATCCCCTCTCGAATGATATCGACGATACGTATTCCCTCAAACGGGTTTTCGGCAAGGAGCTCCCGATACTGCGCCCTTGCCGCTTCATCTCGTTCCTTGGCCAATGGACCATACAGAGCTTGCTGCGCACGTTCAAATCCAGCAAAACGAATGCTCTTAAACGCACGCTCGCTTTTGAGCACAATCTGCTCCCCCAGGTTACCGAGCCTCATAGATCGTCCAAGCTGATTGACGGTGATCGTATTGTTTACAAAAGCTCTGGCATAGCTAAAGTACGAGTCGTCCGCACGCCACCCCCTTATTACGTCGCAAGTGCTCGTCTGAGGTAGAAAGTGATCATGGAGATATTCGCACGCCCCCGCGGCAATGGCGGTATCTTTGCGAAAAGAACGATGCTCAACGAGCAACGCGATCCAATGCAGGACGCAATATTGCGGCGATAGCAAGTCGAGAACTTTGAGATCGGCTATATCGAGTTCATAGCGATTCGCAAAGCCATCGGCATCGCGCGAACATGCCCATTCCCTTGCAAGGTCGAGGCTCTCTGTGCAATAGAATCCCTGTCCATAGTCGTTATGGATTTTCCCCAGGACAAGCTGGGGAGTCTCAATGATTTTCTGAGAACCATGCCACAGTTCCACGCGAGTCTCCTAACAGGTATCGCTCTAGCGATAGTATAACATACTATCGCTAGAGCGATACATTTATTCAAATAGCAAGAGGGTGTCTGGAACCGAGTTTGAGTTCAATACTGGCTTCTAAGGCTCGCCGAGTCCGGAAGTATGCGACAAAATTCAGACTTGCTGATCACGCCGGAGCACACTAACGCCTCGTCCTGCTTACAGAGCTTCATAGACACGCACCTCATCTTGCTCGATGCTTTTGCGGAATGCCGGGCGCATGTGCTCTGGTGGGTTGGTGACGATATCAACCTTTCGCCCAAGCTCCCTCTCGAGCTCATGGGTGAGTTCGTAAAGCGTGCCGAACGTCATGGTGTTGCCGCAGACTAGGCGCAAGTCAATATCGCTATCGGGCGTTTGCTCGCCTCGGGCAAACGAGCCAAATAAATAGGCTTCGCTGACGTCGTATTGAGCCAGCACGCGGGAGGCGACGGTGGATATGTTGGAAGGCGAAATCATGGGATATTTTCCGTTCAACAGTAGAGCGTCAGGGGGCCAGCGCCGAAACCGCCGGTCCGGCTTTTGCCGTTCTGCTAGTTCGAAGATAAACGGAGCGTTTGATCTAACGAACTCGGTCAAAAATCCAGGTCGTCACTAGAAAAACCTTCGACATTGAACCAATTAACCGCAGGCAAGAAGCATTCCGCATGGCCAAAGCCAAAGTCAACCGGGCGCTCGACGGCTATGCGAACGGTCCCGTCATCTCTTGTCTCTGAGTAGGCAAGCTGAGTGCCGTCATCTAGCTGAACATAGCTCCAAAGCATTGCTACCTCGTTTACAACTTTTTGAGTTAAAAGCCTGCCCCCCAACGCGGGATGAATCGCACTAGTTACCCGACCCAAATACGTCATCTACAAGATCAGGTAAGTCTGTCCATACTTGATAGGCGACAACGTTGTCCGGATTCATTTCTCTTGCACGACGTTTATTATCCGTATTGTGCTTTGCGGCATTGGTCAAAGCCTGGCCCTTGTTGCCGTCAATCATTTCGAGATTTACCGACTTGAACTTTGACGCGGAAGACCTGTTGGGGTCAGTAGATTTTAGAACGCCAAGGTCGCGCGCTCTTTTCTCGCATTGTGGCGTCGATGCAAAAGTTTCCGGGCATGGTGAGACATGATCGATAAGCCATACTTCAAAGCATGGATTGGAGATCGCGAGCCTAACTCCTTTTGTCTTTGCTTCTCGTTCTGCTGCGGCTAGGTTTCTGAACTCATCTGAATCGACTACGATCCATGCGGAACTCAATGCTTCGATTTCGCCTGCTTTAACCGCCTTTTTATCTGAATCGAGCTCTCGCGAAAGCTGCTTGGCCACCTTCAAAGGGTCTCCGTCAATATGCCGATACAGCACGCTTCCGCGAACGTCCATTTCAGTAATAAGGAAGTTAAAGTATTCGGTTTCGGTCACCTTTCCATTGGACACAATTAGGTGGCGCTTTCGCTTGGCTCTTGTCTGCTTTTTGCGGCCGCGAGCAAGTCCCCTCCTTTCTGTTTTAGCCATCTATGTCAGCACCTTCCTTCATGAGTTGGGCCACAAGTTGATGAAAACTTGGGTTGGGCAGCGGCACATAGACACCGTTTAAGTAATTGCGCCCCAGATTCTCATTTGCACGAGGCGAATACTCCATCGCAGCAATTAATTGCGAAGCACCTTCAGAGTCCTTTTCCACAAACCAGACCTGGTCACGTTCAAGCACCTCTTCCATAGGGCTGGTTCGCGTCATCAAGGTGACATCATGGGTCGAGAAGATTAGCTGCGCGCCCTTTGGATTTGTGTCGGGATCGGCGAACAGTGAGACGAAGTCGCGCAGGAGCGTAGGATGAAGGCTCGAATCAAGCTCGTCAATTACTGTTGTGGCCCCACTGCTTAAAGAACGTAAGGCTACCGAAAAAAACGCCAGCGCAGCTTTTGTGCCCTCCGATTCATGGGCGGAGCCCAGCCAAAAGCCATCTCCAGAGCCTTTGTGGTGGAAGAACAGGTCATAAGCGAACGACAATTTAAAGTCTTCTGCAATTTTATTACGTGCCTCTTCCGGAATCTCATCGAGTCCAATGAGTGAGTCTTTTAAACCCATGACGCCTTCCGATTGACGGACATCCATGCCGTCAATTCCGATATCAGCATATTTAATGAGCTGAGATAGCATCTGAGCTCGTGCGTTATCGTTGATAAACAGCTTTTTTATGGTGGCGAGTTCTGCTAGATAATGCGTTGCATCATAGAGATTGATGTCATTGGCAAGAGCTGCGAATGCGGGTTGAATTACATCACTTCCAGCCGCCGCGGCGGCAGATAAGAACAATGAATTATTGCGCGTGATATCCCAAAGTTGTTTTTTGGCGCCTGTAAAGGTGCTACCAAATTTAATTGACTGTTCCCCGTTTATCGAAGAGCGGTCATAAAGAAGGGACGGCTGTTTTGATCGATACACAGTGAGATTCTCATATGTAACCTCATTTTTGTTTACACCAAATGAAAACTCATACTTCAAATTGCTGGCGATAAAATCTATCGAGAATTCTGTGTCATTTGATCGCGATTCCGAGTCAAGTAAAAAAGGGACGATGTGTATTTGAGAATTCGCATCGCCTGTCGCATAACCTGTACGAACAAAGTAAGAGACAAAGTAAAGAGCATTTAGGAAATTTGATTTGCCTGACGCGTTTGCGCCGTAAACCGCAGCCACTCGCACGGGCCCAAGTTCCTTTTTGCTCGAAATCGGTTCAAACGAGAACTGCTGAGTATCTCGAAAGCTCTGAAAGTTCTTAAATGAAAAATTGAGGATCATCTTTAGAATCCTTCTCAAATATATCGATTATTCACAGACATCCTTAAATAACAAGAACAATTATATAGTTTTAAAACCGATATTTGTTAGCTTTGAACAAATATCGGTTTTAAATTGAGATTTTAGGCAATGAACCTTATAAGTACGTATGACATAATGCCTGAAGCATAATTCTCTACGCTGATATTAAGAGCAATCTTCAGTGACGGTGTCTCTTAATCTCACTCACTATGCCGGCGCATCTCTTCTCAATGCTGTCGGGAAAGAGCGAAGCTTCGGTAATGCCAAGTTTACTCAACTCGTTCAGTATTGATGCTTTTCTATTAGATGGCACTATGCAACGACCGGCTATCACGGGACTGTCTTTGGGCAGTGGACTTATTAAGTCATCAAACGACAAAGAAGAATCCTTACCACGAATGTCATTTGGGAAAAGGATATATTGGCCAGACTGAGCGGCCTGTCTATCAAGATATCTAGTTCCGTAGACAAATAATGTGTCTTCGCAGCACTCCTTAAACCATTTTGCCTGATCAGTTGGTTCAGGGAAACTTGAAAGCACTAGATCACGTTGATAGTCAAAGTATGGTCTTGATATTGCAAGTGAGGCAAAACGGGACAGAAACTTTGAGTTCATAAACAGATGCCACGAGTCTGCGATTGCCTGGCAGATGGGATATTCCCGCTTATCTCCTCCTGGTCGCCTAAAGATGAATACTTCGCCCTCGTCAGCCACATTGCCACAGGCGAAATAGAGGGCAGCAAGCGCGTTTGAAGTGACATCTAATAGTCTGGTGGGAACTCCGTAGTGTTGGAGACAGGCTAAAAGATCAATCGGAAGCAATTCTCGTTTAAAAACATTTGGCAATATGCGGCAAGCAGTTTCAATGAAATCAGCCTCGTGCTCAAGGCTGCCTGGTATAGGGGAAATGGTGTTCGATCCCGGTTTACGCCAATAGCTGTCTCTTCCGATTGACGGAACGAGATCGTACTTAGTAGAACCTTGTCCTCGAAAAACAAATGTAGATTCATATGTTCTGGCGTCACCATCTATTGTTGGTGAAAGCTCGTTGATGTATTTGATATACGAGGCTACATCTTCAACCTCAACTTTAGTTTCATTAGACATATAACAATCCTTTAGTGGAGCAAGAGGCTTTATAAACGGCAGCATTTTGATTGTAATTATCTTATCGCTCTGGCAGATGGGGTTTAAGACTCAACATCGGTAACAGATTGTGAAGCTGTAGAGCAAAACTAAATAGTGCCGTCTCAGCGGAGGCTGGTATGGCACCAATCTCTAAGAAAATGAATTTGAAAAAGGCTTAAGGCTTCTGAAATAGCTGCTTTACCTCTCCCCTGGTCTCGCTTAAACGGGGTCTCAGCAGCGACATGCTGCACCTAACAGCACTGTCCCCAGTAGGAAAAGCGCCACAGAGGCGACGATCCAGTTGTTGTCGCCGGTCTTGGGGAGCGCCGAAGTGGTCGCGGTGTCGGGTTTGGACTTGGACGGCGTGGACACCGTGGTCTTGGTTACTGTCTTTGTTGTCTTGGTTGGCGTGGCCGCAGGTTTCAGAGAGGGATTTGCCGTGGGTCCTGTGGTGGGCTCTCCGGCAGTGGGGTTAGCATCGGTGGGAGACTTTTCCGCGCTATCGCCAGTCACCTCGCCCCTGTCGGTCTCCCCCGCCGGCGGCGTGGCCAGATCGGGCTCAACCACCACATGCGGGCCCACCGCACCGGCAGCATCCATCACGCCACCAGCACCAAAGGCCCCGCCGGTAGGCGCCATAAACCGTGCGGACACAAGCGACCCGCCCGTGCACGCAACGCCGCCTTCGGCACCGGCCGCATCAAGCCAAGAGGTGTCGACGGAAAGCCGACAGCTGGCCGCGCCATCGCCAATGCCCGCGTCCTGCAGATACGCGCCGTAGGCGCGCACGCCCGCTCCGGACCCGGCGCCCGCGGCAACGACGCGTCCGCCGCCGCGCACGGCCATGTCGCCTGCGATCACGCCGGCAACCGCCTCGTTCGTAATATCGGCCCCGTCCGCCCGTGCATCGACGGTGCAGCCGTCCACCACGAGCGCCTCCGACACGTGGATCCCGCACTGCGAGCCCGTCGCCGTCAGGGACCCGGTGCCGCGAAGCGTCAGATTGCCCCATGCCTCCATGCCGCACAGCGTGATGTCCGCATCGGGCGCATGCGACTCCGTCACGGAGTTTTGCCCGGCAAGTGTCAGCACCAGGTCGCCGTCGGCGCCGATGGCCTCGCCCGCGTAGCCGTCAAGCTCCAGGTGGTCGGCATCGGTCCAGGCCCAGCTGGGGCCCGACACACCCGGCTCGTAGTACGTCGCGCCCGCGATGATGAGGCTCTCCGCGCCCGCGGCATAAGAAGGCCCGCCCAGCAAAACGCATAGGCAGGCCATGGCAACAATCGCAATGTGATGACGGCTGGTGTAGGACTCGGCAGCAAACATATCCGCTCCGATCTTCGCCTGAGCCAATAGAATGTGCACCAGAAAATGCCCTGGTAGCAGCAGTTATTAGTTTAGCGAGATCAAGGCATAAACAAAGAAAATGCCCCAGAGAAGTGCCAATAATTAGGTGTAAATCGTTTTGCCAATCGGTGAAAGGAGCGGATCACGTCAAACGATGTTCGTAAGTCATTGCGTATGCAACCGAGATCGTTGACTGCGTCCGCAAAACTCTGATTTGATTTGGACTATTCTATATATGCGCGGCTCCGTGAAGCACTATTATCAAAAGCTCATGGGCTTGGGACTACATTTTCCAGCCGCGTGAAAACGCTGTGTATGCAGCGCTAATTCGTTTTAGAGTCATGAGTGTGACAAGTAGAAAGTTAAGAAGAAAGAAGGCCGCGAGACAGAATAAGAATCTGAAAATAGCTCATTGAAGTTTTTTGTCAATGGGGCAATACATAACAAGCCAACAACGAAGAGTCCATCCAAAACAGTCCACATAGATATATGAAAAGATTCATCAACCATTGTAAACTCGCGATCGAGTGGTTTTGGATCTATTTGAGAGCTCATTTGCAAGCGCAATTGAAAGAGAAGTACCGCAACACCACACATAAGGCCAGAAATTATAGAGATGCAGCTAATGAGATTAGATATTAAATCTTCAAGGTTAATGCAGCCGTCAGGCCAATTAAAAAACAGAGCCACCGACAGCAAAGCAGGAACAATTAGCTGAACAAATATATCGCCGTGCGATATTTTATTAGATTGATAATTGCGGAGTGTATCAATATATTTGATTAGAAGTTGCCAGAAGTCAATTTTGCCCATGCTACCGACCTTCCGGAGTAACGTAATAGACTATTTATCTCTATTGAAAACATCCTCTGCTCTAGCGAAACTATCAAGACAAACGGCGATAAACTGATCATCAGAAAGTGGCGGCTGTCCTGATTCATTTAATACTTCAGTTATGGGAACTGCGAATTCCTTATCAAGCATAAACGTTTTAGGTTTTCCGTCACGTTGCTTTAGCGTGGCAAAAACTTCTTCTCGACCAGAATAGTTGCTCGTAACGCCAAAATACTCCGCAACCGCTTTCTTGTCTTTAATCATATCAATTGTCGCTAGAGGGATGCGAAGGCCTCTTTTATGTTTTGCAATGAATGACATAGTTCCCACGTTTGCCACGTTACCGTCTTCAATGTTTTTGGAGGGGCGATAACGGCGAAGTTCGAATTGCTCCACTCCCGTAAATGCGTCAAGTGCAGACCTTTCTTGCACTCGTTCTGATTTTAAGGATATTCCTGTTGAATGACTGGCAATATAATTCTTTAGTGCTGTAACTGGCACTGAGGCGCCTCCGCCATTCGGAACTGATTCAATCCCAATCAGCGCATAGCCTAATCCAGGAGTACATTTAATGAGTAGCCTAGAAGGGACCATACCGGCCATTTCCTCTGTGTAGGAAATTCCACTATCGGTCATTGTTCTTGTGTCAACGACATCAACATGAAGTCCCGCGCGACCAGTTTTTAGATTGATTAAAACACTGTCATTTATTTGCCTATAAGAATCGAACTGAATGAACCGTTCACCTTCATTTACTTGAAACGGCGCGTTATTGTCATTAACAAAGCTAAAAATGTAGTCTAGTAAAGGTTTGTTGCCGTAATTCGAGACATCAAGTCTTTCCTCCTTGTGTCTATAGGTATTTGCCCAAAGCCTATAGACAACAAGTGAGTGCATCGCGAACAATCCGGGCATTAAAGTATCTCCTTAGCAATCATATTAATGATGATGCAATTGTATTCCTGCTGATGGATTGATGAGTTAACAGTTTAGACAGCAGGTGATGATTCGGGGAGCGGAGGTGTCCCCAAATACCATGCTCTTCCCAGTTGAGCCCTAGGCCCTTTCGACACCACCTATATTGCGAATCGGCACCGCCGACCACCCGGCCGGATATTGCCGTTCGGCACCGCCATTAAACGCCTCCCCGCGCATCTCCGTTACGCTCGGGCTGCCATGCAGTCCAGGGAATGAGGAGGTTCCATCTGGCGAGAAGGATCAAGGCCAGGAGGGCACTGAGGCTGAGGTCGGTGAACGGGCTGTCGCAGAACGCAATCGCCCGTTCACCGATCCTTTTAGCCAGAATGCTTGTTCCGCTGTATATTTCTACGTTCCTTATTGAATAGATCTATCGTGCGTCGAACATGCCGATCTTGATGGCGTGGCGCAGACTCATGCTTTACTGGCGGCATTCGCATACAAGCTGCGTAGACGTATGCCGCTAGTAGTTGCCGTAAAGGTCGAGCAAACTATAGAAGACCGTGCTTTTTGGCCCTATCTTCAATCTCCGCAATCACCTTCGCCTTTTCGGAATCATCCTTGCAGCTCTGATCAAGGTAATAGTGCGGATTAGATGCGATATCCGCAGCCAACCAAGATTCCCAGGAATTTGCAGCCGAGACAATTCTAGGCAAATCACACGAAAAGATACGAGGTAGGATAGACCGGTCTTTCGTAGGATATTTTTGCAACAGCCTCTTTAGAACCTTCCTGCGAGAATTCCACTTGGGTCCGTCTAAATACTCATAAACAGTCTTTGTTGGTCCAATAAAGTTTCTTTCAGTCAGCTCAACGAGGGCAGGGTCATAGCAATGCATTTTATCAATCGATTCCTTATCAATCGTAAGAGGGAAAACGCTTCTGTTAATCGCTCTTAGCCTGGTCATTGCGTTGAGCAAATTGGTAGATGTCAGATGTGCCTTGTACAATAATCCAATAGCTAGATCCAGAACGACAGAATCACCCAGATTTTGTTCGACAGGCATTTCAATAATCGGAAATTGTTTTATAAATCTATCAAACAGGCGAAGTTCGCTACTCAAATCATCGACACTTTCGAGCTTCAAGATAAGGTTCGCATTGCTTAATGTCCCTGCAACTTTTTGGTTGAAAACGAGCTCTCGAACCAGCGCGATTCCCATGGCGCCTGTATTATCAATTGAATTGTTAGAATCGAGTTCATTCAGATTAACTTCGCCACCGTCTAGTTTTATTTTGGCAATGATTGAACTTGCGAGTTCGTCAACGTTGGCCGAATCGCTCCATGACTCCGCAGCTCGACAGAGGCTAGTAAAGATAAAGGGCGGGAATCCAGCAATCGAATATTCAGCTGGATATAAAGCCGTCAGGTAAGAATTAAGCGAATCCTCAGAAGAAACGACCCTTCTATAGACAGAAGCATATGCTTCCTCGAGCGTGTCTAGCGTTGGAAGATCCGATGCTTTGCATGCAGACAACAAGTTGGCGCGCGTGACGTCATAGTTTCCAAGTTCGGCAACCGAAGAGCTGAGTTCAGTTCCAAGAGCGCTTAGCTTGTGAATGGTAATTGAACATCTACTGAGATAATTCGCTATAACATTAGCCCTAGTTTCGTTTGAGACTGCATCAGCGATTGACATGGTCTCAATATTTTTCGACAGCCAGGAAGAACTCGACTCGCATGTATAAGAAACATCCAGATTCATGTTCGCAAAAGCATAGGAAACAAGCTCGCGCTGGGACTGAGTCGCGCAAACGCTCCCTGATGACTCAATGAGGATATCGAAGCTACGCTCGGTTTGATTAAGCAATGCCGAAATAAACTTGTGCACAAGACTCTTATTGTTGGGATATTCCTCAAGCAAGCGTTCGATTATCTGTCTTCCTGAGCTTGTGTAATTGTTGACGATACCGTTTACAGTTGTAATGACTGCATCACGACCAACATTGGCTGAAGGAGCGTTCCCTCCGCCAAGAATATGCGACAGCAAATAACGGTTGAAACAACAAGGACGATCCAAGTGAACGGTCGGAATGATTTTAAAAACTGCATTGCAATCGTCATCATCTAAGAAATAATCGAGGTCCTGAACACCGCGCTGATAGCAGTGATAGACAAAGTTAATAACGCGCGGCTTTGCATCAGTAGGATATTTAGATATGTAAAGGTCAAAGTCTTTTCTTATATAACCCTTCCTAATAAGTTCGCAAACAAGTTCGTCGCCTATTATTTGTTTAACAATTTTGGCAAAGGATTCAAGACGCTCTTCCCCTCCATTGGTATTGATTGGACAAAGCAAATCTTGCTTAGAATAAAAATCAGCAGTACGAAGTTGTTCGGTTTTTGAATCTAAGCTGGCAAACGAGGTGTCGCTAAATCCATCGTTCAACAGAACTTTCATTCCGATATCAGGCAAATCGATACCAACTAAGTCAAGAAACTCTCTTTTGGTCAGCCTTACACCTTCGCTGCCATAATTGGGACCATGGCCGATATAGAGGAATTCCTCGGGGTTAAGTGAAAAGAACTCTACCCAGAAACTCTTTCGAAATATGCTGTCAGAGTAATTGCTTCGCGTGTCAAAAGAATTATTTCCTATTGATAGACAGCTTATTGAATAGACGCGTTCATCCAAAGCCTCCTTAAGCTCATTGCCCAGCGTTTCGGCAATCTCATCCACAAGATCACCGTGTTCTTTGAAGCGTTGGACGAGTTTAGTTGCAGCCAAATACTGCGGAAGCAATCGATTAATCCCCTTTTGATGTATGTCGTACAGCTCATTTAACTTGCCCTTGCCGATTCGAAGGTCCTCATATTCAAGAGGATAGAGGTTTTTATAAATAGCAATTGCTAAAATGCCTGTACAGGTCAACCCCAATGCAGAGGGACTACCGAAAGAAGGGGAACCCATTTCATGTGTCATGACCAGATAGTCATTACGGATGCTGACCATCAAGCGCATGTCTGCAATATATGGAGCGGCCAGAAGAAGTAAATCAGAATAGCGCGCACTTTCGTCTGTCTGACCGGCATCCTTTAGCTCCGAAACGAAAACCTTGGCGGCCATTTCATTGGCATTAACTTAGAAATAAACGGCACTACAGAAATGACCATGTCGAAAAACTTGACACGACCGGAGCCAAGAACTTCTTTTGAAGCTCCTTTGGACTCATTACCAAAGGTAAATATGCTGTCCTTTATAGCATATACAAATCTAACAACCTTATTGCCATTTTTGCCAACAATGCCAGGCGCTAAGTTTAAAAGGTCATTGAGTTTCCGCAGTTCGTCAAAAATGCCCAGATCGTCAAAGCGATCAATATCTTCGAAAATTACGGTGTCGTACTTATTAATTTCGAAGAGATAAATAAGCTCGTCCCTATATTTATTGAAGTATGAAGAGTCGCCGACTTCCTTATCGAGCGATAGGTTCAAGCCTGATGTCGAGATTGATTTTAGATGCAGGCTGTTTATAGACGAAAGTAGACATGCAGAAATAATTGTAGTCAGGAAAAACGTAACGGCAGCTATGGCGATGAGTATCAATAAACAATGATGCAGGGAATCATCATTCATGCTCGCTAGAGCATTGAACCAGCGTTCGGCATCTCCCTTTATGGCGCCTGGGAGAAGCATCGCGATGATAATGGCTGTAAATAGAACTAACGATAGGGATAGGATTTTCGGAATCTGACGATATAGGGCGATGTTATGAACTTGATTGAATGACGACTTACTTGCTTTCGAAGGGTCTCCTTGATAAAGAAGCTGGCCTAAGATTTCGCGTTCAAGTAATGCTGTTGTTGAAAGTTTGGAATCTGGCCCAATGCTGCTCGTGCCGGTACAAAAATTTGCCAAACTAACTTTTGCAATATAATGACCACCCGCCTTCGCTTCTTTAGCAAATTGTTCCAAAATGCTGCTCTTGCCACTTCCATAAGATCCTGAGAGAGCTACATTTTTGCAATTTTGCTTATATAGAGCATCGTTAAGCCGGCCAACGTAACGACCATGTTGACTAGAATCATACTTTGGAGTCATTGGCCTAAGTTGATTTTCCTGGCAAATTCCCTCCTTGGAAGGAAGCCGGAATTTGCTAAAAATGCTCAAGGCGTAACCAACCTTCCGATATAAAGCCGCATTACTTAATACATTTGGGTAAATGGTATTAAGACGATGGAATCAAGTCGGGAGCGCTAATTGCCGACTTGAATAAAAATATGGTATCAGCTTATGGTCTAGTAAAGATGGACGGGACCGACCCATAAGACTTAATAAGTACCAAATTGGTTTTATTTGAAAGGGGCAAATCGGCAACTGCTCACATACCCCTCCCTTATTGCTATTAAGCGCTTTTCAATAAGTATTTCTTGAGTTGACCTATGACACAATGTGATCTGACATTTATTTCGTATTGCCATATCCCAAAAGTGCTCGAGTGGCAGACGGATACCAGCAAATGAGACACTAGGGTCAATTAGAACTACATCAGTACATAGCTTGTTTAGAATCTCAGTAGAAACTGAGTGCTGTTACCAGTCATCACGTAATCCATCGATTCTCTCAGCGCCATATAGAGCCTGTTAGTTTTATTTGGTGCTGAATCGCACCTCGTATCTTTTGCTGACATAGAGTCTTGTATGAAGCGGCAAGAGCATTTTCTTTCTCAAAGAGTTCTTTCCGTTGATTGGGCTCATCTAACCTTTCATAAGCCTGTTCAAGCGTCCATTGATATTCCCTTGCATTCTGGAGCATCTTATTAAATAGAATCTGATACTGATACATTGAAAACAAAAGGGATTGGTAAGCTTCTATGAATTCGGCAATTGCCTCTCCGCTCTTTCCCTTGAAGCAAAATCTCGCCTCCATGGCGATCGATCTCATTTCATCAAGCTTTAAATGCAATTTGAGTTGAAGGTCGGCATCTAACACCTTATTAATTGAGGCTGAAATTGATTGCAGGTACGTAGTGTTAGTCAGCCATACAAATAGTAGGTCGATAGCCATTTGCGGTTCGTCATCATGTTCCAAGTTCTTCGCGTTTTTTGCGTAAACACTCATGAGTTTATCGACGGTTATCCATATATTTAAACGTCGATTGAATAGAGACTGTTTATTGCTGAGACGAGCTTGGTAACAAGAAATGAGCAACGCGATGATTGCCTCAATCGCTGAGATGTACTCAGGTAGATTCGTTAGATCTATCGTCTCCTCCGCAATCAAAAATCAATTGGCAATACTACAATTATCGTTCTGCATTCAGGATTCTTTAATTCAGCTCCCAAATAGTGGGACTATGCGATCACTGACGCGCCTGGAAGTTCCGGGTCAACCTGGCCTGGGACAGATGGTACCCGATCGCAAGGGTGGTGCGCCATATCCTAATGACCGACGCGACCTACCGCAGCTTAGGGCAGGCGCGGTGTCGCACGATATCTAAACCGTTAGAAATACAAATAAATGATACAGATTCTTATTTGCATGACTGCCCGTATAGAGACTTGCAGGCACTTGCTAAAAAACCAGGCTCACATAGACATAACTAATGTGAGCCTGATTCTAAATCAAATTATGTAATCATCATGACCCTAGCAAAGGGTCCTTCATTTGTTTTGTTTAGTCAAATACCAAATAGCGAAGACACATTCAAGTGCCTACGGTAGGTTTAGGTTGGATCGCAAGTTGACGTAGTCATTTTTTGGACTAACCTAAGTCAAAACTCATGGAGAGAGTTTACGTGGAAGTAGCTAAATTTCGGCTTCCGTTATTCGCAAGTTGCTGCTTGCGTTGTAATTAAATCAATGAAAGATAAGCATGCAATTGAGATACTGACCGCTATCACCTAGACGAATGATAGTCACCACTCCCGCATGCTTCAGATTACAGCATGATTAATGGGTCGAGTGTATATCTAAACGAGTCTACCTCGCTACGCCTTCACCACAGGTGTCGCTCCCGAGCTTGATAGGCGACAGTTCGATGTGGTCTTTACTTGCGTCGAATTGGCCCAGCAGGCCAGCTATGGCGGCGGACACACTATCATCGATGTAAAGACCGCATTTGCCTCCACGCTCAGCTGCTCGCGCGAACTCGACGAGCTCGTTGCGAATTCCCTCGCCGTCAAGCTGGAAGAAATACCGCTTGTTTTGAGAAGGATCCTCTTTGCGTACCTCGAAGTAGTCTGTTTTCCACCAGGGAGCGGGTACGTAAATGTAGCCATCCGTGCCGGAAACCACAAGCGACCCCTCAGATTTAGCCGCCTTGCCGAAAACCGCCTCGCCGTAGCCATCCTCGAATGCCAGTCGGATCTCACCAAACGCGTCAAAGCCAGCGTGACCTTCAAGGTCGGCCCTTACAAAATCGGCTGATTGATAATTAGTTCCGAGTAGCTGCAAGATGGGCAGCAACGCTGCTGGACCCCAGGCTTTGGAGCTCGACCACTTGCCCTCAACGCTCGAGATGTCCTCACTGCCAAGATCAACAAGGCTGGTGCATACAGCGCGCACCGACAGAACTCGTCCAATGTGACCACTCTTGGCGAGCAGAAGCAGTCGATGGTAGGCCGTTGAATACGCCGTCTTGATCGCGTCGGCCAAAACGAGGCCCTTTGAGCGTGCGAGCGCCTGCAGTTCCTGGCACGCCTCACGCGTTGAGGCAATGGGGCTCTCACATAGAACATGTTTGCCCGCCTCAAGCGCTCGCTTAATCTGTCCATAGTGCTGATTGGGATGCGATGCAAGGTAGATTGCGTCGCATCGACCGACTATCTCATCGAAATCATTAACCTGTTCGACTAAGCCACAGCCTGCGAGGCTTCCATCACTGTCGATCATCGCGCAGGTGGGGTCAACGCCATTCACGAAGGCACTTTCACGCAGATACTTCTCCACTAGCACACGCTTGCCCACGTACCCCATTCGTAGATGTCCACTTTCGGCGCGAAGCTCGGTGCTCGAGACGCCTTGCGTACGATCAAGGTAGACCACCTCACAGTATTCCCTGAGATAGTCGAACTTACCAACCCAGTCAGAGCCTACGGTGAACACATCAATTCCCATACGTCTGATGTCGTCAATCTTCTGGCCCTCGTACTCTTCAACGATTACTTCGTCAGCAATCCCGAGCTCTTGGACAGAACGCATGCGCTCGTTGAGGGTTTGGGAAACGTTAATCTTCCCGCGCACCTTGTCGAAGCCATCGGCGGTTACGCCCACGACCAGGTAGTCGCCGAGCGCCTTGGCGCGTTCCAGCAGGCGCACATGGCCCCGGTGCAGAAGGTCGTACGTTCCATATGTGATCACTTTCCTCATGGGCCTCACCTTCCCTTTCGTGGCTTGTTTAGTAATTGCCGCAGTGCTCGAGCTTCGCGACGTGGAAGGCTTTCTCCCACCCATGGACCTCGTACCAAGGCCACAGTGGCTCTATGTAGCAGTACAGCAAAGGTATGAGGCCGCGCGCGGCCACTTCGACGGCCAGCGATGAGAGCACCCGCGCCCCGACACCCTTCTCCGCGCCAGGGCGTGCCTTGAGTCCGGCGCAGACGGCAACATCGTCGGACTCGGCATAGGTCGCCATATGCGCAGCAATTCCTTCGCTATCCCTAATGACTATGCTCCTGCAGCCCTGAAGTCGCTCTCTCTCACACAACTGAGCCACGAGCGCGCCGACGTCGTAGTGCTTGCCAATCTCCTCGTCGCCGCAGATGAGCTTGGCTATCTCAGGATAGTCGGCCTCGGTCGCCCTGACCGCCGCGGGGTCTGGTACCTGAGTTCCGTCAGCCCGCATAACCCACCCCTCAGACAAACTGTAGTCGGCGAGCACGGTGGCGAGCTCTGCCGCTGCACTGTAAGAGGTCTGGACCATGGAGGGGTCCATTTTCTCAACGAGGGTCGCGACGGCCCGGATTGCGCGGTGGCCTGCCTGCCCGCAGAAGACGACCTGGAGTCCGTCATAATATCGGTAAACGACCGCCTCGAGTCGGCTTTCGTCGAAGACCTCCCAGCACGCAACGTTGTCGCCCTCGAACCCGTAGGTCAGCGCATCGATAAGTGCGTAGGGGTTTTCAACGCGCTGACCTTCCAGAACACGCCGCAGGCCCTCGTCCCAGCAGGCCACTTTCTTCACATTCACGTTCGTTTTCCTTAAAACTCGTAGCTCGATACCGGCGAGTGCTGCCCCCGGCGGTCCTCGGGCGGCAACTGCATGTAGTCGCCATAGATGTAAGTGAGGATCGCGTCGAAGTCACGTGTCCCCATCAAACGTTTCCCTTCGAACTCGTACTCCGACAGGTCCTTAAACCACTCCTTAGGCATCGCGTAACGCTCTTCGAGCGGGTTTTCTCGATAGAGGGTACCGGTAGCTGGAAACAGCAGCGTCCTCACGCGGTTGGGGCTGTCGTCCGTGCTCTTGCGCTCCATTGGAGCGGCTAGAGCATAAACCGCCTTTGCGGGTATCTTGGACAACAGTGAGAACCAGGCCCTGAGCGGAGCCGACACGCGGGGATCGAGTCTGCCGACCTCAGACCATAGGACCTTGCGCAGGCACATGCACCAGAAGTCCTGCAGAATTTGGCCGCCCATACCAAGAGGCGCGTCGTCCATGGGGAACACGTCGACAAAGACTCCTGTTTTGCACTTCAAGTGCTCCTGTCCGACCCTCACGTACTTCGTTCCGGTGCGCCTGAGCTTGCCGTACCCCCACCTGTATTCAGGATCGCTCAGATGGTCCTGGAAGAAACAGATGGACGAGTCCATCTCATGGGCGACAGAACGGAACCTCTCGTAGTCCTCACGAAGCATTGCAATATCAGCATCATCATCCCAGGGGATATAGCCCTTGTGGCGCACTGCGCCAAGGAGCGTCCCGCCGAAGATTGTGTACGCAATCCCGTGAGCGCGGCACACGCGGTCGAACTCCACGAGCATGTCGAGCTCCAATAGCTGCATGCGCCGGAAGTCCTCTCCTTCTATGACCTTTATCTGTTTCATCTGCGCCCCCACCTAGAACAGACCCTCGGCCGATAGCGAGGTCAGGCAGTCGATAAGCCTGTCGTTGTCCTCCTCTGTGATGGCACCAATGTGCCCGATGCGGAACACCTCGTCGCACAGCGCACCGCCGTTTGGGCACAGCCACATGCCGTACCCGGTTTTGGCGCGCTCGATGATTGCCTTCGCGTTGCTCGCGGGGCAACGGAGCGCCGTCACTGCATTGGAGGGGTTCTCGGGGACCATCTCGAGTGTGGTGCTCGTCAGGGCGTCGCGCACGGCCTTCGCGCGCGACGCGATCTCGGCGCGCTCCGCGTCGATCCCGCGCGCCTCGATCGACCTCAAACGCGCATTGATCTCAAGCAGCGTGTTGACAGCAGGCGTCCAGGGAGTCTGCCCACGTTCGCCGTTGCGCAGGGCTTCCTTTAGACTCAAGTAGGAGCAAACCTCGGGATTCTCCGCTACCCTTTCCTGTCCGCGCGGCGAGAGGGCCATGAGGGAGATGCCCGGGTGGCAAGCTAGCGCCTTTTGCGAACCCGTCAGCACCACGTCGGTGCCGAGAGCCGCCATGTCAATCTCTTCGGCGATGAACGCGCTCACTGCGTCGACGATCAAGAGCATCTCGCGCTCGCGGCAAAAGTCGGACAGGAGGCTCATGTCGTACAACAGTCCTGATGAGGTCTCATGCATGTTCACGAGCAGCGCACCGCAGCTGAGATCCACTGCGTCTTCGAGGTTTGTCCGCGCTATCTGGTGCCCGAACTCAAGTTTGATCTCGTCGACGGTGTGCCCGTGCAGCTGGCATAGGTCGACGAACCTCTGCCCGAAACTGCCGCCATTGACCACTGCAACTCGTTCAGCGGGCGCTAAGACACTCATCACAGCAGCCTCCATAGCGCCTGTGCCAGAAGCCGTTAGAAACACGCAGCGTGAATCCTTGGGTGCGGACAACAAGTCCAACATAATGCGCTCGTTCTCTTGCATTACCTGAGAGAACTCTGGCGTGCGGAAATAGGGTGCGCTCTTGGCTGAAACTTCCAGCACCTCGCTGGGACTCATAACCGGACCAACGGTGAAGTTAAGCATCTGCATTCTCCTTTGTTTCTTCGTTCACGCACCATGCCTTCAGGCAGTGCGTCTGTCTTTTGTCCTCCGGCGGCAGCTGCATGTAATCCCCGTAGCACTTGGTCAGGTATTCGTCCCAGCAGCCCATAGCGGGGAGCATGTGCTCCTCGAACTCAACCTCGACCATGTCCTCGTAGCCTTCCTTGGGAAGCGACCACCCGTGTTTGGCCAGTCCGAGTACGCTGCTGACGCGGCTTGCCGCGTCATAACCAGGCTCGGCTGCAACGCGCTCAGCCATTGCCATCATCTTCGTCTTTGCGTGCTCCGGATTAAGAAGCGCTTTGGCTGCGTTCTTTATGAAGCGTTTTCCCATTGAGTCCGAATTATGATTGGCGCTCGACCAAACGCTTGCACGCGAGGCCTTGTTCATGCGGACTTGCATGCGCTCAATCTCGCTTTCGTCAGAAGAAACGCCATCCATAACGAAAACATCTATCCAGAGCATTTGATCCATTACTCCTTCATAGGTAAGCTCCTGAGCTCTAATACTTTCAGTGCAGAACTTGCGCCAGGGGTAAACAAACGGGCTGTTCTCGGGGCCAACGAGCCTGAGTCCAGCCGGCAACTCGCCAGCAAGCGTTGCAAGACGATCGTAATCGGGGCGCGGCATACAGACGTCGATATCGTCATCCCAGGGGATGAATCCCTTGTGGCGAATAGCGCCAAGCAAAGTGCCGGCCGTAAGCGAGTATCGAAGGCCGTGTTCGGAGCAAAAGGCATCAAACGCTTCAAGAAGTTCCAACTCCTTCTGGTGTAGCTCTTCGATAGAGAGTGGGGTGATGTTACACATGCAACTTTCCCTTCCTTAAACATTCAATCAGCGCAAACCCCCTGGTTCCAAGTAGCGCGACCTCGGCTATGCAGCGGATTACGCAGATCGCGAACAAAGATGACCGGCCGAGAAGCGCCATCGCGAGGAGCAGAGCAGCGTTAATAACACCGGAGGCAACAGTCGAGGCGGTAAGTTCGTTGACCTTACCCAAAGCGCCGAGTACCGGCCAGCCAATCAAGATCGAATAGAAAGAGAGCGGCAGGACAGGGCTGAGGGCAACCATGACCCAAGAACCCGCAACGTAGCCCTGTCCGCCAAGTAGAAAAAAAACCTGCGGGGACAGCAGACAATACGCAACGGTGCCGACCAATAGGGCGGGAGCTGCCATAATCGCCATCTTCCTAACAGCGCCCAGATCCCGATGCGCCACAACATGGGGATATAGACTGCTGGATATCGGAGAATAGAGCGCTTGAACCGCGCTCACGGTTGTGAGGGCGAGCGACCAGTACGCAATTTCCGTCGGGTCGGTGAGCACGATTCCCACGACGAAAGTGGTGAACCCCGAGACAAGGGTGGTGCCGATGTTCGACACGCAATACACGGCAGATCTCTTTAGCTCAGCCAAGGCGTTTCGGAAGCCACCGAAGGAAACACGCACGCCGTAGCGGGTTCGAACGGTCATGAAGCTCCAGATAAGCGCTACCAAGCCGCCCAGGGCATCCGCAACTGCGACGAGCAGAAGATCCTGCGGTCCATGGACCACCAGAAGAGTCAGGCCGACCGTGATCACCTTTGCCGCGAAGAAACGCGTGGTGAGCGGCTCCATGTCCTCAAAACCTTGAAACATGAAATCCGGTAGCAAGGCCCTGAGCACGGTGGAGACATAGGCAATCAGTACATACCCCATATTGTCCCAGAGCAGTGGGATGAACTGGGCGACGACCACGACGACCGCGCACAGGCCGGCGGCGAGGAGAAGACGAGCGAGCTCTATGGAGCCGAGCAGGCGTGAAAGGACCTCGCAGTTGTCCCTCAGGTCGACGACTTGCTTTGTTCCGGAAAGCATGAAACCGAAGTCGGCGAGCGTCTGGACGATTCCCATGAACGACAACACGTAGGCATAGACGGCGTAGCCACCCGTACCCAGCACGCGCGTGAGGTACGGCACGAGGATGAGGGGGAAGACGTACTTAAGTACTTGTAATCCGTACTGCCAAATTATATTTTTGGCGAGTGTGTTACTGCTTTTCAATATCTATATCAACCCAAACAAATTTCAGTTTTCGTTTATATTCGAGCTAAAGCGCAAGGCAATAAAGACCGGGTGCCTGAGCCCTTAAAGCGAAAGCGACGCCAGCCGCCAGAGGACGCTATCAACTTCCAAAAGAACTTTCTCGGGATTGCCCATTTTTTCGAGGAACGACTTGCACTTTCCCCCGGCGACCTATTCGCCTTCATCAACTCGTTAGCCAAAGCAAAAACGCAGCGAGATTCCCCGTCAACGAGCGCGACCGTGAGGTTTGCAAACAAGAGGCCGAGCTGATAGAGGGTCTGGCCATACATCCTCTGGTGAAAAGGAAAGCCCAATGTCCTGCGCGAAGCAAGCATGGCTTCGATCGTGAAGTACCTGTCTACAGACCTCTTGCTCGACAGGCTGTTCGAGGTTAGCAAGTCAACTTGCTTTCGGTATGTGTAGTCCAATTCGTCGATGGTCGCCCCTGAACCTCAGCACGATCATTTATGCCTGCACAGTGTCCTCAAACCACACATCTTTGAGGAACTCTAGGCCTTGCCGCGTCTCGCGATCGAAGATCCTTCCCCATGCAACGCCGCTCGAGAGTTTCGTCCCCACAGAAATGACCCGCCCGAGCTTGCCGATATAGCGGGGAATAAGCACGGTGATTTCGACCAAAGGTGTTGCAGGTCATAAGTCGTGGAGCTCGGGCGAGGAACGTTATGTGGTGGCCGAAACCCGGGTAAGCGCTCCCTGGCCACGCAGATTCGGGAGGTCCTTCCGAGATTGTTCAACACTAGTCCCATTTAACAATCCTCATGAACCTAAACAAGTTGCCAGAAAAAGGAAAAAGGAACGACACCGTGCCATTGCGGCCGGTAGACCATAATTACTACAAAGAACACGGCCGTAACTGCGCATATGCCGTAAACGAGGAGGAACTTGAGCTTCGTATCGATCTTTCGGAATCGCAGCGCCACGTATAAGGCAAGGAAAAACGATGTAAACGTCGTCAGCCTCTGGAAGATGTTCACGAAGCAAGCGAGGAACTGGAAGACGACCTGGAGCATGGATCCATGGAAAAGAACCCTCTCCTCCCTGTCGTCATCCGAAGCCCCCGCCCCAAACAAATGGGAAACGACAATCAGTAAAGCGTCCATGGCGGTCATGATCGGCGCCGCGAGCGCATTCCCCCCCGACCACGAGGACATGCTATACGTCGAGTACTTGTCGAAGTTCTTCCCAACGAAGCTCCACACGAAATCAGGGGAAAGGGCCAAAGCCAACGCGACGACGCCATAACCCAGCATGACTTTCTTTGTCGGTGCGAGCGCCGAGAGCGGAATGAGCGCGAGCATGACGATGGCGGTCGAGTGAAACAGGGAGCCGAAAATGACCGCCACAGCGAAACGGATCCTCTTCCCGGACTCCAGCCAAGGTATCGCCGCGATGATGATTGCGGCGGCGATACCTTGGCGCATGAGGTTCATAAAGGAGGCATACGTCAGAAGTGTCACATAGAGGAAGAGTGCGAGCACGGGATTGCAGTCCGACTTATAGACCACATACCCGACGCAGGCGGTCATGACTGCACTGGTGAAGAGAAGGAGGAGCTGCGGATTGGGGCTGACCGCGTTCAAGGCCCGGAGGAGGTACAGGAACCCGGTTTCATACCAGGAGTGTGCCATCCACGCCGTCAGGTAAGCGTTCCAGTACTGGAGCGTATCCACTCCGACCGCGTAGCTTCTCAGGCCGGAGAGCGCGAATAAGACCAGGCAGGCCAAGATGATAAAGCCTCGTCTCTCAGCATCCCCGCGCGACACGCCCGTGATTACACCGAGAACGAGAATCACGACTATTTCCATCAGATAAATCGTCATGCGCGCCCAATCACCTTTAGATAATCGGTTCGAATCGACTTGGCGATCGAGGGCCACGAAAACAACTCCGCAACGCGACGTGAGGCCAGGGCCATCTCCGCATAGGCCTCAGCAGAGCTGGCGGCGACGACGATGGCTTCCCGCACGGATTCGGGAGAAAGGTCGCAGACCCATCCGGCTCCCTCGGCGAGGATGACGTCGGACATGTTGGTACCCGGGGTGACCACGCACGGCAACCCGTAGGCGCACGCCTCGAGCAGGCCCATCGGCATCCCCTCGTAGCGTGATGTGAGGAGAAAGATGTCCGCGGCGCGCAGAACCGCATCCTTCTCATCCCCGTATACAGGGCCGCGAACGGCAACGACGTCTGAAAGCCCCGCGGCCTGTAGCTTTTTCTCCATCTCGTTTGAGAAGCCGTTGACGGAGTTGCCGTAAATCGAGAGATGGAAGCGCGGTGAATCCGCGCAAGCATTCAACGGAGTAAGCGCTTCGAGGAGGACGTCCAACCCCTTTTGATAGGGCTCCACTCTGCCAACGAACACAATTTCAGGTACGTCGCCATGCCACGACTCCCGATGAGGGCGCTCCTTGGGCACCTCTATGCCGTTCGGCTCGATGAAGCTGTTCCGGTTCCATTTCTCACCGGACTCATCGCGTTCCTTCTCGGTAAGGTAGTGGATCGCAGCGGCGCCTTGAGCGAAACGGTTGTAGAAAACGGCGTTACAGATTCGTTTCTTAAAGGTTTTCTTCCCCTGGTCTCCGCTCGTGAGGGCGCAGTGCGGCTCAATCACATATGGTATACCCGAAGACAGCACGCCCAAGAGGGTCGCGTTGGGATGAAACGCATGAAAACCCTCAAAAACGATTAGGTCAGGGCGCCAGATTCGACTTGTGAAATCTTCAATGTCGAAAGCAAAGTCGTTAGGGTTCCTGTAGAAGGGAAGGCCCCTCCATTCTACGCGCTCGACAGGTCTCATGTTATACCAGACAACCTCTTCGAGTTCGGATAAGGCCCCGATCAGTGCAGGCACACAGTACGTAGGGCCCGCGAAGCCCTCAAACTCAAGGTTCGAGAGAAATAGAATCCTCATTCAGCCTCAATCCTAAATCCTTTTAAGCACCGCGTGCGTCAGCTGCCAGAACAGACAATACACGGAATAGACTGGGTTTATCTTCTCCACTTTTCGGTAGGCGTTCCACGTGCGGGAAACTGCACGGAATTTATTAGCGGAGCGGGAGCCGCCATGTTTCCTGTTCTTTGCAAGCACCTCGTCGAGGCCGCCGGCTGGAACGCCGCTCTTGAGGACCTGGAGCCAGACGACCATGTCTTCAGGGAAATCGAACGAATCTCCGAAATCGGGACAAACGAGAAGACTCAGGGGTATTTTCGAGAGGTCGAACGCGATGGTATGGCTGCAGGTCACGGTGTTCTTGAGAAAACCGTCGTAGTCGATGCTCTTGGGTACGTGTACGTAATTCCTATGCTGTCCGTCAGACTCAATGGTCTCGTACGAGGTGAAGCACATCCCCAGACCACAATCCCGCATGTACGCAAGCTGGTGATCAAGTTTATCCGGAAGCCATGCGTCATCGGCGTCCATGAACGCGACGAAATCGCCGGAAACGTGTTCGATACCGGTATTGCGCGACTTAGCCGCACCAACGTTGTGCTCGTTGGGATGAACCGAGATTCGACGATCCTTGTTCTCGTATTCCTTCGCAAGTCGAAGAGATGCGTCCGAAGAACAATCTTCGACCACGATGAGCTCCCAGTTCTTATAGGACTGAGAAAGAACGGAGTCGAAGGTCTCGACAAGATACGGCTCAGCATTGTAGAGGGGCATAATGATGGAAACCAGGGGAGAATCGGTCATACGTTACTTCCCCCTCCTCATTGCCTTGAACGTTTTTACGAACACGCGGGTATCCAACCCGAGCGACTGATGGCGCACATAAAAGAGCTCACGAGCTTGCCTCTGACCACTTCTCCACGTGGATTCGTTGCGGTCAGTCGCAGCCCACCAACCGGTGATGCCAGGCTTACATGCGAGCACCTCATCGCGTGCATCGCCGTATTCATACGTTTCCTCAAGTGTTACGGGACGAGGGCCAATGACGGATAAATCACCCGAGAGAACGTTAATGAATTGAGGAAGTTCGTCCAACGAAGTGCGGCGAAGAAAGCGGCCTACACGCGTGATTCGGGGATCATCGTCAACCTTCTGTTCGCGCTGCCATTGCGCCAGCTGATCGGGAGTCATGTATTTCTCAGGGTGCTCGTGAGCGTCAGAGACCATGGTGCGGAGTTTGAAGATATAGATAGTCTTTCCACCCTTACCAACTCGCTTTTGACGGAAGAACGGCTTTCCGGGAGAGTCAATCTCAATGGCGACGCATGCTGCTACAACGGGGATGGCCAACACCGCGCAGACCGCAGCAGAAAAAACGATGTCGAAAGCTCGCTTGAAGGCAAAATAGGCAGGCCCACCTTTCTTGGGGGCGGCAGCCTTGGGATCTGCGGCGGGAGCCCTATAGCTTCCCGGCGCCACGAAACCTTGCGCCGGAGCAGGATTCTCCACGGGGAGAGGAAATTCCGTAGCAACAGGAGTCTGAGAGTCTGCCCGCCAATCCCCAACTTGACCAATCAATGCCGCATCCACGGGCACATCCTTTACATATTCTGTTTTATCTGACACATTCTCTTCCAACACTACGTCCCCGACCCGAAGGTCCTCCTTGGTTTGAGCGACAATCGCCAGCAGCTAGGCAATCGCCTTTTTAAGGTTTCGCATGACGCGCTGCTCGTTTGAAAGCACCGCGAGGCCAACGCGCGTAATTACGCGTCGGCCACACAGGTCGAGCTCCAAATAAGCAATGCTCTTGCGTCTGTTAATGGTTTTGATAAGGCCTTCGTGGCCCAGCAACGGACCTGCCGTTACTACGACCTGGTCACCGTCTTTTAGGGCCTCGCTCATAGGAACTACGCGGTCTCCCTTATGCGTAAAGCCACCAATAAGCTGGACCTCTTCTTTTGCCAGCGGCACAAACTGACCGTCTTGGGAAAGCATCCGGGCAAAGTCGTCCATGCGCAGCAGATGCTGTTGCACAGTACGGGGATCTGCCGTATCGCAGATAAGATAACCGGGAAAGAGCGGCTTGGTCGTATTGACCCATTCGCCGTGTACTTTGATCTCGGTTTGAAATTGGGGATAAAAGAGCTCCTGCATGGCGCCAGCCGGCACCATGCGCTCAATGCGCTCGCGCATTATATCTTCGCGACCGTTAATGACCTGGATCACATACCACACGAGCACCACCCCCTTGCTGTCTTACGTGTGGCTCATGGGGTTTGGGTATGGCTTCGCCAGGGCGCTTGTGCGCGAAGGCGCTCCATATTCAAACCCTGAGCCCAGTCAGACAAGCACGTGGCTCTGCCCCACCGTGAACGGTATGTATAAATGCAGTTGCTAGAGACGCGGACGTGTATCGCAAAATGACCGCATCCCCAGCTGGCTGCGTGCGAACCAGTCAAGCGGGAACAAAACTGGACCGCACGCAAACAGCTGAAGGCTGCTGTGGTTCGCCGTAACAACTCATTGCACTGATTCAAGCGAACTTATAAATATCCGCAAAAGCAAGTGAAAAAAGTGCATGGCAATCGATATTGGAGCTCTTGGTTTTTCTAACACCGCCGTTACGGCCGGATGCTGATCGACCCCGTGCTATGTGGCCTGTTAGAGCCGTGAGCACAGCTGAACTCATGTAACATTAGGTATCCTAGCACAAGCTGATAGTGAAACTGATTTGGGTTGTGTCGGACAACATATGCGACAAATCCGTGCTTGGGGGGTTGTTTGCCTAAGTTGTTCACGTTGACGCAGGTTAATGGGGTGCTGCAACGGGCGCCCGAGTAAATGCAGGCAAACCTCGGCTTTAATACGCAAAAGGATTTGCGTGGTGCTTACGAATAATGTACAAAACTGGGAAATTAATTGCACAACATTTTGCGGGCGTGTGGGCATGGGCGTTGCATTGTGAAGATGCTCATCGCACACTAGGCACGCCCGGCTACAGATTAAACGCATTTTGAGGCGGCTTGTTTGACAACTACTGCAGACGGCAAACTTGAACAGGAAAGCAATTTACAAATTTTGCAAAAATGCAGTTCAGGCCGTTAAAAATCATATTCAAAAAAAGGCCACTCAATTGAGTGGCCTTACATTCACGATGGTGGAGACGAGGGGGATCGAACCCCTGACCTCTTGACTGCCAGTCAAGCGCTCTCCCAGCTGAGCTACGCCCCCGTGACGAGGAGATACTATAGGGGAAGTTGACGCGGCGTGCAAGGACTTTTTTGGGTCAGACTCTAAATGTCTCTTGATATAGGTAAGCAATGGCGGTGCCGGTGTGGACTTGGATCGTGGCTGTTGACCTGACGACGTTGCTGATGCCTGTGTCCGCCAACAGGTCCAGGGGGCTGTGGTCTAGCTCCCACTCTAGGCCGTGTTCGCTTACCTCGGTGTTGGGGGCAATGCCGATGATGGAGAACGTCTTGCTCTCGGCGCCCTCAATGGTCCAGGATTCGCCTTCGTGCAGAATGCGAGCTGTGGTCGCGTCCTCGGCAATCCAGACGGGGGCGTCTTTGTAGTTGGCTAGTAAGCCTAGGACGCTTAGGGCCATATCCGGGCGGCCGCCCGTAGCGCAGGTCGCAACCACTTCGGCGCCCGGCCAGCGACGGCGGACGGAATCGAGCGCCAGCGCCAGATCGGTATAGTCCTTGTACGGGTCGTGGCGCTCAACTTCAAAGTCCTCAGCGGCATCAACAAGAGCGCGACCGGCTTCGCTTACCGTATCGGCGTCCCCTACATACACGTCGCAGCTCAGGCGAGCGCCCAGCAGCGCGTCGAGACCGCGGTCCACGGCGACAACGTGGTCGCACTCCCCTACTAGCCTACGCAACAGATCCGCGCTCGCCACCAAGGGCGAGCCGCAAACCACTAATACCTTACAAGCCACAGCTCTCGCCTATCCCTCAAACGCAAGCAGGCGGGCCAGATCCAGCTCCTCGTAGCTGTCGATAAAGATATCGCAGTTGGCGCGCACATCGTCGCGCTTCATGCGGCCGTGCGGGTCATAAATACCTACACGCTTAAAGCCGGCGACCCCAGAACTCCTTAGGCCAAAGACGGCGTCCTCAAACACCCACGCGCGCTCAAACTTGTGCCCGTGGCGCTCTTCTAGGCGGCGCAGCGCCAGCTCGTATACGTCGGGGAACTGTTTGGAGCGTCCTGCCTCGCCCGTCGTGGTAACAAACTCCATGTACGCGTCGAGCCCGGCGCCCGCAAGCGCAGACGTAACCAACTCGGCCGGCGTGGACGTGGCAACGCACAAGGCAATGCCCGCCGCATTCGTCTGCTCCAAAAATGCCAGGAGCCCCTCGCGCGGCGGCACCTTGGAGTACCCATCGATCAGGATGTCGCTCAGCTCGCGATACAGCTCCTCGCCATTCGCTCCAATGCCCCAGGTGTCGTGGTAGGCCTGGCACTCGTCCTCGAGCGACAAATGCTCAAACTGGGCAAAATCGTCGACCGTCACGTCAACTCCGTGGCGGTGCAATAACTCGGGCTGGGCATAGGCCCAAACGGGGGTGCTATTAACCAGCGTGCCGTCGCAATCGAAAATAAAAGCGACATTGGGAGCGGCGGTCTGGGACATAAAAGTACCTTTCGATGTCAAATGGTAAACAACCTGCTAAAAACGTTTTACCAAACGTCAAACCAACAATCAAAAAACCCTTATTGGTAAAACTGTCAAGAGTTTTACCATCGCAATTCTGCCAGTGGTCTAAACATGGCGCTTACCGATTAAACGCCGCCCAAAAACCACTTTCCTTCATAAAAGTAACGTACAGGTGTTATCGTAGTTTCTGCCGAAAGTTCCACCGAGCACGCGAGGTGGAACGAATCATAGAACTATCGCCGTCCCTTCGATTCGTGCAGCCTTGGACCTTTCGCATCTAGTCACCAAGGCAACACGCTGCCGCGTCATGATGGGATCAAACGTGAGCGATACAAAGCTAAAGCCAACGGCTAAAAAGCCCGCAACCCGTAAAGCCGCCCCGCACGCACCGGAGCTCACCAAGGACGATGTCTATCTATTTGGCATCGGCACGTGGGGGCGCAGCTGGGAAAAGATGGGCGCGCACCCCGACACGCAGAACCGTACGCGCGGCTGGCGCTTTTGCGTTTGGGCGCCCGATGTAAAGAGCGTGCATGTCATTGGCGAATTTAACGACTGGGATGAAGAAGCCAACCCGCTGGTGCCCGTGCATACGAGCGCTATTTGGGAAGGCTTTATTCCTGGCGCCGAGCAGGGCCAGCTCTATAAATACCTTATCGAGACCAACGAGGGTGAGAAGCTCTACAAGGCCGATCCGTATGCCTTTAAGGCCGAGTGCCCTCCGGGAACGGCGAGCGTGCTGTGGACCCTCGATGGCTACAAGTGGAACGACGCCGCATGGCTCAAGCACCGTGCCGGCCATAACCACATGTCACAGCCCCTTAACATCTACGAGGTGCATATTGGCTCGTGGAAGCGCCATGGCGACGCACCGCAGGGCGAGCCGGACGAGTACGGCAACTACCCCGGCCCCATGGATCCCTTCCCCGCGCAACGCGGCGAGTTCTACACTTACGACGACCTGTCGGTGGAGCTCGTGGACTACGTGCGCGACATGGGCTACACACATATCGAGGTCATGCCACTTATGGAACATCCCTTCGATGGCTCTTGGGGCTACCAGACGACCGGCTACTATGCCGCCACGTCGCGCTACGGCAACCCGCAGCAGCTCATGCACTTTATCGATGCATGCCACGAGGCAGGCATCGGCGTGATCATGGACTGGGTGCCCGGCGGTTTTTGCGCCGACTCCCACGGCCTTGCCACCTTTAACGGCCACATGCTGTTTGAGCACGAGATTCACCCCAACTGGGGCACGCACAAGTTCGACTTCGCCCGTGGCGAGGTCCGCTCCTTCTTGGTCTCCAACGTACTGTATTGGCTCGAGAACTTCCATGTTGACGGCATTCGCATGGATGGCGTATCCAGCATGCTGTACCTCAACTTTGGCATCGATGATCCCGGCCAAAAGAAGTTCAACAAGTACGGTACCGAGGAGGACCTGGACGCCAGCGCGTTTATCCGTCAGGTCAACTGCGCTGTGGAGGCGCACTTCCCCGACGTGATGATGATGGCCGAGGAGTCCACCGCGTGGCCGCTCGTGACCTACCCGCCGCAGGACGGCGGCCTGGGCTTCCACTACAAGTGGGACATGGGCTGGATGAACGACACCCTGCACTACATGCAGACCGATTTTCCGTGGCGCCCCGGCAACCACGGGCTGCTCACGTTCTCCATCATGTATGCCTTTACCGAGAACTTTATTTGCCCGCTGAGCCACGACGAGGTCGTCCACGGTAAATGCTCGCTGATCGGCCGTATGCCGGGCGACTGGTGGCGTCAGTTTGCCGGCCTGCGCACGCTCGCCTTCTACCAGATGACGCACCCCGGTGCCAAGCTCAACTTTATGGGCAACGAGATCGGCCAGTTTATTGAGTGGCGCTACTACGAGTCCATCCAGTGGTTCCTGACCGAGGAGTACGAGACCCACCGTCATCATCAGGCGTTTATCAAGGCGCTCAACCACCTGTACACCGCCGAGCCCGCCCTGTACGAGCGCGGCTACACCGACGACGGCTTTACCTGGATTGACGCGGACAACTCCAAGCAGTCCATCGTGAGCTTTGTGCGCCAGGGCGAGGACGTCGATGACGATCTGGTGATCCTGATCAACTTTGACCCGGCGAGCTACGAGAGCTTCCGTGTTGGCGTGCCGCGCGAGGGTGACTGGGAGGTCATCTTCGATTCCGACCGTCCCGAGTTTGGCGGCAGCGGCTATGCCGGCAAGGAGCCCTACACCTGCTCGAGCGAGCCCTATCCCTGGAACGGGCAGATGGACTCCATCGAGATTAAGGTGCCCGGGCTGGCTGGCGTGGTGCTTAAGCGCCGCGGCCCCAGCAGCTATAAGCCGCCTGTGGTCGAGGAGCCCAAGAAGGCGACGCGCAAGCGGGCATCCTCGGTGAAGCCCAAGCCTGCGGCTGCCAAGAAGGCTCCGGCTAAGGCGAAGGCCACGACGACCAAGGCCAAGGCCAAGGCTGCCGCAAAGCCCGCTGCTAAGGCCGCAGCCAAGAAACCGGCTGCCAAAAAGGCCGCTACCAAGGCCAAGTCTGCTTCTGTTAAGCCGTCTGCCAAGGATGCGTAACAAAACCGTTACAGCTGTAATTAACCGCCCCGCGGGGGCGTAGGATACATGTCATAACCGTTCCGGGAGAAACATCCCCGGGGGAAAGGAACGTATGAATAAGATCTTCGACAACAAGCAGGAGTTTACCGAGCTCTATCGCGATGCCGTCATGAGCATCAGCGGCAAGAGCGTCGAGGCCGCCAGCGACCTCGACCGCTTTAACGCCCTGGCCAAGCTCGTGGCCGAGAAGGCGCGCACCGTTGCCACCAAGAGTGACGCCCGCGTCACCGCCGAGGGCAAAAAGCGCGTGTACTACTTCTCGATCGAGTTTTTGATCGGCCGCCTGCTCGACAACTACCTGCTCAACTTTGGCGTGCGCGACATGGTCGCCGAGGCGCTCGACGACATGGGCTTTGATCTGTCCGTCATCGAGAACCAGGAGCCCGATCCGGCGCTGGGCAACGGTGGCTTGGGCCGCCTGGCCGCATGCTTCTTGGATTCCATGGCAGCCGAGGGCATCGCCGGCTACGGCAACGGCATGCGCTACCGTTACGGTCTGTTTAAGCAGGAGATCGTCAACGGCAGCCAGGTCGAGGCCACCGACGAGTGGCTCACCCACGGCTATCCCTGGGAGGTCCGTCGTCAGGATAAGGCCGTGACCATTAAGTTTGGCGGCCGCGTCGAGGGCTTTGAGGAGAACGGCCGCACGTTCTACCGCACGGTGGACACGCAGGACATCCTGGCCGTCCCTTATGACATCCCCGTTGTGGGCTATGCCGGCGAGACCGTCAACAAGCTGCGCGTCTGGGCCGCCGAGCCGGTCGAGGAGCACTTTGACCTGGAGGCCTTCAACCGCGGCGACTATGCTCTGGCCGATGCCGAGCGCGCTGAGGCCGAGGCCATCAGCGCCATTCTCTACCCCAACGACGCCGGCGAGCACGGCCGTCTGCTGCGCCTGAAGCAGGAGTACCTCTTTGTTTCGGCCGGCATCTACAGCCTGCTCGACACCTTTGAGAAGGAGCACGGCGCGAACTGGGAGTTGCTGCCGCAGTTTGTAGCCATCCACACCAACGATACCCACCCCGCCATGTGCGGCCCCGAGCTCATGCGTATCCTCATCGACGAGAAGAAGCTCGAGTGGGATGACGCCTGGAACATCGTGACGCAGGTCGTGAGCTACACCAACCACACCATCCTGCCCGAGGCCTTGGAGAAGTGGCCTATCGGCACGTTCTCCAAGCTCCTCCCCCGCGTGTACCAGATCATCGACGAGATCAGCCGTCGTTGGCACGAGTCGTTCGACACCACGAAGGAGGGCTGGCAGGAGCGTCTGCGCCAGACCGCCATCCTGTGGGACGGCGAGATTCGCATGGCCAACCTGTCTGTGATCTGCAGCCACAGCGTCAACGGCGTTGCCAAGATCCACTCCGACATCATCAAGAACATCGTGCTCAAAGACTTCTATGCCCTCACGCCCGAGAAGTTCAACAACAAGACCAACGGCATCTCGCACCGTCGCTTCTTTGCCGAGGCCAACCCCACCTATGCCAAGCTCGTGACCGAGGCCATTGGCGATGGCTGGCTCAAGGACGCCTATGAGCTGGAGAAGCTTAAAAGTTTCCAGAACGACACCGAGTTCCTGAAGGCCGTTGGTGCCTCCAAGCGCGCCAACAAGGAGCGTCTGGCCGCCTACGTCAAGGCCGAGACCGGTCTGGTTATTGACCCCAACACCGTCTTCGATGTCCAGGTAAAGCGCTTCCACGCCTATAAGCGCCAGCTCATGAACATCATGAAGGTGATGGACATCTACAACCGTCGCATCGCCGATCCTAACTTCCACGTGACGCCGACGACCTTCATCTTTAGCGGCAAGGCTGCCTCGAGCTACACCTTTGCCAAGGAGACCATCCGCCTCATTAACTCCGTTGCCGACGTCATCAACAACGACGCCCGCGTCAACGAGGTCATGAAGGTCTGCTTTATCCCCAACTTCCGTGTGAGCAACGCCCAGCTCATCTACCCAGCCGCCGAGATCTCGGAGCAGATCTCCACGGCCGGCAAGGAGGCCTCGGGCACGTCCAACATGAAGCTCATGATGAACGGCGCCATTACGCTGGGCACCCTCGACGGCGCCAACATCGAGATCGCCGACCTGGCCGGCCGCGAGAACGAGGCCATCTTTGGCCTGACCGCACCCGAGGTCGAGCAGCTCTGGGCATCCAACAGCTACTTTGCGTGGGATACCCTCAACGGCGATCGCGAGCGTCTGGGTCGCGTTATGGAAGAGCTCAAGGACAACACCTTTGCGGGTCTTTCGGGCAACTTCGAGAGTATCTACAACGAGCTCATGAACAACAACGACCCCGACCTGGTCATGGCCGACTTCCGCAGCTACGTTGATGCATGGGAGAACCTCACGGGCAGCTACGGCGACCAGGAGACCTGGAACCGCAAGGCCCTGCTCAACACCGCCTCGAGTGGCTGGTTCTCGTCCGACCGCACCATTCGCGAGTATCGCGACGAGATCTGGCACGCATAAAGCGCGCGAGCCCCCTTTGCCGCACGGCATTACTCGACGGGCGTGACAGTGCGCCGCGCCCGTCGCTAATGGGTTAGGAACATCGATGACAGAAGGAGAAATCGATGAGTAAGAAAGAATGCATCGCGATGCTCCTCGCAGGAGGACAGGGCAGCCGATTGGGGGCACTCACCCAAAAGATCGCCAAGCCGGCGGTTAGCTTTGGTGGCAAGTTCCGCATTATCGACTTTTCGCTGTCCAACTGCTCCAACTCGGGCATCGACACGGTAGGCGTTCTGACGCAGTACCGTCCCTACCTGCTGCATGCCTACGTGGGCTCCGGCGAGGCGTGGGATCTGGACAGCCGCGACGGCGGCGTGTCGATCCTGCCGCCGTACGAGACGCAGACCGGCGGCGCCTGGTATGCGGGCACGGCCGACGCCATTACGCAGAACCTCGACTACATCAAGGCCAACGACCCCAAGTACGTCCTGATTCTTTCGGGCGATCACCTGTATCGCATGGACTACCGCAAGATGCTCAAGACGCACATTGAGAACAACGCCGACCTCACGGTGAGCGTTATGCCCGTTCCGTGGGAGGAGGCCAGCCGCTTTGGCATCCTGACCACCGACCCCGAAGACGGCCGCATCACCAAGTTTACCGAGAAGCCTGAGAAGCCCGATTCGAACCTCGCGTCCATGGGCATCTACATCTTCTCGGCCGACGTGCTGATCGAGGCGCTCGAGGAGGACGCTCTGGACCAGCGCTCGAGCCACGACTTTGGCAAGGACATCATCCCCAAGCTGCTCGGTGAGAACAAGCGCCTGTACAGCTACGAGTTCCACGGCTTCTGGAAGGACGTCGGCACCATCGCCAGCTTCCATGAGACCTCGATGGACCTGCTGGGTAACAACCCCGAGTTCGATCTGTTCGACAAGAACTTCCCCATCATGTCCAACATCACCACGCGTCCGCCGCACTACATTGGCCCTGACGGCCGCCTGGACGACTGCCTGGTCTCCAACGGCTGCAAGATCTACGGCACCGCTCGCCACTCGATCCTTTCGACCGATGTCATCATCGAGGAGCGCGCCGTGGTCGAGGACTCCGTGCTGCTGCCGGGTGCGCACGTTAAGAGCGGCGCGCACATCTGCCGCGCTATTTTGGGCGAGAACTCCACGGTCGAAGAGGGCGTGAAGCTCGGCTCTGTCGATACCACCAAGGATACGGCCGTCGTTGGAAATGACGTCGTTATCGGGAAGGGGGAATGATCCGATGATCAATCGCAAGGCCATCGGTTATATCACCGCTAACTACTCTTCGACCTACGGCAGCGTGCTGCTCAAGGACCGCCCCATCGCATCCGTTCCATTTTTGGGCCGCTACCGCCTGATCGACTTCCCGCTGTCCAACATGATGAATGCCGGCATTAAGACTGTCGGCGTCGTCATGCCGGGTAACTACCGCTCGCTGATCGACCACGTGGGCTCGGGCAAGGACTGGGGCCTGGACCGCAAGAAGGGCGGCCTGTTCATGGTGCCCGGCAACGCGTATGGCACCACCAAGGGCGGCATGCGCTTCCTGCTGCGCGACATCATCTCCAACAAGACGCTGTTCCAGCGCTCGGACATGCCCTATGTTGTGATGATGGGCACCAACATCATCTTTAACATGGACCTCAACACCATCATCGAGGCGCACGAGAACTCCGGCGCTCAGATGACCGTGGTGTACTGCAAGGCCACGCGCAACGTCGATGACGAGACCAAGCTCGAGATTAACGAGAACGGCCGCCTGACGGGCGTGAGCGCCGGTGTCGTGTACGGCGACAACGCCTCCATGGACTGCTGCATCGTCAACCGCGAGACGCTGCTCGAGATCATCGACCACTACCAGGCCGCCGACTATCTGGACCTGCTCGAGGCACTCCAGGGCGACTTTGGTAACATCGACGTGTGCAGCTACGAGTACAAGGGCGAGGTCGTGGGCGTGTTTAGCGAGAAGTCGCTGTATCGCCGCAGCATGGACCTGCTCGACCAGACCGTGGCCGACCAGCTATTCGATCCCGAGCGCCCGATCCTGACCAAGGCTCACGACGTGCCGCCTTCGCGCTATGCGACCGGCAGCCACGCGTGCAACTCGATCATCTCGGCCGGCTGCATCATCAAGGGCACCGTGCGCAACTCGATCCTGTCGCGCGGCGTCGTGGTTGAGGAAGGCGCTTCGGTGACCAACTCGATCATCAACCAGAGCTGCATCATCAAGAGCGGCGCACGCGTTGAGAACGCCATTCTGGACAAGAACAACGTGGTCCCCACCAACACCGAGCTTCGCGGCACGCCCGAGAACATCCTGGTGCTGGGCAAGGCTCCGTTAACTTCCGACACCACCATCGTACGTTAACGTTGGCACCGCAACATCGCTCGTAACATGTAGAATAGCCGCCCGGTTAGCGCCAGGCGGCTATTCTCGAATTGCAACATGGGAGACAATATGGCTGATTCCAGCAAAAAGATGCAGATCGTGTTTGCCTCGGCCGAGTGCGCACCGTTTGTGAAGACCGGTGGCCTGGGCGACGTGGCAGGCTCGCTGCCTGCGGCGCTTGTGCGCGCCGGCGCCGAGGTCATCGTCATGGTGCCCAAGTACGCCACCATTAAGGACGAGTACAAGGCGCAGATGGAGCACTTCTCCGATTTTTACGTGAGCCTGGGCTGGCGCAACGAGTACTGCGGGCTCGAGAAGCTCGAGCGCGACGGCGTCACCTATATGTTCGTCGACAACGAGCGCTACTTTGCGCGCGACTATCCGTACGGCTTCTTTGACGACGGCGAGCGCTTTGCGTTCTTCTCCAAGGCCATCACCGAGAGCCTTCAGCACCTGCCGGCCGGCTTTGAGTGCGACATCCTGCACTGCAACGACTGGCAGACGGCACTAGCGTCCGTGTTTTTGCGCGAGTTCTACCAGGGCCTGCCGCTGTATGACCGCGTCAAGACCGTGTTCTCGATCCACAACGTGGCGTTCCAGGGCCAGTTTAGCGACACCGTGATGGAGGACATCCTGGGTGTGGCGCATATTCCCGCTGCTGCCTCGCAGCTGCGTTGCGACGCATGCAGCGTCAACTATATGCTGGGCGCACTGCGCTATGCCGACGCTATCACCACAGTGAGCCCCACCTATGCCAACGAAATCCAGACGCCCGAGTTTGGCGAGGGCCTGGACGGCGTGCTGCGCGAGCGCTCGTACGCGCTGCAAGGCATCCTTAATGGCATTGATGTGGCGGGCTTTGACCCGGCGACCGACAAGCGCATTGCCGCCAACTACACCGTGGAGGACCGTTCCGGCAAAGCCGTATGCAAGGCAAAGCTGCAGGAGGAACTGGGGCTCGAGGTTCGCGACGACCGCCCGCTCATGGTGATGGTCACGCGCCTGACGCGCCAAAAGGGCATGGACCTGGTCATGTACGCGCTCGACCGCATTCTGGCCGGCGGCGTGCAGGTGGCCGTGCTGGGCACCGGTGACCGCGACTACGAGGACGGCCTGCGCTACTTCCAGGACAAGTACCCCGGCACCATGGCCGCGCGCATCGAGTTCGATCCCGCGCTGTCGCAGCGTATGTATGCCGCTGCCGACATGTTCCTGATGCCTTCGAAGTTTGAGCCCTGCGGCCTGTCGCAGATCATCGCCATGCGCTACGGCACCCTGCCCATCGTGCGCGAGACCGGTGGCCTGAAGGACACCGTGCAGCCGTACAACGAGTTTACCGGCGAGGGCACGGGCTTCTCGTTTACCAACTTTAACGGCGACGAGATGGGCGACGCGGTGTTCCGCGCGGCGCGCCTGTTCTGGGACAACCGCGATGCCTGGAACCAGCTGGTAACGCAGGCCATGAGCCAGGACTTTAGCTGGACGCGCTCGGCCGACAAGTATCTGGACCTGTACTTCTTTATGCATCCGGAGATTGAGAGGCCGGCGGCTGTTGTCGACGAGCCTGAGGCTGTTGCTGAGCCGGTGGCCGCTGAGGAGCCCAAGGTCGAAGAGAAGCCGGTTGAGGCTGAGCCAGCAAAGGCCGAGCCTGAGGTGAAGGCTGAGGTTGCTCACAAGGCAGAGGTCGAGGTCAAGCCTGCTGCAAAGCCCGCAGCTAAGAAGACCACGACCCGCAAGACGACCGCTAAGAAGGCTACGACGACCAAAGCTGCCGCGACTAAAACAACGGCTGCCAAGACAACGACCACGCGCAAGCGCACGACCGCCGCTGCCAAGAAGGCCGCCGAGGCCGAGGCTGCTCCCGAGGTAAAGGCCGAGGTCGCTGAGGCCAAACCGGCCGCCAAGGCTCCGGCAAAGACCGCTGCCAAGAAGACAACCGCGACCGCCAAGAAGACTACAGCTGCCAAGAAGACCACGGCAACGAAGTCGACGGCCGCCAAGGCTACTGTGACAAAGGCCGCTCCGAAGGCTGCCGCAAAGCCCGCCGTCAAGGTCGAGGAGACGCCTGCCGAGCCCAAGGCCGAAGCAGCTGTCGAGGCCAAGCCGACCGCCAAGACCACCACGCGCAAGCGCACTGCAACGACGGCCAAAAAGACCACGACCGAGGCTGCTGCTCCTAAGGCGGAAGCTAAGGCCGAGGCCAAACCCGCAGTAAAGGCCAAGCCCGAGCCCACAATGGAGACCCCGGTCTCCCCCGCCGCCGCAACCGAGAAAAAGGCGCCGTCGAAGAAGACTTCCGTCCGCAAGGCAACGGCCACCCGCAAGCGCCGCTAATCCAGACGATCCAAAACCTCATCAAACCCTAAGCAAGGGGCGCTCCAACCGGGCGCCCCTTCTCTGTAGGTAGTGGTAAAACGATTTTCTAGGACAACCGTTCGCCGATGGTAAACGGATGTTGTTTATACACCCTGTGTACTACAGATATACTTACATCTTAGGCGTAAAACCCATGGCCCGCAGGCCATGATTCTATTGAACTGGACCGTACTATGAGATTGATACACAACAGCCGTCTACCGCAGTTTCGCACTCCGTTTGGCGCTGTGACCACTGGAACTTCCGTTGCACTCTCGGTGATTTTGGAGGATGCCGATCCCAACCAGGCAACGCTTACGCTGCGCACCTGGGTCGATGAAGTCGGCGAGACCCTGATCCCAATGGAGCACGAAGGCGATGGCATTTTTACCGGCGAGCTCAAATGCACTGAACCGTGTCTTGTGTGGTACAGCTTTATCTGCAATATCGAGGGCCAGCCCGAGGTCCGCTTGGGCGCACCGCAGGGTCGCACCGGTGGCGAGGGCGTAACTTACGACTACGCCGAGGTGCCGTCCTTCCAGATTACCGTCTATAAGCACCGCGAAGTGCGTCCCGAGTGGTACGAGCGTGGCATGGTCTACCAGATCTTCCCCGATCGCTACGCCCGCGACGAGCACTGGCGCGAGCGCACGCTGGCCGAGGTCGAAAAACCACGCAACGGAATCCAGCGCCGCATGGTCGAGGACTGGAACGAGCCGCCCGTGTACGAGCGCGCCGAAGACGGCTCCATCAAAACCTGGGACTTCTACGGAGGGTCGCTCAAGGGCATCCAGGAAGACCTGCCTCGCATCGCCGAGCTGGGCTTTACAGCCATCTACCTCAACCCCATTTTTGAAGCCGCGAGCAACCACCGCTACGACACGGCCGACTACACCAAGATCGACCCGATCCTGGGCACCGAGCAGGACTTTACCGAGCTGTGCCAGGCGGCCGAGAAGCTGGGCATCTCCATCATTCTGGATGGCGTCTTCAACCACACGGGCGATGACTCGATCTATTTCAACCGCTACGGCAACTACCCCGGCGTGGGCGCGTGGCAGAGCGAGGATTCTCCATGGCGCGATGCGTTTTATTTCCACGAGGACGGCTCATACGACTGCTGGTGGGGCGTGGGCAATATGCCCGCCATCAATGAGAGCTCTGAGCTGGTACGCGAGCGGCTCCTGGGCAAGGACGGCGTGATCCGTAAATGGCTACGTGCCGGCGCTCATGGCTGGCGCCTAGACGTGGCCGACGAGCTTTCCGATGACTTCCTGGCCGAGATCAAAAAGGCCGTGCTCGCCGAGAAGCCTGATGCACTGTTGCTCGGCGAAGTCTGGGAAGACGCCTCCAACAAGATCAGCTACGGCCATCTGCGCCGCTATCTGCAAGGTTCCGAGCTGGACTCGGCCATGGATTATCCCTTCCGCGACATGGTCATCGGCTTTTTGATGGGCTACAAGAACGCCTACCAGGCAGCCGAGGATATCGAAACCCTGCGCGAGAACTATCCCCGTGAGGCCCTGTCCTGCGCACTTAATCTGCTTTCGAGCCACGACCGTCCGCGCATTATCTCGGTGCTCGGCGGCGGCCCCGATGAGTCGCAGCTGCCCGAGTGCGAGCGCAGCAAATGGCGTCTGGACGAGAACTCGATGGGCCTGGCCAAGAGCCGTTTTTGGCTCGCAACGCTCATGCAGATGACGTTCCCCGGTGTGCCATCGATTTACTATGGCGACGAGTACGGCCTTGAGGGCCTTACCGATCCGGGTAACCGCCGCACCCTGCCGACCAAGGACCAACTGCACGACTTCGACACGCTGGCTATTGTCAAAAACGCCTCCGCCGTACGCCGCGCACTGCCGTTTATGATCGACGGCGAGATCAAGGCCTTCGCGCTCAACGACGAGGTGCTGGCATACAACCGCACGGGCAAGGATGGCGAGGCCGCTACGGTTATCATCAACCGCAGCCTGCGCAATTCACACCGCGTGACGATTCCGGCGCTCGACGAATGTGCGAGCGATGTGATTAGCGGTCACGAGTGCGAGATTCACAATGGCACCGTCACGCTCGACCTGTATCCGCTGGGATCGTCGATCATCTATCACCACGCCGAGCAGCGTCTGCAGGAGCCGCTCGATTACGGTGCGGGCGTTGTGTGCCATATCACATCGGTGCCGACCGACGACGGTAAGCCCGGCACGATCGGCGCGCCCACGCGTCGTTTTATCGACCATATGGCCGCTATGGGCATGCGCTACTGGCAGGTCCTGCCTGTCAACCCGACGGACTTCTTTCGCTCCCCTTACGCCGGTCCTTCGGCCTTTGCAGGCAATATCGACCTGCTGCCCGAAAGCCACAAGGAGCTAGCCGCCGACTTTGAGACCTGGAAGGCCCACGGCGGCGAGGATGCCGATCCGCTGTACACCGCGTTTAAACATCGCAATGCCGATTGGCTCGAGAAGTACTGCGTCTATATGGCCGTCAAAAAGTACTTTGAGGGCGAATCGCGCCACGATTGGCCGGCAGATGTTGCGCGCTACAACGAGCACTTGATTGACGACAAGCGTTTCCACGACGAGGCCGAGCTTCAGGCGTACATGCAGTACCGCTTTGACCTGGCTTGGTGCGAGCTTATGAACTATGCGCACAAGAAGGGCATCGAGGTCATCGGCGATATTCCTATGTACGTGTCCGACGATTCGGCAGATGCGTGGAGCGAACCCGAGAACTTCTGGCTGTCCGATACCGGTAAGGCAATCGAGATCTCCGGTGCGCCGCCCGACAACTTTGCGCCCGAGGGCCAGGTGTGGGGCAACCCGACGTTCCGCTGGGACCACATGAAGCAGAACGGCTACCGCTGGTGGATGGATCGCCTACGTCGTGCGTTCTCGCTCTACGACCGCGTGCGCCTGGATCACTTCCTGGGCTTCCACAGCTACTTTAGCATTCCCGCAGGTAAGGCCTGCGCCGACGGGCGTTGGCTGGCAGGCCCGGGCAAGGACCTTTTCCAGACCGCCTATGACGAGTTGGGGCCGCTCAACTTTATTGCCGAGGACCTGGGCTACCTGACGCCCGGCGTTCGCGCCATGGCTTCGACCTGCGGCTTTCCCGGCATGGACGTGCTGGAGTTTAGCGACTACGACGTCCGCAACGGCGTGCACCCCACGCCGGGCAAGATCCTGTACACCTCGACGCACGATACGTCGACATTGGCCGGTTGGAGCACGCGTTCCTTTGCGGGCGGCGATGAACCAAGCGGTGTTGAGGTGGCGGCCAAGCTGATGAGCGACGCGCTGGCAAGCGACGCTCCCCTGGTGATGATGCCGCTGCAGGATGTCCTGGGGCTGGGCGACGACGCGCGCATGAACGTACCGGGCGTGGCCACGGGCAACTGGACCTGGCAGGCTGACGAGGCCGACGTTGCGGCCGCTGAGGGCAAAACCGCACAGCTCCTGCGCAACACGCATAGATTCTGGGACGAAGCGTGATAAAACGCCCGATATAGGGTACAGTTACAGACGTTTGAATTTTTGCGGGCAGAGTAATCTGCCCGCTTTGTGCTGAAAAGGAAGTATTATGGCGCGCTACGATTACAAGTGCACGAGCTGCGGCAACGTGTTTGAGGTTGAGCATCCCATGTCCGAGACCCCCGAGGTCGTGTGCCCCAACTGCGGCGCTCCGGCCGCCAAGACGTTCTCGGCCAGCGGTATTAAATTTGAGGGCAGCGGCTTCTACAACACCGACCAGCGAAGCGGCGGCTCCAGCACAAGCGCCACGAGCGGTTGCTGCGCCAACTGCCCGCACAGCCACTAGAAACCAAACAGCCCCGCGACCGGCACCGATCGCGGGGCTGATTCTTTGCGCTATAGGTAGCTAATTAATTTTTAATAATTAGCATAATTTAAAATCCGCCCATACCGGCAGAATAGGGGTCGTCACAGGTACCATCGCTATACCAATGAGTCGATCCAACATAGTAACCATTTTCGTCATAAACGTCCATGGTTTTAATGACTACTTTGCCGCCGCCGTTAGAGGAGCCGCCAGAATAACCACTATTAGAGGAGCCATCAGAATAGCCGCTACCGCCAGAATAATTACTACCAGAATTACTGGAATAATTGTTTTGCTGAGAAGCCTGCTGCTGAGCCTTAGCTGCTTCTTCTTGAGCCTTAGCCTCATCTTCAGCCTTGGCCTTATTTACATCATCAATACGAGTTTGATAACGACTGATCTGTTCATTGATTTGATCAATGAACTTCTTAGAATCCTTTTTGGCATCTTCAAAAATAAGCTTCTGATTGTCTTTATTAGAAATATCATTAAGAAGGCCATTAAGGCTATTTATATGCTGTTGGAGAGAGTCGGTATCTTCAGTAGAATTTACATCAAAATTAACATGGTCAGCTAGAGAAGTATTCCACTCATTATTTTGAGCATTACGGCAGTCTTTAATGATGGAATCGTATTTATTAAGCAACTTCGTCCAATCAGGGGAAGTACCATCAGCATACTTAAATTTGTCATCAGAGATTTCTTTATTCAACATCTCTTTATTGTTTTGAGCATTTCTAATGGTATCAAGACGTTGCTCAAATGTTAGTAGCCTAGGATCAGCTTTAAAGGCAACAACACTATCGCTAGCCTTTGAATACAAAACTTCAACCTGCTGATTCTGTTCACTACATGCTTGTTTGTAATTGTAACCAGCATAACCAACGACACAACCAGCAATAAGCAGAGCAACAATACCGGCACCAATAATTACCCGCTTTTTAATCGAAGAATTTTTAACTTCTTCATTTCCCTGAGTTTTATCTTCAGGATTGTCAATCTTGTCATAGTTAAGATCGGTCATTTTAACCTCTAAATATTAAATCCGCGAGCGGTTCATGCAACTAGAGACCTACCGAACCCAACCGCTTGCTTTCATACCCGATTTATTAATCCCCGTCCCAGAAAAATCCTGAGTTGCGGTGAAATAAGGACTTTTTGGCGGGTAGATGCCGCTATTCAATCCCTATTTCACCGCAACGTAGTAATTACTTGTGGACCAGCCTGGCGCAGAAGTGGCCGTCGTAGGAATCGGCGTTTACCGGCACGCTTTGGAAGAGGCCTCGATCGTTCTGGCGTACGGATACGAGCTTCTTGGCCTGATCGAACTCGGGGAGTTGCAGAATCTGCGCATCAGAGAGCGGCGCCACGGTAAAGCCGGCGCCCTCGGGAGAAGCCAGGAAGGCATCCACGACCTGCGTGTTCTCCTCGTCGAAAACCGAGCACGTCGCATAGATGAGCTCGCCGCCGGCAGCCACGCGCGCAGCAGCCTCTTTGAGCATCGTAAGCTGCAGTTTGGGCAGCTCAACCGTCACATCTTTTTCGGTCAGGCGCCACGGTATCTCAGGATGACGGCGCATGGTTCCGGTGCCAGAGCACGGCGCATCGATAAAGACCGTGTCGAACTTAACCGGCTCGCCAAGCATGGCATCAAACGATGTGAGCACCTCATTAAGCTCGCAGGCATCACCCGAAACCGTGCGAACGCCCTGAATACCGGCCTTATGCAGACGAGCGAGATTCAGATCGCACTTGCGATCATGCAGATCGAGCGCCGTATGCTGACGCTCATAGCCCGCACGCTTGGCCTGGCACATCATCACATAGGTCTTGGTGCCACGGCCGGCACCAATCTCAAGGCAGCTGCCAGGGCGCGTGGCAGCTGTGGCGATAAGCTGGGCGTTAAGGTCCGAGGCCACGGCAGCAGCACGCTCAAATACGCCCGACGCAACCGTAACCTGAGCATCGACCGGAGCATGGCAACCCGGGAACACGGGTGCCACAAGCTGCGAGATATACGGATCGGGCTTGGACGCAAAGGCGTTCTCATGCAGGGCCAGCGGTGCGGGGGCCAGATTGCCGGCAAAGTTAAGCGCACCCTCTGGAGTGTCAAACGACGCCATAATGCGAGCGCATAGCCAGCGAGGTAGACCCATCAGGCGCGACAGACGAACCAAACGTCGCTCAGACTCATCCACATCGGACGCAGTAGCAAAGTCCTCAACATTGTCTGAAACCTTATGGAGTACAGCATTGGCCAAGCCAGCGGCGGACTTAGCACCGCAGCGAACCAGCTCAACACCCTGACTTACGGCAACGCGGCCCGGCGTATGCAGATAGAGCATCTCGAAGGCCGAGATACGAAGCGCCATGCGAACACGCGGCGCAACCTTTTTAGGCTTATCGAGAAACTGATCGAGCAGCTCATCCAAAATACCCTGGGTGGCCGCAACGCCAAGTGCCAAACGAGCTGCAAAAGCAGAATCGCGCTGGTCAATGGCCTTGGCCGAAGCACGGGACGAGAGCACGTCGCGCGCGTACATGCCGCGGCGATCGGCTTCCATCAAAACATCAAGCGCGAGCTTGCGCGCGGGAGACAGTTTACTCACGACAAAACACCCCACGAAAGATCGGCACCCTGCAGGCCGGCAGCCCAGGCAGAAGCAGCCATAGCACGCTTGCCATCGGGCTTAACCTCGAGCAGCTCGACCGCGCCATCGGACAGGCCAAGGTAGACACGCTTGGCCTTAACGAGAACCTGACCCTCGCCGAGCGACACATCAGCCGCCGCAGCATCGAGCACACGCACGGTCTTGCCGGCAATCACGCAACGAGCAGGCGCGGTATCGGACGAAGCCAGCATATGGCGCACGCAATCAAGCGCCGCCATGTGCGGATCCAGGCGCATCTCCTGCTTAGAAATCTTGGCAGCATGGGTAACGAGTGCCTCATCCTGTTCAGTCCACACGGCGGTGCCATCGGCAAGAGAAGGAAGCGTATCGGCAAGCAGTTTACCGCCAAGCTCACCAAGCTCCATGGTCAGCGCCTCAGCATGCTTACCGGCAACTGACGTTGAGGCCTGGGCGCAATAAGCGCCGGTATCCACGCCATGCCCAATACGCATGATAGAAACGCCAGCAATCTCGTCGCCAGCGAGAATCGCACGCTGAATAGGAGCAGCCCCACGCCAACGTGGCAGCAGCGAAGCATGAACATTCACAATACCAAGCGGCGCCATATGCAGCACCTCATCAGGCAAAATGCAACCATAGGCAGCCACACAGAAAATATCGGCATCGGCAGCCTCGAGCTGATCGATGACGTCCGGCGTCATACGATTAACCTCAATGACCGGCAACCCCAGCTCCAGTGCCTTAGCCTTAACAGGAGACGGCTCAAGCTTCTTACCACGCCCACGAACAGCATCAGGACGAGTAACAACAAGCGCAATTTCATTCCCAGCCTCAACAAGCGAAGTCAAAGAAGGCACAGCAAAATCGGGCGTACCCATAAACACAATACGCATAAAGAACGTCTCCTCTCAACCAAAGCCGAGACGGCTACAAAGAACAGCGGAAAGCCAAGTCACCAGCCCATCCGCAATAACATTTCAACAAGAACAAATATACCCAAAACCAAAGAAAGAGCCGCAATAAAAGCAGCTCTTTCAGCAAAGCACCTATCAGCGAAGACGCCCATCCCTGGCCCGACGGCGCCCCGGGGACGGACAAACCTACTCAGTCTCGCCCGGTCGAGCGCCGCGGGCCAGGGCGTCCTGGTACTCCTTGACGGCCTTGATCCTCTGCATAGGCTTAAGGCGCTCGAACATGGTGTTGCCATGCAGGTGATCGATCTCGTGCTGCAGGCACACGCAGAACAGGTCGCCCGTAGCCTCGTAGCGAATCAGGTTTGCGTCCAAGTCGTACGCCTCGACGACGACATGGTCGGGACGCTCGATCTCGCAGCTAATGCCAGGGATGGAAAGGCAGCCCTCGCTAAAGGGCACCAGATGGTCACTCTGCTCAACAATGACAGGGTTGATGAGCACGTAGGGGTCGTAGTCGTTCTTGTCACTGTAGTCGCAGTCGATGGTGACGAGCTGAATAAGCTCGCCGATCTGCGGAGCAGCCAGGCCGCAGCCGCCGTTGTCGAACATCATCTTCTTCATCTTCTCGGCAAGCGCCTCGATCGCCGGGGTGATCTCCTCGATCACGGCGCACTCCTGACGCAGGCGAGGGTCGGGCGACAGTACGATTCCGTTGGCTTCCATGGCCATCCTTTCGGGTTGTTACATCAAATCATAGGCATCGACGTCAACGCTCACGCTCACGCCGCGCACAGAGCCCACCTCTTTAAGGCAGGCGTCGATATCATCAGAGACATGGTACCCCACGGGCGACTTCACAAGCAGATGGAAGCGGTAACGGTCCTTGGCTCTCTCGATTACACACGAAGCCGGGCCTAGCACCTGCGGCACGGCACTCCCCGCCCGCAAAAAATCGGGCGCGGCGGCATGCCAGCGGCGCTTAAGAAGCTTTGCGATGCGCCCGATATAATCCTGCGCATCGTCGCGGTTTGCCGACCACACCAAAATGTTAACCAGGCGCACGAACGGCGGATACAGTGCGTCGCGGCGCTGGTCCAGGTCGTAGTCGGTAAAGATCGAGCGATCGTGCTCGGCGACGGCGCGGATGACCGGATCCTCGGGCAGATACGTCTGGATGATGACCTCGCCAGGGCGATCGCCGCGACCGGCGCGACCGGCGACCTGCTCCAGCAAATCGTAGGCGCGCTCCCCTGCGCGGAAATCCGGCAGCTTGAGGGCGAAGTCAGCATTGACCACACCCACGAGCGTGACCTCGGGAAAGTCGAGGCCTTTGGCGATCATCTGGGTGCCCAGCAACACGGCGCAATCGGCCGCATCGAACTGCTCGAGCAGCTTTTTGTGCGCATCCTTGCCGCGCGTGGAATCGGCATCCATGCGGATGATGGCGACGTCCTCGGGCAGCATCTGGTGCAGTGCGTCTTCGATCTGCTGCGTGCCCAGCCCCATTTTTGCCAGGTAGCGACTGCCACATTTGGGGCAACGACTCGTGGGCGCGGGATACGGCTGCACGCGCCAAGACGAACCGCAGGTGTGACATTGCAGCGTGTGCGTGCGCTCGTGATACGTAAGCGCTGTGGAGCAGTGGTTGCAGGTGGGAACGCAGCCGCACTCGCGACACATCAGGAACGGCGCAAAGCCACGGCGGTTATGCAGCAACACGGCCTTCTCGCGGCGCTCGGCCACACGTTCCAATCCCTCCATCAAGGGTTTTGAGAACATGGAGCGGCTACCGTGCGAAAACTCGCGGCGCAGGTCGGCAATGCGGACCTCGGGCAGCACGGCGTGTCCCGGGCGCTCGGGCATCTCGACGCGCGTCCAAGTGGTGCCGTTATACGTTCCATGGCGGCAGTGGTCGAGGGCCTCGGCAGAAGGCGTGGCCGACCCCAGCACGAGCGGGCAGCGATTGCGGCGCGCCATCTCGGCTGCCACCTCGCGCGCATGGTAGCGCGGACTGGAGCCCTGCTTGTAACTAGTCTCGTGCTCCTCGTCGATGATGATGAGGCCCAAGTCGCTGAGCGGGCAAAAGAGCGCCGAGCGGGCGCCGACCACCACGCGGGCCGCACCGCTGGAAACCATATCCCACTGGTCCAAGCGCTCGCCAGCAGAAAGACGCGAGTGGAAAACCGCGACCGTCTCGCCAAAGCGGGAGCGGAAGCGGCCGACGGTTTGGGCTGTCAGCGAAATCTCGGGTACCAGCACGCAGGCAGAGCGGCCAGCCGCGAGCACGCGCTCGATGGCGGATAGATAGACCTCGGTTTTGCCGGAGCCGGTGACGCCGTCAACCAACACCACGTCGCCATGAGCGTCCAGACGGGCGCGCTCAATCTGCGCGAGTGCCCGTTGCTGGCCGTTGGTAAGGGAGACCGGCGCCTTGCCGCTTGCCGAGGACAGCGTGGTCTGCTCGCCGCAGCCACGCCAGGCGCGGCGCTCCTCCACCACCACGACGCCGCGCTTTTCGAGCGCTTTGATGGTCGCCGACATGCTGTTATAGAGAAGATTAAGGTCGCGAGTCGTAACCGGGCCGCACTGCAGCGCCTCGATGAGCTGGCGCTGACGGACCGCGGTCTTGGGCGGCGTATAGTCAAAGCCTTCGGGCGTAAGCATCACCCAACGGTTTTGGATAGGCTTGACGGCGGGGCGCTCAACCGACCATGCGCCGTCATCGCCCTTAACGACGCGCGGACTGCCGCCCGGGGGCAGGAACAGGCGCAGGCACTCGGAAAGCGTCGCGACATACTCGCGGCTCATCCAACGTGCGATGCGGGCAGCCTCGGCGGTAAAGAGGGGTTTGCTGAGGATGGCTTCGATGGCTTTAATGCGCGCGGGGTCGAGGGCATTGTAGCCCTGTAGGTCGCTCAGCTCAGGCGCAATGTCGACGATATAGCCCGCGGCCGCACGGTTACCAAAGTGGACCAGGACCGTGGATCCGATCTGCGCCTCGTTGGCAAGGGACTCAGGGATGCCGTAAGCAAACGGTTCCGACAACGCACGGGTGGGGATGTCGAGGACCACGCTCGCGTAGGCGGCAGGGGGCTCGGGCGCAGGCTTAGACTGAGCCGAGGCAGCGGCAGGCTTGGGCTTCACCGGAGCTTCCTCCGGTTCCGGCGAACCAAACAGCGACAGTTGTTGAGCCATACACCACCTCTAACGAACGGACCTGAAAGGGGTGGGACAAAATAATCAGTAGTGTTTGTCCCATGGCCGATACGAGTGTTGAGCTCGTTGCGTCGCTCGAATATGGGACAAACACTACTGATTATTTTGTCCCAGCAACCCACTCATCGGTACAGAAACAAGAGCCCCGCTCGGGGTGAACGGGGCTCGGATACATGCGTTTACGCGTCTACTATAGCGCCATCGTGCGGGCGCGGTCGATGCGTGCCAGGCAGTCGTCGCGGCCGACGAGCGCCATGGTCTCGCCCAGCGGGGGGCTCACCATGTTGCCGCAGACGGCGACGCGCACGGCCTGGAACACCACGCGCTTCTTGAGGTCCATCTGCTCGGGCAGCGGCTCAAGCGCGGCGTCGATGGCCTCGGCAGTCCACTCGTCCACGCCCTCGAGCACGGCCTTGGCGGCGTCCAGAATGGCGCCCATGCCTTCCTTGGCCAGGCCCTTGTTAACGGATTTCTCGTCATACTCGAGCGTCTCGGCCGTAGCAAAGATGGGAGCGGCAACGGTCACGGCGTCGGCCGGCATCTTGGTGCGCGGCTTGACGATGGCGGCAAGCGCATCAATCCAGTCCTCGCCGTACTCGACGTTACCCTCGATGAGGCCTGCCTCGTGCAGTTCGGGGACCATGATCTCGTCGGCAAACTGGGCATCGGACAAGCCGTTGATGTACTCGGCGTTGACCCAGTCGAGTTTCTTGGGGTCGAAGGTCGCCGGGTTCTTGGAGATGCGATCGAGCGAGAACTTGCTGGCCAGGACATCGCGCGGGATGATCGTGGTCTCGCCGTCGAGCGACCAGCCGAGCAGCGCCAGATAGTTGACGAAGGCGTCGGACAGGTAGCCGGCGTCGCGGTACTCCTCCACCGAGGTGGCGCCGTGGCGCTTGGAGAGCTTCTTGCCGTCGGCGCCCAGGATCATGGAGATGTGGGCGAACGTGGGCACGGGCGCACCGAGGGCCTCGTAGACCATGACCTGGCGCGGGGTGTTGGACAGATGGTCGTCGCCGCGGATGACGTGGGTGATCTTCATCATGGCGTCGTCGACGACGGTCGCGAAGTTATACGTGGGCGTGCCGTCGGAGCGGAAGATGACGAAGTCGTCGAGCTCCTTGGCGTCGAAGGTCACCTCGCCGTGAACGGCGTCGTGGATGACGACGTCGCCGCGGTCCTCGGGCACCTTGATGCGCAGGACGTAGGACTCGCCGGCCTCGATGCGGCGGCGGGCCTCCTCGGGATCAAGATCGCGGCAACGACGCTGATAGCCCTGGAAGGGGTCCTTGCGCTCCTGCGCGGCCTTGCGGTCGGCGTCGAGCTGCTCCTTGGTGCAGAAGCAGGGATAGGCCTTGCCCTCGTCCCAAAGTTTCTGGGCGGCCTGCTTGTACAGGTCCAGGCGCTCGGTCTGGGCGTAGGGGCCAAAGTCGCCGCCTACCTCGGGACCCTCGTCCCAGTCCAGGCCCAGCCAACGCATGGCGCGCAGGATGATCTGCGTGTTCTCGTCGGTGGAGCGGGTGGGATCGGTGTCGTCGATGCGCAGGATGAACGTGCCGCCGTTAGCACGGGCGAAAGCCCAGTTATAGATAGCGGTGCGGGCGCCGCCGATGTGCAGCTTGCCCGTCGGTGAGGGTGCAAAGCGGACGCGAACGTCTGATGCCATGGAAATCTCCTCGATTGCAGGATGGATGTCTAACCGCACCAGTATAAAGCATCAAAGCAACCTCCGCACAAAGGGCACCGACCTAGTCATTGGGGACAGACTTAAATGACCATTCGTTGGGGACGTTCTTCGAAGCTAACTGAACAGGAGTGTCCCAAACTGCCGTCACTTGGGGACGTTCCTAAACTGCCGGCAGAAAAGGACCGTCCCCAAGTGCCGACACATAAGGAACGTCCCCAGGTGCCGTAAGAGTGCTCCTATTGGCTGGTCATTTAAGTCCGTCCCCAATGAGTAGGTGCGGAAAGGGTGTGAATGTTTGATTTACGCGCTATGATGTGCCCTTGCATAGAGAGCCCGGCGGAATGGTAACGGTCGCCGGGACACGTTTTTGAAAGGACAATCATGTCAGAAGAACTTCGTTCCATTCCACCCCAACACGGGTCCTTTGTTTTTACGTCGGAGTCGGTGACCGAAGGTCATCCCGATAAGATCGCTGACCAGATCAGCGACGCCGTCCTCGACGCAATCCTCGCCAAAGAAATAGAGCTCCAGGAGCAGGGCTACATCGCCCCCAACGGCGTGCCTGCCAACGTGGAGAACGTCCGCTGCGCCTGCGAGACCCTCGTGACCACCGGCACCGTCATCGTCGCCGGCGAGATTCGCACCCAGGCCTACGTCGACGTACAGGAAATCGCCCGCGGCGTTATCCGCCGCATTGGCTACAACCGTGCCAAGTTCGGTTTTGACTGCGACACCTGCGGCGTTATGAGCCTCATCCACGAGCAGTCGCCCGATATCGCCCAGGGCGTTGACGAGTCCTTCGAGACCCAGACCGGCGCTACCACCGACCCGATCGACCTGATCGGTGCCGGCGACCAGGGCATGATGTTCGGTTATGCCTCCAACGAGACCAAGACCCTCATGCCCATGCCACACTACCTGGCAAGCCGCCTGGCCGAGCGCCTGGCCGCCGTGCGTCATGACGGTACCCTCGCCTATCTGCGTCCCGACGGCAAGACCCAGGTCACCGTGCGCTACGAGGAAGGCAAGCCCGTCGAGGTCACGACCATCGTCATCTCTACGCAGCATGCCGCCGAGATCGAGGACATGGGCAAGATCAAGGCCGACCTCATCGAGCACGTCATCACCCCGGTCATGGCTGCCGAGAACATGCCGTGGGACAACGCGGACATCTACGTGAACCCCACCGGTCGCTTTGTCGTAGGCGGCCCCATGGGCGACACGGGCCTGACCGGCCGCAAGATCATCGTCGACACCTACGGCGGCTACGGCCGTCACGGCGGTGGCGCCTTTAGCGGCAAGGACTGCACCAAGGTTGACCGCTCCGCCGCGTATGCCGCGCGCTGGGTCGCCAAGAACGTGGTCGCCGCCGGTCTGGCCGACCGATGCGAAGTCGAGCTTGCCTACGCCATCGGCGTTTCCAAGCCCCTCTCAATCATGGTCGACACCTTCGGTACCGCGCATGTTGCCGAGGACAAGATTGTCGAGGCCGTTGAGAAAACCTTCGACCTGCGCCCGGGCGCCATCATCCGCGACCTAGACCTGCGTCGCCCCATCTACGAAAAGACGGCAGCCTACGGTCACTTCGGCCGAGAAGACGCCGACTTCACCTGGGAGAAAACCGACCGAGTCGAAGAACTCAAAGCAGCCTGTGGCCTGTAGGCTTACGAGAAAAGCCACAGCCAAATAGAAACACGCCAAAAAGAGGTACCGGAACAACCGGTACCTCTTTTTTATTAACCGGTGGCGAAGATGAGTCGACATGGGACGCAGAATAGGTTCCCAGCTGATGAATTTTGCAGCAAGCGTGCCCCTACCATGTATCCTAAGTTCCGAGGGCTTTGGTATTTGGTCGATCGCGAGTTCCGCACGAGCCGGAGGCCACTTAATGTGGCCTCCGTGCGAGCCAGGACTGTAGAGCAGGCGACCAAATACCAAAGCCCTCGGAACGACGGGATAGAACAGGAGCGCATATGGCAGGCAAGCCGCAAACACTAGCTACGACCTCGGCATTCGAGATCCTGGGGCCCGTCATGGTCGGCCCCAGCTCATCGCACACCGCCGGCGCCCTGCGCTGCGCCCAAGTTGCCGCCAGCCTGTTGGAAGGCCGCATCACCAAGGTCACCTTTGGCCTGTGGAACTCCTTTGCTCACACCTACCGCGGCCACGGCACCGATCGCGCACTCGTCGCGGGCATCCTAGGCCTCGACACCGATGATGAAAACATCAAGCAGGCCTTCAACCTCACACGCGAGCAGGGCCTCGAATATCACTTTGAAATTAAGGGCGACGACGCCTCCATCCACCCCAACACCGTCGACATCGACATGGTCGACGACACGGGCGCCACGGCACAGGTCCGCGGTGAAAGCCTGGGCGGCGGCAAGATGCGCATCAGCCGCATTAACGGCGTCGGCGTCGACATCTCGGGCATGTACTCCACGCTCTTCGTGGCGCACCAGGATGTTCCCGGCGTGCTCGCCGCGCTCACGAACCTGCTCGCCTACGTACACGTGAACATCGCCTTCTGCCGCACCTACCGCACCGAGGTGGGCGGCCAGGCCTACTCCGTCTTTGAGACCGACGGCGCACCCGACGACACCGTCGTCCCTATGCTGCGCAAGCTCGACAATGTCGATTACGCGACCTTTATCGAGCTCCCCGGTTCTGCCTCGTCGCTCTCCCCCGGCGTCTCAGCAAAGGAAATCTTTGACGACGGCGAGCAGCTGCTCGATGCGTGCGAGGAACTGGGACTCAGCATCGGCGCCGTCATGGCCCTGCGCGAGGCGCGTCTGACCGGCGAGGCCCACGCCGTCGCCGCCATGCGCCGCGTGCTCGACGTCATGCGCGAGGAGACCACGGCCCCTATCGTCAATCCGCAGCGCTCGCTCGGCGGGCTTATCGGCGGCGAGGCCAAGCTTGTCGATGCCACCGGCCGCAACGACCTGAGCTCCAATTTAATGGGCGCCGTCCAGACTGACGCCGTGGCCCGCGCCATGGCCGTGCTCGAGCGCTCGGCCACGATGGGCGTAATCGTCGCAGCTCCGACGGCAGGATCCGCGGGCGTCGTCCCCGGCTGTGTGCTGGCACTCGCCGACCACCTGCAGCTCGACGACGAGCAGGTGATGGACGCGCTCTACTGCGCAGCCGCCATCGGCCTCAACCTCACCACGAGCGCCTGCGTCGCCGGCGCCGAGGGCGGCTGCCAGGCCGAGGTGGGAAGCGCCGCCGCCATGGCTGCCGCCGCGCTGGTGCAGATGCTCGGAGGCACGCCCGAGCAGGCGCTCGACGCCAGTTCCATCGCGCTGAGTAACCTGCTGGGCCTCGTTTGTGACCCCGTCGGTGGCCTCGTGGAGGTGCCCTGCCAAAACCGCAATGCCATCGGCGTGGCAGCGGCCTTTAGCTCGGCACAACTCGCCCTCGCCGGCATTAAGAGCCTGGTGCCGTTTGACCAGATGGCACATGTCATGCTCTCGGTGGGCCACGCGTTGCCGGCCACGCTGCGCGAAACGGCAAAGGGCGGCATCGCGCAGGCTCCGGCCGCACTTTCGGCCTGCGCAAAATGCGGTGTGTGCGGATAGCGACAAAGAACGACTCAAAGGTGGGACAAATGTCCCACCTCTTTTGAATGCCACCGTTTCCGTACCACAAACAGCAGGGCAATCGCTATAATGCAAGCCCAGTAAAAACACGATGAGCCGCAAGGCGAAATTCGAAGGATATGCATACGATGTCGCAAAACGATCGAACTCAACTGATTCCCGATCCGCAGCAGCCGAGCAGGCACACCGGTGGCGTTCAGTCGCCGCGTCCTATCGCGCCGAGTCACGGTCAGCAGCGTGGTGCGGCAAACGCTTCCCAACGCCCGAACCAGCAACGTCAGCAGCGCCAGGCAAACGGCAATGCGCCCAAGCAGCCTCCCACGCACGCTCAGGGCGATCGCGGCCCCGCGCGCAAACCCGCCGAGAACAATAAGTCGGGCAAAAAGACGACGCTCTTTGTCGTCCTGGGTCTTATCGTCATTGTCTATATCGTAGGCGTCGTAGCGTTTTCCCAGCTAGCCTACCCCAACACCACCATCGCCGGCGTCGACGTCTCGTTCTCCAACGCTTCGTCTGCCGCCAGCAAGGTCAACTCGGCATGGAAGCACTATAAGCTCACCGTGACAGGCGATGACTTTAGCTGGACGTATCAGCCCGAGTCCGATGAGCCCATCGTCGACGGCGAAGCTGCCGCAAAAGAGATCATCAGCCACAACGAAGCCTTTGTATGGCCGGTCCGCCTTGTGGAATCCTTAAGCGGAAAGACCAAAACAACCGCTACCTCCAACGAAGTCGATCTTGATCAAGACGTCGACCTGTCCATGCTCTCCGACACTTTTGACCAAAAGAAGTTTGAGAAGGATCTGGGCGCCGCCATCGACGAGTTTAACGAGGGGCGTTCGGGCACGTTCGAGGCCAATAGCTCCTATGACGAGCAGGCCGGCAAGTTTACCGTCGAGAAGGCGCGCTCCAACGAAAAACTCGACCGCGAGCATGTCATTAAGTATGCCGAGCTCGAGCTTGCCTCGCTGTCCGAGACCGTAGACCTTTCCAAGCTCGGCAACGATGCCTATGAGCCGCTCAATGGAACGCTGACCGATGATCAGATTCAGGCCGCATGCGATGCCGCCAACAACTTCCTGGGCGTCAACGTGACCCTCAAGCTCAACGGCGAGGATGCCGGCAAGGTTGATGGCAGCTCTGTGTTGCAGTGGATCAGCTTTGCCGATCCGGCCAACCCCACGCTCGATACGTCGCAGATCAGCAGCTGGGCAGCCGAGCTCGCCAACGGCTTTAACACCGTGGGCTCCACTCGCTGGTGGACGCGCGCCGATGGCAAGCAATGCGCCGTCGAAGGCGGCGACTTTGGTTGGTCCATCGACAGCACCTCGCTCGCCAAGCAGGTCGAGGACGCCATTAACAACAAGCAGACCGGCGAAATCGAGATCAAGTACTCCCAGAAGGCCGACACCTTTACTGCAAAGGGAGAGCCCGACTGGAAGGCATACGTCGATGTCGATCTGTCCGAGCAGCACGCGCGCTACTACGACGAGAGCGGCAATATCGTGTGGGAGGCCAACTTTATCTCCGGCAAGCCGGGAGAGGACGCCACCCCCGAGGGCGTATGGCAGATCAACAGCAACAATGGCGCCAGCAAGCTTATCGGTGCCAAGGACCCCGAGACCAGCAAGCCCAAATACGAGAGCCCGGTCAGCTATTGGATGCCGTTTGAGGGAAACATGGTCGGCTTCCACGATGCAACGTGGCAAAACGACAAGAGTTTCGACGATCCCAACTCCTACAAGTGGTGCGGCAGCCACGGATGCATCAACCTTCGCCTGGCCGATGCCAAGGCGCTGCACGATTGCATCAAAGTCGGCCTGTGCGTGGTTGTCCACTCGTAGTGCAACGCGCGCAATCATACAACATGCAACTGCTGCGACCAATCTAACAATTCCGAAAGATACCGTCCTATGCGCCTGCCCCAACCGGCGGGCGCATATACTTATCAAGGTTCTTTCTATAAAGGAGACGCTATGCCGAATGTCCCCAACATCACCCCGGGCCCGGATGATACCGAGCACACGCCCGAAGGTGCCACCGAAACGCTTCCTCTGATCACAGACGTACATGCCGACAAGGAGAGCGGACGCACGAACGATGCGCCCGAGATAACCGATGAAGAGGCATATGCCAAGCTCAGGGCAAAACGTGCCGAACGTCGACGCAAAAAGCTGATTCGACGCGGTATTGCCGCCGGCGTCGTGGGTGCCATCGCACTCATTGCCATTGTCGCAACCCTGGTTATCAATGCGCAGCCACAGGGCGATAGCGGGCCTGCGACCGACATGGTGACCGAGGGCACGTTTAGCACAACGGTCGAAGCGAAAGGCCAGCTCAAACCCATTTCGTCCTCAGTGGTCTCCCCTTCTGTCGACGGCACGGTCGATTCGATCAACGTGCAGGCAGGCCAATCCGTAAACGAGGGCGACATGCTTATGACCATTAAAAACGACGAGCTCGATCGCAACGTTGCCGAGGCGCAGCGTGCAGTTGCAGCCGCTCAAGAAGACCTCGCCAACGCGCAGAAAGCCGCAGCTGCCGCGCAGGCCAACCCAACGACGGACGTCGACGGAGCTTCCGCAGCGGCTGGCATCTCCGCCGCATCAGCGGACACGAACGCCGTATCGGCCGCGCAGCGCAGCCTCACATCGGCCCAGGCAAACCTCGATCAGGCGAACGCCAAGGCCGCCAGCCGTACGGTCACGGCCCCGAGCTCGGGCAGCATCGTTGAGCTCAACGCCAAGGTGGGCGCCACGGTAACAGGCGGCATGATCATGGGCGAAAGCGATACGAGCGGCGGCAAGCAGTGCATGCAGATCGCCGACCTGTCCAAGATGAAGGTGACGGTTCAGGTGGGCGAAAAGGATATCGCCAAAATTGCCGTGGGCCAAAGCGCCAACGTGACCTATCCCGCGTTTCCCGACATCGTGAGCCAGGGCACCGTCACGGCTATCGCCTCGGTGGCAAACTCCGACTCCTCCTCCGGGAGCGGCGGCAGTGTGACCTTTAACGTCGACATCCTCATCGAAGCACCTGACAGTCGCCTTAAGCCGGGTATGACTGCCGAGGTCTCGGTAGTGACCGAGAAGCTCGACGACGTGGTTATGGTGCCGACCATGGCGCTGATGACCGAAGACGGCGAGCACTATTACGTCAATCTGGCCACCGATTCGGAAGGCAAGAAGACGCGCCGCGTGAAGGTGACCGTCGTGACGCAAAACGACAACGAGGCTGTAGTCGGTAAGACGCAGGTCAAGCGCGACGACCAGGGCAACGAGATCAACCCAGACGTCCCGGTTACCAAGTTACGCGACGGCGACACCATCGTGACGGATACCGGCACAGGCATGACGGCAGACGGCGGCGACAATATGTCTGCCGACGAGGGCAAGTAATGCGTCCCGTCATCGACATCCGCAACGTGCACCGCATCTTTGAGAGCGAGGCCGGTTGCGCCCACATCCTGCACAACGTGAGCCTGGCGGCGAACCCCGGTGAGTTCGTCGCCATCACCGGCCCCTCGGGCTCGGGCAAGTCGACGCTCATGAACATCCTGGGCTGCCTGGACAAGCCGACGGCGGGTGATTATTTCCTGCAAGGGCTCAACGTCGCCGAGCTCGACGATGATGAGCTCACCGAGGTGCGCGCGCTGAGCATCGGCTTTGTCTTTCAGAGCTTTAATCTGCTGCCGCGCCTGACGGTGATCGAAAACGTCATGCTGCCGCTGTCCTACACCAATGTGCCGCGCAGCCAGCGCGAGATGCGCGCCGTACACGCGCTGCAGGCCGTCACGCTGCCCGTCGACCACTGGGACCACCGCATATCCGAGCTCTCGGGCGGCCAGATGCAGCGCGTCGCCATCGCGCGCGCCCTTGTCAACGATCCACCCATCATTTTGGCCGACGAGCCGACGGGCAACCTGGACTCTGCCACGGGAGCGCTCGTCATGGAAACCTTCCACAAGCTCCAGGAGCGCGGCAAAACCATCGTGCTTATCACACACGACCCCGGCATCGCCGCCGAGGCCGACCGTGCCGTGACCATCCGCGACGGTCGCATTCACGACGGCGCGTATATTCCGCATGCACCGCGGACCCTACGCAGCGCCGTAGATAACCTGCCCATGATTTCCGCCTCCGCCAACCCGCCGAAAGGAGTGATGGCATGAGCGCCCGCGATCTTATCCAGGAAGCCCTTCACTCGCTCGAGGCCAACAAGGGGCGCAGCCTGCTCACCATCCTGGGTATTGTCATCGGCATCGCCTCGGTTATCGCCATGACTTCGCTCATCGGCGGCATCCAAAACAGCCTGGTCAACAGTCTGGGCCTCAACGCAGCTCGCATGGTTCAGATCTATTCGTCCCAAGAACTCTCTGATTCTGACGTCCAGAAGCTTAAAAAACTGGTGCCGCAGGTTGAGCAGATCGGCATCGTCGATAGCGCCTATTCCGAGTACAAGGTCGGGGATAAAAGCTATACCGTCATGGCACACGGCGTCGATAGCGACATGCTCGATGCCGTGGGCGCCAGCAAGCTCGTTGCGGGACGTGTCTATTCACAGGCAGAGTCTCAATCAGGCTCGCGCGTGGCGCTCATCAGCCGCGGCGGCGCCGATCAGCTTTACGGCAACGAACAGGATGCGCTGGGAAAAACCATCAAAGTGTCCAACGGCGAGGTGCAGATTGTAGGCGTGATTGATGGCGGCAGCGACTCCATGGGCTCGCTCACGCTGTATATGCCACGCGAAACCATCTCCGGCCTGTTTGGCGACGAGAATCCTTCATTCCCCAGCGTGACGGCACTTGCCGCCGAGGGCACGGACATGGATGAGCTCTGCAAAAACATCGAGTCCAAGGTGCGCGCGATGAAGGGCATCTCGGAGGACGATGAGTACGACAGTGTATCGGCGACCTCCATGAAAAGCGCCATCGATGCACTCAACTCCTTTATGGGCGCATTCTCGCTCATCATGGGTGCTGTCGCCAGTATCTCGCTGCTTGTCGGCGGGATCGGCATTATGAATATGATGCTCACCAACGTGACCGAGCGAATCCGCGAGATCGGTATTCGCCGTGCCCTGGGCGCCAGTCGTCGCGATATCACCGCGCAGTTTTTGGCCGAGTCCTCGGCGCTGTGCGTCACCGGTGGCCTGCTGGGTGTCCTGATTGGCTATCTGCTGGCCTGGGGCCTCGCGATGTTTGCCGCAGGATCAGGGGTTCTCAGCGAGCTCGGTGCCAGCGGGCAGATCACACCGAGCTATTCAATCGCTACGGTGCTGCTGGCCTTCGCCGTCTCCGTCGGCATCGGCGTAATCTTTGGCTTCTACCCCGCCCGCCGAGCCGCCAAGCTCGACCCGGTGGAGTGCCTACGCTACCAGTAAGCCACCACCAACAAGTTGCGGTGAATTAGGGACTGAAATATGCTATCTAGCAGAAAAAACAGACACTATTTCACCGCAACTCATTGAAGGGCTGTTTGCGCCAGTTCCGGGCGTCGTCCTCGAGCTACTGGCGGATGACGGGCTTGTACGGGTCGAGCTTGCTCGGGGCGCTCCTCCTCGCGGGCGGGAGGGCGCGCAGGCGCTGCGAGCGCCTAGCGCGCGAACTCCCGTAAGAGCGCTTCTTCCACTTCCCGAAGCGAAAGGGCCCCGCCTCCCTCGGCGGGACGGGTGACCACGATACAGCGCGCTCCCACGGCGCGCGCTGCGGCGAGCTTCTCGGCCGTGCCGCCTACGGTTCCCGAGTCCTTGGTCACAAGCCACTGGGCGCCCACCTGCCGAAGCATCGCCTCGTTGAGCTCGCGGGTGAAGGGCCCCTGCATGCCGATGACGTGCGACGGCGAAAACCCCGCGTCGATGCACTTCGTTATAGCACCGGGCAGCGGGAGCACACGCACGAAGAAGCGCTCCGCGAAATCGGCGACGCGCGTGTAGGGAGCAAGCTCCTTGCTCCCCGTCGTGAGAAGAACGCGACCCGGGTTCTCGGAGAGAAAGCGCGCCGCGCAGGCAATCGACGCGACCGGCACGACGCCTTTGGGCAGCGCCTCGACCGGGCGCGCAAGGCGCAGGCATCGTGCACCCACGGCGAGCGAAGCGGCCCGGATGTTGTCGCTTGCGAGCGTAGCGAAGGGGTGCGTGGCGTCGACGACGATGCGCGCGCCGGAAAGCTCGCGCTCCATGTCAGCATCGTCGAGCCTGCCCGCATGCACCTCGATGCCCGGAAGCTCACCCAATAGCTCGCCTCCGTACTCGGTTGCCGCGTAGGCACGGGCGGGGATGCCCGCCCCGCTCGCCCATTCGCACAGAAGGCGGCCCTCGGTGGTGCCGGCGAAGATGCGCAGCGCCGGCACGGATGCGGGGGCCGTCACTTCGCGCCACCCGTGCGCGTGATCTGGTAGAGCAGCGCGTTCATAATAGCGGCCGCCACGGTCGAGCCGCCCTTGCGACCCCTCGCGACGATGGCCGGCACGCGTCGCGCAAGTAGCTCCTCTTTCGCCTCGACCACGTTCACAAACCCGACCGGCACCCCAACGACGAGCGCGGGCGCGATCTTCCCCGCGTCCATAAGCTCGGCGAGGCGCAGAAGTGCTGTGGGAGCGTTGCCGACGGCCACGATGAGCGGACCCTCGATGCCGCAAGCTTTGTCCATGCTCGCAACGGCGCGAGTCGTGCCCGCGGCGCGCGCATCCGCGGCGACATCAGCGTCGGCCATGTAGCACACGGCCTTGCAGCCGAGCTTCGCGAGCGCGGGCTTGCTTATGCCTGCGAGCGCCATGTTCGTGTCGGTGAGCACCGTGGCCCCTGCACGCAGTGCGTCGAGCGCACAGTGCGCGGCGTCATGGGTGAACACGAGGGAATCGGCGTACGAGAAGTCGGCAGTGGTGTGGATGACGCGTTTCACGACGGGCCCTTCGAGCGGCGGGAACGTGCGGCTGCCGAGCTCTTCGGTGATGATCTCGAAGCTGCGCCGCTCGATGTCGCCGGGCGCCATCTCCTTGGAATCCATCTAGTACTCCACTCCTTCCCTTGCACATATCCCCTGAGAGTAGGGGTGTTTCTCGCACTGCATCTCGGTTATGTAGTCGGCCTTCTCCACGATCTTGCGGGAAGGCGCGCGCCCGGTGAGCGCTACTTCGACGCCGCGCGCGGACATATCGAGCGCGCAGTCCACGAGCGCCTCGTCGACAAGCCCCTTCGAAAGCGCGTCGAGCGCCTCGTCGAGCACGAGCAGCCCCTCCTGAGCGCCCTCGAGCTCGGCGAGCGCGGAAGCGAGGTTCCCATCGTGCAGCTCGCACGTCGCGGCAAGTTCTTCCGACGTCATCGACCAGGTAAACTTGTCCGACACCTTCCCCGCGAACAAGGGCACGACGAAATGCTCGGCAAGCAGGCGCGCCTCCCCGCTTTCGCCGTCTTTCAGGAACTGCACGACAACGACGCGGCGGCCTGCGGCGAGCATGCGAAGGGCGAGGCCCATCGCCGCCGTGGTCTTGCCTTTGCCGTCGCCATGATACACGTGGATCATACGCCCTCCTCGATAATGCGGTAGACATACTCCATGTCAAGCGCCCCGCGCACGACGTCGGCCAGGCGGTCGAACTCGCGCGCACGGTGATCGGCTGCGGACGCTGCGCCCGCAGCACCCACGACGCTCTCGGGCAGGCCGCGCATGCGCGCGAGCGAGCGCGCGAGAGCGAGCGCCACCCCCGGTTCGTCGAACAGGCCGTGGAGATAGGTTCCGAACACGTTTCCGCAGGCCGCGCCTTCTGGTTTGCCGCCAATCGTGCCCGCAGGGGCACAGGAGACGGTCGTTTCGCCGTCGTGAATCTCGTACCCGCGCGCCGTCATGCCGTTCCACACCGAGAACGCGCCTTGGGCGCCCGTGATGCGCAGCTCCGACTGGGCGAGGCGCTTTTCCTCCTTGAACACCGTACTTGCAGGGATGAGCCCGAGCCCGCGCGCGGTGCCAGCGCCTTCCCTGCCGTGCGGGTCGGAAAGCTCGTCTCCCAAAAGCTGGTAGCCTCCGCATATGCCGAGCACCGGTGTGCCCGCGCCCGAAAGCGCGCGTACACAGGCTCCGATGCCGCTAGCCGCAAGCCAGCGCGCGTCGTCGAGCGTGGTCTTCGAGCCGGGAAGCACCACCAGGTCGGGTCGGCCCAGATCGGTCGTCGAGGAAACGTAGCGCACGCCCACGCCGGGCACGCGCGAAAGCGGGTCGAAGTCGGTGAAGTTCGACAGATGCGGAAGACGCACGACGGCGACGTCGATGACGCCGCGCGCCTCGCGGGCAGATAGGCGCGGCGCGAGCGAGTCCTCGTCGTCCAGGTCGAGGGTAAGATACGGCACGACACCCACGACGGGAACCCCGCACATCTTCTCGAGCGGGGCCAAACCCGGGCGCAGGATTTCCACATCGCCGCGGAACTTGTTCACCACAAGCCCCCGCAAAAGCGCGCGGTCCTCGGGCGCAAGGAGCGCGACCGTGCCGTAGAGCTGGGCAAATACCCCGCCCGGGTCGATGTCGCCCGCAAGCAGCACGGGGGAGGACACGGCGCGCGCGAGCCCCATGTTGACGATGTCATTTTCGGCAAGGTTGATTTCGGCGGGGCTGCCGGCGCCCTCGATGACGATGACGTCGTTTTCCTCCGCGAGCGAATCGAACGCCTCCAAAATCTGCGGCATGAGCGCCTTCTTTCGCGCGAAGTAGTCCCTCGCAGCGAAGGCTCCCTGCGCCTTGCCGGCCACGATGAGCTGGCTTCGGTGGCCGCTTTCGGGCTTGAGCAGGATGGGGTTCATGCGCACGTCGGGCGCGATGCCGCACGCCTCGGCCTGCATGATCTGGGCGCGCCCCATCTCGAGCCCGTCGGCCGTGACACCGCTGTTGAGTGCCATGTTCTGGCTCTTGAAGGGAGCCACGCGCAGGCCGTCCTGCGAAAGCACGCGGCACAGCCCCGCCGCAAGCAGGCTCTTCCCCGCGTTCGACATGGTGCCCTGGATCATGATGGGCTTCGCCCTACCCACGGGTATCGACCTCCTTCGCCGAGCCTCGGCCATCCGCGCCCGCCATAGCGCCGCTGAAAGAAGCGCCGCCCCGTTCGTCGGGTTCGCCTTCGCCCGATGCGCCTTCCGCCCGAAGCGCACGGCCGAACGCCATCGCAAGCCGGGCATTCTCCTTGCGCGTGCGCACCGCGACGCGGCACCAGAAACGGGACAGTACCGAAAACGAGTCGCACGTGCGGACCAAAACCCCCTGTTTATACAGGCGCTCGGGGATGTCTTTCGCCGGCGTGCGGACTAAAAGGAAGTTCGCATCCGACGGCACGACGGAAAGCCCGAGCGAGGAGAGCTCGTGGGAAAGCCACGCTCGCTCGCCCGCCAATACATCGCGCGTGCGCGAGACGTATTCAACGTCCTCCAGGGCGGCGATGCCCGCGGCCTCGGCGACCGAGGAGACGGGCCACGCCTGCCCCGCCCGGCGAATCCCCTCGATGAGTTGGGTGTTTCCGCTGATCAGATATCCCAACCGCAACCCCGCCATTCCGTAGAGCTTGGTGAACGCGGAGAGCACGGCCACATGGCGCGAACACGCGGCGCGTGCGGCCACGCTCCTTTCGCGGGCGTCGGGCGCAAATCCGAGAAAGCACTCGTCCACGACGAGCAGCGCGCCCACCTGCTCGCAGCGGCAGGCCGCAGCATCGATCACACGGGGGTCGACGAGGCGCCCCGTCGGGTTGTTCGGATTGCAGAGGTACGCCACGTCTCTCGGCCCCTCGATCGCGCGGGCGAAGGAGGCAGGCACGTCGAAGTCGTCCGCTTCGGAGAGCGGGAACTCCTGCACGCATGCGCCGTAGTACGATGCCGCCTCCGCATATTCAGAGAACGTCGGCGCGCACACGACGAGGCGTTTCGGGCGCACCGCCGCGGCGAGCCGCCAGATGATGTCGGACGCGCCCGCGCCGCAGACGATAGTATCTTCGGGAATGCCCTGGGCGCGCGCTAGGGCGCGAACGAGGGCGAGGCTTTCCCTATCGGGGTAGGCGTCGATTCGAGAAAGCGCCTTGCAAGCTGCGGCGACGGCGCGCGGCGAGGGGCCTGCCGGATTCACGTTCACCGAGAAGTCAATGAGGTCGGAGGCGCCCCCTTCGCAAGCGATGCCGAGCGATTGCGCGCTGCCCCCATGCGTACGGGCGCGCAGGATTCCCCCGGCAGCCCGGGGCGCGGCGTGGTCTTCCCTCATGCCATCGCCCCCACGGCGAGCACGACCGCCGCGCGCGCGGCGCCGAAGACGACGAGCGCGCATACGGACGCAGCGAGCATGAGCCTTGTCGCCCGGGCGATGTCGCCCCACTCGATTTCGCGGGACGCGTCTCCTATCGTCGGTTTCTCAACGAGCTTGCCGAAATACACCGCGGGTCCCGCCAGGCGCAGCCCGAGCGCGCCCGCGCACGCTGACTCGGTCTGCGCCGCGTTCGGGCTCGCATGGCGACGCCTGTCGCGGCGCCAGATGCGCGCCGCCCCGCGCGCGTCGAGCCCGACGATCGGGCACACGGCGATCATGAGCAGGGCCGATAAGCGCGAGGGGATCCAATTCACCGCATCGTCGAGGCGCGCCGAGGCGCAGCCGAAGTCGATGTAGCGCTCGTTTTTGTAGCCCACCATGCTGTCGAGCGTGTTCACCGCCTTGTACGCCATGCCCAAGGGCGCACCCCCGATCATAAGGTAGAAAAGCGGCGCGATGACACCGTCGCTCGCGTTCTCCGCCACCGTTTCCACGGCGGCGCGCGCGACGCCCTGCTCGTCGAGAACAGACGTGTCACGTCCCACGATGAGCCCGACGGCTTCGCGCGCCGCGACAAGGCCGCCCTTCGAGAACGCGCGGGCAACGGCCAGGCTCTGGCGGCGCAGCTCGCATGCCGCGAGAATCTGATAGCTCGCCCATGCCTCGGCCACGAAGCGCAAGCCGGAGTAAACCATGCCGCAAAGATGCAGGATTACCCAGGTCAAAAGCCCACACGCAAGCGGAAGCGCCACGGCGAGCACAAGCCCTGCGGCGCGCGTGCCCGCGGACGTTTGCGGGAATGCGCGCCGCAGGCGGCCTTCGGCCCACGTGATCGCGCGCCCCATGGCGACGACGGGATGGGGAAGCCAGCGCGGGTCGCCGAAGGCAAGGTCGGCCGCGAACCCGGCGGCGACGGCAAGAATCGTCATCACCGGGCATCGCCCCCCGAAGCGGGGCGAACGTCGCGAAGGCAGCGCCCATCCCAAGTGGCGGCCCATGCGCCGCCCGGCTCGGTATGCACGTCGAAGTATCCCATTTTCGGGAAAGCTAGCTCGGAGAGCAGCGCTTTCACGGTACCCGCGTGAACGACGAAGACGGCGCGCCCACTCCCCTGGGCGCGCTCCGATTCGCACGCCTCCCGAAACGCCGCGATGACGCGGCGGGTGAAATCGCTCTTGCCCTCGCCATGCGGGCAGCGCGTCTCGCACCAGGAGTCTACCCAGGCGCGATAGCGCGCATCCTCTTTAAGCTCGGCGGCGCTTCGCCCCTCGAAGTCGCCGAAATCCATCTCGCGCAGACCGGGGCACGCCATAAGCTCCGCGTTCGGGAAGAGGATGCGCGCCGTCTGGTCGGTGCGGGCCATGCCGCTCGTGATAACACGGAACACGTCACGATCGCACGCGAGGTCGCGCAAAGCGCGCTCGCCTGCACTCGACAGGGGCTCGTCGGTGCCCGCCCCGCTGTAGCGATGGTCTTCCGTGCCCGCCGTGGCACCATGGCGCACGAAGACGACTTCCAAAAGCGCACCCGCGCCCTGCGTCCCTCGAGGTGCATCGGCAAGGTTTCCTTTGATGACCTGGGGAATCCCGCACGTCATGCGCACGACGACGTCGGCGCGCGCAGCGAGCGCGCATCCCAGGCGCCCCGCGCGCTCGCGCCATTGGGCGTCTTCCGCACTCATGGGGACGACCCCCGAGCCGACCAAGGGCAGAATCACTGCGTCGAAGCCGATCAGCCGCTCGAGCGCCCGGTCAGCGTCGAGCGCGCGTACGAGTTCCTCAGCACGGTATGCGACGCGGCCGGCAAAAGCCGCGGGCACGCCGCCCTCCGCAAGCTGCGCCGCGTCGACGAAATCGTCCGCCGCGAACCCGAGTTTTTCGCGCACGAAGGTCCTCTTCCCCGAATGCGCGCCACCTACCACGAGCATCATAGGAGCATGCCCCCCACCACCAGCATGGCAAGCATCGCGAGCTCGGCCCATTGCAGAAACCATCCGGCCAAATCCCCCGTCACCCCGCCGAAGCGGGACAGGGCAACATGGCGGTACCACGCGAGCACCAAAAGCCCCGCCACCGCCATAAAGGCGCCGACGGCCTGAGCGCACGCGACCATCCCTGCAGCCGAAGCCGCAGCGAAAGCGCAAAGCGGCACGACGATCGCCGCGCGCTTCTTCGCAGGCGAGAGCCCCGCGGCCATGCCGTCCGCCCGCGCGGCAGGCCAGCATTCAACGGCGAGTCCCGAAAGCGCGCGGGAGAACACGAGCGAGCACAGAAGCGCGAGGAACGCCCCCGCCGTAAGCGGCAGCGCGGTGAACAGGGAAAACTGCAGAATAAGGTACACAACAACACCGATGACCCCGAAGGCGCCCGCCCGCGGATCGTGCATGATCTCGAGCTTTCGCTCGCGCGGGGCCCAACTTGCAAGCGCATCGGAGGTGTCGCAGAGCCCGTCTAGGTGGATGCCTCCCGTCACCGCCACAGGCAGCGCCGCGAGCACGGCCGCGACGATGGTCGCGGGCACGCCGAGCAGGTTCGCCACGTGCCCCCACGCCGTCATGAGGAAGCCTTCCGCAAGGCCCACCAGGGGAAACGCGGCAAGTGCATGGGTTGACCCGAAATCGGTCCAGGCCGATTTCGGGACGGGGATGCGCGAGAACGTTCCGAACGCCGCGCCGATTGCCTCTGCTATCTTCACCTTGTAGGTCCTTCGCCTTTCATCCACACGGGAATCCCGCATACCACTTCGACTGCATGGTCGGCCAGCGCCGCCACGCCCGCGTTCACGCGCGCGAGCGCGCGCCTCCATGCCTCGGTCCCTTCATCGTAGCGCATCCCATCGGCGAACACGTCGACGGTGACCACCACCGTATACGCAGCGGCCTGAGCGAGCCGTTCGATGCCTCCGAGTACCTCGCGCGCCGCAGCGTCGGGGTCACGCGGGGACAAGCCGCCTTCCGCGAAGAGCTCGTTCGCAACCAGGTTGCCCACGTCCTCCAAAAGAAGTGTGCAGCCGCGCGGAAGCCCGGGCGCTGCGGCGCCCACGTCACGCGAGCACTCGAGGGTGGAAAACCCTTTGCCTTCGCGCAGCGCCCGATGGCGCGCGATGCGGCGGGCGCCATCTTCCCCGAAGGGCTCCATCGTTGCCAGGTACACGCGAGGGCCGTCGTGCCCGAGGCACAGGGACTCGGCGTAGGCGCTCTTGCCGCTCGCGGCGGCGCCGATGACGAGCGTCACCGTCATTTCCCGGCCTCGAAATGCTCGTAAGCAGCCATGCCAGTCGCCGTGAACGTCTTCCCATCCCGGTACACGCGCAGCGCCGAATCCAGAAGGGGGAGATACGCCATGGCGCCCGCGCCCTCGCCCAAGTGCATGCCTGCGTCGAGGGGCGCCTTTATGCCGAGCTCGCGAAGGAGCTCCCGGCTTGCGGGTTCGCTTGATGCGTGGGTGCCCACGAGGTAGCCCAAGGCGTTGGGGCACAGGCGCGCCGCGCACAGGGCCGCCGTGCAGGATATGACCCCGTCGAGGAGCGCCGGCGCCTTCGAGACCGCGGCCCCCAGGTAGAAGCCGCACATCGCAGCGATGTCGAAGCCGCCCACCTTCGAGAGCACGTCGATCGGGTCGGCGGGATCGGGCGAGTTCGCGTCGATAGCGCGCTCGACCACGTCGCGCTTGCGCGCGAGCGAGGCGTCCGAGAGCCCCGCGCCGCGCCCGACAAGGCTCCGCGCGTCCGCCCGGATGAGCACTGCGGCCACCGCCGCCGAGGTGGTCGTGTTGCCGATGCCCATCTCGCCCGCGGCGAGAAGGCGCACGCCGGCGCGGGCAAGCCCGCACGCGACGGCGATTCCGACCTCGATCGCGCGCACGGCCCCATCGCGAGACATAGCGGAGCCGTGAGCGATGTTGCCGCTCCCCCGCCGCACGTTCGCGCGCACCATGCGCGCGTCTTCTATGCCCCGGGCCATACCTACGTCGACGGGCACGACCTCGGCACCCGCGAACGCCGCCATGCGGCAGGCGCTCGCGGCCCCCTCGCACATGTTGCGCGCGACGGCTCGCGTCACATCTTGCCCGCTTTGCGACACGCCTTCGGCAACGACCCCGTTGTCGGAGAAGAATACCGCGAGCGCACGGGGAAACTCGGCCACCTCGGCGCTCCCCTGAGCTGCGGCGATACACGCGACGGCGTCTTCAAAGTCGCCCAATCCCCCCAAGGGGTGCGCGATGGAGTCCCACGCGGCGTACGCGGCGGCACGGGCGCACTCGTCTGCGGGCGCGATCCGGGAAAGCGCGGCTTCGAGCACGGCGCCCGGCGCCGACGAGAACGCGCGCTCGACTTCCTCGCGGATGCAGGCAAGCGCGGTTTCGGTTGCTTCAGCCATGCCGCCTCCTCTCTGCGAACGACGCTGCGGCAGACGCGAACGCGCGCGCAACGTCGGGGTTCGCAGGATAGTACACATGCGGGAAGCCCGCCACCAGGGACGGGGTGGTCGTCATGCACGGCCAGCCCTTGTCGCGCCGGGGCTTCTGCGCCCAAAAGTCGCCGCCCGGGCAGGTGGACTGCCAGTAGTGGAACTCGTGCGCGCGGATGCGTGTGCCGCGCGGCCCGTAGAGCCCGTCGCGTTGGGAAGTAAGCTCCACGTACCCGAAATGGGACAGCCTTCCCCCGTTCTCGCTTGCGCCCTCAAGGGCGCCCGCAACAGGCCAGCGCCGCCCCTCGCTATCGGCGATTTCGCGCTGCAGGTACAGAAACCCACCGCATTCGGCAACCGTCGGCATGCCGGATTCCACCGCGCGCCGCACGGCCGCGCGCATCGGCGCGTTCTCGGAGAGCTGTCGCGCATGGAGCTCCGGGTAGCCGCCCCCCAGATAGAGGGCGCTTGTCCCCCGGGGCAACTCGCTATCACACAGGGGGCTGAAAAAGGCCAGCTCGCAACCCAGGTCCTCGAGCACGCGCAGATTCTCCTCGTAATAGAACGAGAACGCCTCGTCACGCGCGACGGCGACGATGGGCCGCGCTCCCGCGATCGGCTCCAACCGGTAAGGTTCCTCGCGGATATCGGGTGCCGTCGCCGCTATTTCGAGCAAGCGGTCGACGTCGATGCTCTTTTCCACCAGCTCGGCCATCTTGTCGATGCGCGCGGAGAGCTGCTCGACCTCGTCGGCGGTCACAAGCCCCAGATGCCGGCTTTCGAGCGAGAACGCCTCGTCGGCGGGGATATTCCCCAAAACCGCGACGCCCGTGTGCTTCTCGATCGCAGGCGCCGCATAGGCGCAGGCAACGGCGCTCGTCTTGTTCAGCACGACGCCGCGCACGTTCGCACAAGGCAGGAACTCGGCGATGCCGCGGATTACAGCGGCGAGCGATAAAGACGCCCCGCGCCCGTTCACCACTAAAACGACCGGCGTTTCCGTGTCGCGCGCAACCTGGTAGCTGCTCGCGTCGGCCACGCCGGGCGCCATGCCGTCGTAGAAGCCCATAACCCCCTCGAGCACCGCGACATCCGCGCCCGCGACGCCGCGTGCGAGCAGGGCGCGCAGCGTCGGGGCGTCGGTGAAGAAGCCGTCTAAATTGCCCGAGCGCGCACCCACGACGCGGCGATGAAAGAGCGGGTCAATGTAGTCGGGGCCGCATTTGAAGGCCGCGCATGCAAGGCCGCGGCGCGCGAGCGCGCGCAGGAGCGCGCACGTTACGACCGTCTTGCCGCTCCCGCTCGAGGGCGCAGCGACCATGAAGCGCGGGATGGACGTGCTCACCGGGCGCCGCCTTCCCCACCTGCGGCGCTGCAGTAAGCAAGCGAGACCACCTCAACGGATGGGTTCCCCTCGACAGAGAGGTCCTCCCCGACAGGCGACTCAGCAAGCGCGCCGACTTCGGCAAGCTCCTCGGCATCCGCGCCCGCACCACGCGCGCTGACGAGGAACACGGGGTTTTGCGCCTTCATAAGATGGTGCGAGCCTACAGCCTCGGCACGGGCGGCCGACACCTGGCACGCCTCGAACCCCTTAAAGCGCGAACCCGAGAGGAGCGCGAACGCCTCGGTGAGCGTCTCAACGGTGACGCATGGCACGCACAGGCGAACCTGCGAGTTCTTCTCGAGCGCCGCCTCCACGATGGAGGGAAGCTCGCCCGCGCTCCCGCCGACGAACACGGCGTCGGGGACGGGCAGTTTCGCGAGCGCTTCGGGGGCGACACCGGGGACCACATGCACGTTGCCGCACCCGAATGCATCCGCGTTCTCTCGGATGAGCCGCACGCCGGCCGCGTTGCGCTCGACCGCCCATACCGACCCCGCTCGCGCGACGAGCGCCGCCTCGATCGAAACGCTCCCCGTGCCGGCGCCGACATCCCACACGGTGTCGGTCGCGGTAAGGCGCAGCTTCGCGAGCGCGACGGCGCGCACCTCCTGCTTGGTCATGGGAACGTCGCCGCGGATGAAGAGCTCGTCGGGAATGCCCGAGGAAGCGTACGGCCAGCGGGAGCTCGCGGCGCGGGATGCGCCCGCAGAGTCCGCCGCGAAAGAAGCCGCCGCGGGCGCAGACGCGCCGGCCGGCGCCTCGGAGGCTGCGCTAGAGCCCGCAGGCGAACCGGCGCAGCCTGCGAACTCGATAAGCATCACGTTCAAGTCGTCGAACGTCTGACCTGCGATTTCACTTGCGGTCGCGCAGGTGATGCGCTCGTCGGGGTACGACAGGCGCTCGGCCACCGTCACGCGCGCGTCCCCGAAGCCCGCCTGCACAAGCTCGCCCGAAAGCCGCGAGGGGTCTTCCCCGCCCGACGTGGCGAGGAAGAGCTCACCTGCGCGCTCGGCCTCGGCCACGATGTCGCACGCCACGCCGTGAGCGCTCGCGAAGCGCCAATCCTGCCATGGACGCGCGAGGCGCGCGGCGAGATACGACGCTGAGCTTATGCCGGGAATGACGCGCACGTCCACCTGCGCGTCGCCGGAGAGCGCCTCCACCAGGCGGCGCGCGCCGCTGAACAGCCCCACATCGCCCGTCATCACGACCACGGCGCGCTGCCACGACGCCGCATCGGTGAGCGCGGCGACGATGTCCGCCGTCTTCACGAGCTCGCATCTCACCACATCGGGCGGCACGTCGATGCTGACAAGCGCGCGATGAGCGCCGATGACCACGTCGGCGATGTCGATCGCGTCGAGCGCCGCGCGCGAGAGCAAGTCGGGGTTTCCGGGCCCCGCCCCGATGATCGTTACCTTTCGCATGGAATCTCCCGATACCCGCGCGGCGTGACCATACGGCCGCTTACGCGCTTCGTGTCCGCGTTGCCGACGAACACGGTGGTGAACATGTCGGCATCGAACTCCCCCAGCTCGGAGAGCCTGCACATGCCCGACTGCTGCCCCTCGCGCCCGATGTTGCGTACCCAGCCGCAGAGCGTGTCGGGGGCCTTCCATTCGAGCATAATCTTCGCCGCGCGCGAGAGCCTGTCTGCGCGCTTTCTGCTGCGCGGGTTGTACAAACAGATGCAGAAGTCGGCGCTCGCCACGGCGGCGAGCCTGCGCTCGATGACCTCCCACGGCGTGAGCAGGTCGGAGAGCGACACGACCGCGAAGTCGTGGGCAAGCGGGGCGCCGAGCACCGCCGACCCGCTCTGAGCCGCGGTGGCCCCGGCGATAACTTCCACGTCTACATCGGGGTAGTCCTCAGCAAGCTCCAGCACGGGGCTCGCCATGCCGTACACACCCGCGTCACCGCTGCACACGAGCGCCACGGCTTCTCCGCTCTGCGCGCGCGAAAGCGCCAGGCGGCACCGTTCGACCTCGTGCATCATCGGCGTCGCGAGATGCGCCGCATCGGGCACGGCGGCGAGCGCGAGCTCCACGTATTTCGTGTACCCCACAACGATGTCGGCCGCCTCGAGCGCGCGCCGAGCCGCAATCGTCATGCCGTCGGGGCCGCCCGGGCCGATCCCCACCACGAAGAGCTTTCCCATCACAGCTCCTTAAACGAAAGTTCGATAGTTACCTTGGAAAACGCGACGGTCACGCCGCCGTGAGCGAGCTTCGGGAAGATAAGTTTGCCCCCGTCCGCGAGCGCCGCGCGCTCGCACACGTTGTCGACCCCCACCGTCGCGCGCACGAAATCAGATGGCGAAACGCTGCCTTCGACCTGCGACAACTCCTCTACGGAATACGTCGCAAGCGGAATCTTGCGCGCGCGGCAGAAGGCGAGCAGACCCTCCTCGTGCGCCTTCACGTCGATCGTCGCCGCCTCGCGCACGGCCGAAGGCGAGATACCCGCCTGCCCGCACGCAAGAAGAAACGCCTCCCCGATCGCTTCGGCGCACGCACCGCGACGGCACCCTATGCCCGCAACGATGCAGGGCACGACAAGGCGAAGCGGCTCGGGCGCAGGCGCCTGCGCCCGCACGCCCGCCGGCTTCCCCGTCTCACCGGCGGGCACAACATCGCCCGTCGTCTCCGCTGCGCGAACGGACGCACCTGCATTCGCGCCAGCGAACGGCGACACGACGATATCGGCCCGAGCGCGGTCGGACGCAATGTCAACCCCCTCAGGCGGCTGTCCCGAAATCGGCATGTCGGAATAGAGCGCCACGCGCCCGCCCGAAAGCAGCCGCGCCGACACTCGCTTGATAGCCTCGGGATTCGAAACGGCGAGCCCCGCACAGCGCGCCCACGTATCCACCGCCCACACGCCGCGGACGTCGGTCGCCGTGGTGATGACGGGGATGGCCCCTGCCGCGCGTGCCACAGTTTGCGCAAGCTCGTTCGCACCGCCCAAATGCCCCGACAAAAGCGGGACGGCAAAGCGCCCCGCCTCGTCGATCACCACAACCGCGGAATCGTTTGCCTTCGAGGCGACATGCGGCGCGATCGCCCGCACGGCGATGCCCGCCGCGCCCACGAACAGAAGCGCGTCCGACGCTTCCCACGCGAGCGCCGTCCATGCGCGCAGGTCGGCCTTCCCCTCGCCGAACCCGCGCGAAACGGAAACGTTCCAGCCAGGGTCATCTTCACCTGTCTGCGCGCAATCGGAAAGCGCACGTGCGACGCGCCCCGCCAACGCATACCCCCTCTCAGTGAACGCTATGCAGGAAATCCTCATCTAGCGCACCACCATCGTCGAGAAGTAGCTGCCCCGATCGGGCACATCGTCGAGCGAGCGGTACACGCGCTCGCCAGGAAGCCCACAGTCCTCTACGAGCTCGGCACCGTCGAAGGCGCCCTCCTCGCGAAGGATGCGCTTCGTGTCCGCAAGCGAGCGGCGCGCCTTCATGACCACCTTCGTCCCCGGCCAGCCGAATGCGCGGCGCACGTCGTCGTAGCCGCCGGGCACGATGTGCAGAGGCGACGACATCTCGGGCGTGAGGTCGCGCTCGAGCGCTGCGGCGACCGCGCAGAAGCTCGGCACGCCGGGAATGGCGCGCGCCTCGAACCCGCAGGCGCGCACGTCGGGCGCTATGCGCTGGAAGGTGGCGTAGATGCTCGGGTCCCCCAGGTTCAGCAGCGCGACGTCGCGGACCGCATCCAGGTGCACGACAAGCTCGCGAACAAGCGAGGCATGCTCGGCCGTGCGGCGCTCGGCGTCGCGCGTCATCGAGAATCGCACGGGGATCACCGTCTTGCCTGTAAGGTCGACGGCGCCGCGCACGATGTCGAGCGCGACCATGGCCCCGTCCGCCGTCTGCGGTGCGGCGATGACCGGACACGATTCGATTGTGCGGACGGCCTTGATCGTGAGCAGCTCGGGGTCGCCAGGCCCCGTGCCCACCCCGTACAGCACGCCTTTACTCATACGTAGCCCCCAATTCCCCGATAACTGCATCGGCGCCCGACGTGCGGAAAAGCTCTCGGCGCTCGGCGTCGAACACGACCGCGGCGATGTCGCATGCGCCCGCCGCGCGGCGGCGCAACCTGTCATCGATTGCCGCAGCGAGCGAGGCGCGCGCAGCGTCCCCCACGCCGGCGGCCTCGATTACCTCGAGCGCCGCCGTGGTCGTGACCGACGACATGATCTCGCGCACGGTCTTCGCGTCAGCGCCGGCCAAGGCCGCGTGGGCGGCCAGAATCTCCGCGCGGCAGTCGGCGGTACGCGAATGGGTGTCCATGATGCCGCCCGCAACCTTCACCAGCTTGCCGATGTGTCCCACAAGAAGGACATTGGTAAATCCCTCGCGAACGCAGCAATCAATCGCATCGCCCACGAAGTTGGAGATGAAGACCACCGGCGCACCGTTTAGGTGGAAATGCCCCGAGATGAACTGCCCGCCGTAGTTGCCGGGCGTAAGCACGACTCCGCGTCGCCCCATAGCCGCATGCTGCCGGATCTCGAGCTCGATGCTGTCGCGCAAGGCAGCAAGGCTGCGCGGCTCGACGATGCCCGTCGTGCCCAGGATGGAAATGCCGTCCTCTATCCCCAGGTGCGGGTTGAAAGTCTTTTCGGCAAGGGCAACACCCTCGGGTACCGAAATCGTCACAGCAATATTTCCAGAAAAGCCGTGCGCGGCGCACACCTCGCGCACCGCCGAAGTGATCATCGCGCGCGGCGTCGCGTTGATGGCGGCCGCCCCCACCGGCTGCTCGAGCCCGGGCAACGTCACGCGCCCCACGCCCACGCCGCCATCGACGGAAACTTCCGATTCGCGCGCGGGCACGCCCTTGCTGCCCGCAGCGCCCGTGCCCGACCCCGCATGTTCCACGCGCGCGTACACGAGCACGCCGTCGGTCACATCGGCATCGTCGCCTGCGTCCTTTCGCACGGCGCACTGGGCGCACCCCTCGCCGATGCATGCGTCGACCACGTTCGCCTCGACGGGCAGCCCGCCGGGGGTGACGATCGACACGCGGCCGACGGGCTTTCGTGACAAGAGCATCTCGCAGGCCGCCTTCGCCGCGAGCGCGGCGCAGCTCCCCGTGGTGTAGCCGCAGCGCAGGCGGGTCGTCCCGGTATATATGTAGTGCTCGAAGGCCACGCTAGCTGCTCGCCTTCCGATACCCTGTGGCAAACGAAGGGTCGTAAAGCTTGCTGCGCTCGTACGACTCCGCTTGCGCGCCGTTGTGCGCAAGCCCGCCGCGAGCTCCGAGCACGCGGCCCACCACCACGAGCGCCGTGCGGTCGATGCCCTCTCGCGCGCCCGCATCGGCGAGCGTGCCCACTGTGCATCGCACCACGCGCTCCTCAGGCCAGGTCGCCTTGTACACGAGCGCCGCCGGCTCGTCGGAGCTGCGGCCCGCGCCCAAAAGCTCGGCGGAAAGCTCGGCGAGCATACCCGAGCTCAGGAAGATGACCATAGTCGAGCCGCTTTCCGCCATGGTGCGCATGCCCTCGCCCGCGGGCATGGGGGTGCGCCCGGAAAGCCGCGTGATCACGACCGACTGGCTGATTCCCGGCAGCGTGTATTCCTGGCGAAGCGCCGCCGCGGCACCGCAAAAGCTCGAAACGCCGGGCACCACCTCGTAGTCCACGCCGCGCGCGTCGAGCGCGTCCATCTGCTCCTGGATGGCGCCGTACAGGCACGGGTCGCCCGTGTGCAGGCGCACCACTTCCTCGCCCCGCGCATCCGCCGCGCACATCACGTCGAGCACTTCCTCCAAGGTCATGTGTGCGCTGTCGTAGACGACGCAGGATTCCTTGCACTCGGCGAGCAGCTCGGGGTTCACAAGGCTCCCCGCCCAAACGACCACGTCGGCCGCGCGCAGAAGACGCGCCCCGCGCAGCGTGATAAGGTCGGCGGCGCCCGAACCTGCGCCAACGATATGAATCATCCGAGCCTTCCCTTCCCGTTTCTCATCGCAACCATTTACGCCGCCCTTCGCGCAGCGGGCAAGACACGGCGCCCGCAGCGGCAATCGGCGCAAATACGTAGGCAGGAGGCGCAATGCCGCCCGCCCTGGCTTTGACACGCCCACAAACGCCCACTATCATAGTGGTAGTTTCGGCAACGAGCATATGACAATCGAATAAAAGGAAACGACCGGCGCGGCGCCCACATAGTCCGCGCTGGCTTGCGGAGGGAACCAGGTGGGAATCCTGGGCAAGGGACATTACTGTGTAGGACGCGCGGGCGAACCGCCTCGCGCCCCAAGCCAGACTGCTTCGCCTTTTCCTCACGGCATCGCCGTGGCGTTAGCTCCTTGTGAACCCCGAGGAGTGCGCTTCCCTTTCGAATGCAAGAAACGGGCGCGCTATCCCTTTGCGGACGAGCGCGCTTTTCTTTCGCTTGTGCCGATAAGCAACTGTCGCCGGGGGACCGGCAAACCGAGGAAAGGGAAAACCATGTCCGACCAGATGTCACGCCGCGGCTTCATGGGCGCCGCAGCAACCGGAGCCGTCGCGCTCGCCGGAGTCGCGCTCGCGGGCTGCTCCAGCACCTCCGCGAGTTCCGAGAAATCGAGCGAAAAGGAGAAGGCCGTGAAGCCGGTCATTCTCGTCACGAGCTTCGGCACGAGCTACAACGACTCGCGCCACATCACCATCGGCGCCATCGAAGACGCTATCCGCGAGAAGTACTGGCAGGACTACGACATCCGCCGCGCCTTCACCGCGCAGATCATCATCGACAAGCTGAAGAAGCGCGACGGCATCACGATCGACAACATGACCGAGGCGCTCGACCGCTGCGTGGAAGACGGCGTGAAGGAAATCGTCGTGCAGCCGACGCATCTCATGGCTGGCCTGGAATACGCCGACGTGAAAGACGAGCTCGACAAGTACGCCGACAAGTTCGACAAGATCTCGCTCGGCGACCCGCTGCTCACCTCCGACGACGACTACAAGAAGGTGGCCGCAGCCATTAAGGAGAACATGGCGTCCTTCGACGACGGCAAGACGGCGCTGTGCCTCATGGGCCACGGCACCGAAGCCGATTCCAACGCCGACTATGCCAAGATGCAGGAAGTGTTCAAGAACGAGGGCTTGACGCAGTTCTTCGTCGGCACCGTCGAGGCTGAACCGACCTGCGAGGATGTTATCGCCGCTGCGAGCGCCGCAGGGTACAAGAAGGCCGTGCTCGCGCCGTTCATGGTGGTCGCGGGCGACCACGCGAACAACGACATGGCAGACGAGACCGACCCCGACAGCTGGGCTGCGAAGTTCGTGGCCGCCGGCTTCGAAGTGACGTGCCTGCTCCAGGGTCTGGGACAGAACGTCGCGGTCGACGACATCTACGTCTCGCACGTGGCCGACGCCATCGCCAAGCTGTAAACTCGCCGCGCACGGGGGCGCCGGTCGCGTCCCCGTGCAACGGGCATGCGCCTTCCCCGACCGACGGCGCATGCCCGTTGCATTCGCATCCCGCCCGCCCACCGCACGGCGCGGGCGGTAGAAGCGATTGAAAGGAATCCCTCCATGTTGAAGAAAACCCTCGTCTTCGCCCTGTCGGCGGCGCTTCTCGCATTCTCGCTCGCCGGCTGCGCCGGAAATTCAAGCGACGGCGCAAAGGCAAGCAATACCGATTCCCAGGAAAAGACCGAGCAGGCGGCCGATGCAACCGAGGGCGCAAGCGCTGCCCCCATCACCGCCGACAAGGTGGCCGACGGCACCTATCCGATCACCGTAGATTCCAGCTCGAACATGTTCAGGATTGTGGACGCCCAGCTCATCGTGGAAAACGGCTCCATGCACTGCGTGATGACGCTTTCCGGCACGGGCTACGGCAAGCTCTTCATGGGCACGGGCGACGAGGCTGCCGCCGCGAGCGAGGCCGACTTCATCCCCTATGTGGAAAACGCGGAAGGCAAGTACACCTACGACGTGCCCGTTGATGCGCTCGACGAGGACACCGCCTGCGCCGCGTGGAGCATTAGAAAAGGGCAGTGGTACGACCGCACGCTCGTGTTCGAATCCGCCGGCGTCGATCTGCGCGCCGACGCGCTGAAGTAACGCCATGCGGTCGATTCTTCCCAAGGGGGAAAGCAGGAAGCGCCGCAGCATCGCGGCGCGCGCGATCGCCTGCGTTCTCGTCGCACTGCTCGCGCTTCCCTTCGCGGGGTGCAGCGCGAGCCCGAACGCGACCGGTGGCACGGCGGGCTCTCAGGAATACACTGTGAGCGTCTCGCTTTCCGGCGGGTCAGGGCGCGCAAGCATCGCCTCACCCACCACAATTGTGAAGGATGGCGACACCTACACCGCGACCATCACCTGGTCGAGTTCGAACTACGACAAGATGACCGTCTACGGCGTGGACTACGCGCCCGTAAACGACGGCGGCAACTCCACGTTCGAGATACCCGTCACGCTCGACGAGGACATCGCCGTGTCGGCCGAGACCGTCGCCATGTCGACGCCGCATACCATCGACTACACGCTCTACTTCGACTCATCCACCATGAAGGAGAAATCGGGCGACGATGCAAGCGGCGGCTCCCCTGCGGGAACGGCTTCAGGCGCCGCGGCCGACTTCCACAACGCCGATTTGGGCTGCGGCTGGGAGCCGACGGGGGCGCTTCAGCTTGAATACGCCGAGCACTTCACTGTCGACGAGTTCGAAGGCGGTCTGCGGCTTATCTGCGTTTCGAATGGGGAGCGTTTCCTCGTGGTGCCGCAAGATGCGAAGGTACCTGACGGGTTGAGCTCCGACATCGCGGTCATAAGGCGCCCCGCCGACAAGGTGTACCTCGTGTCGTCGGCGACGATGTGCCTGGTCGACGCGCTCGATGCGAACGACAATATCTTAATGTCGGGCACGAAGGCCGACGATTGCTCGGTCGCAGGCTTCAAAAGCGCGCTCGAAAGTGGGGCGATCGCCTACGGCGGCAAGTACAGCGCGCCCGACTACGAGCGAATATCGGCCTCGGGCTGCACGCTCGCCATCGAGAACACCATGATCAACCACACGCCCGATGTGAAGGAAAAGCTGCAGAAGCTCGGGCTCGTCGTGCTCACCGAACAGTCGTCGAGCGAGCCCGAAGCACTCGGGCGCGTCGAGTGGATTAAGCTTTTCGGCGTCCTTTTCGACAAGGAAGACGAGGCCGCGCACCTGTTCAACGAGCAGAAGGCCCGCGTCGAGCAAACGTCGGGGCTCGCGTCGTCAGGTAAAACCGTGGCGTATTTCTACATTAACTCGAACGGGGCCGCCGTCACGCGGCGGGCGGGCGACTACGTGGCGCAGATGATCGAGCTTGCAGGCGGCAGCTATGCGCTCGATGACGCGCAGACGGCGTCGACGTCAGGTTCGTCAGTAACGCTCGAAATGGAGCGCTTCTACGCGACGGCGAAGGATGCCGACATCATCGTCTACAACGGCACCATCGACGAATCGGTTGCCACCTTGAACGACTTCGTAGGCAAAAACGCGCTATTGTCGCAGTTCAAAGCCGTGAAGAACGGCAACGTCTGGGTCACAAGCGCCGACATGTACCAGCAGATGACTTCTACAGCCGACATTATCGACGAGCTGCACGGGGCGTTCACCGGCGATGACGCGAGCGACTTCCATTATCTGAGGAAGCTCGGTTAGCGCCATGAGAAGCCGGCTTTCCATGGCATACGACGAATCGGGGCGCGCCGCGCGGTGTCGCGTCGTGACGGCGCTGCTCGCTGTTGCCCTCATCGTGCTCGTCGGGGCCAACCTGTGCATCGGGAGCGTGCTCGTGCCCGCAGACCACATCCCCGGCATCCTTTCGGACGGCGCGGCCAATTCCATGGAAAGCCAGGTCATCTGGGAGATTCGCCTGCCGCGCGTGCTTTCAGCCGTGCTTCTCGGCGGGGCACTTTCGCTTTCCGGGTTCCTGCTGCAGACGTTTTTCAACAACCCCATCGCCGACCCGTTCATCTTGGGCGTCTCCTCGGGCGCAAAGTTCGTCGTCGCGCTTACGATGATCGTACTTCTAGGCGCGAACCAGGCCATGTCCTCGCCGGCCATGGTGGCCGCAGCGTTTCTGGGCTCGCTTATCACCATCGGCTTCGTGCTCCTCATCGCACGGCGCATAAGTTCCATGGCCATGCTCATCGTGGCGGGCGTCATGGTGGGATACATCTGCTCGGCGGCGACGAACTTCCTCATCGCCTTCGCCGACGACCAGTCTATCGTGAACCTGCACAACTGGTCTTTGGGTAGCTTCTCGGGTTCGAGCTGGGACGAAATCGCGGTCATCGCGGTCGTGGTGATCACCGTGAGCGCATGCGTATTCGCGATATCGAAGCCCCTTTCCGCCTTCCAGCTGGGAGAAGCCTACGCGAAAAGCGTCGGCGTGAACGTCGAACGCTTCCGCGTGGTGCTCGTCCTTCTAGCGAGCATGCTCTCCGCCTGCGTGACCGCGTTCGCTGGTCCGGTGTCGTTCGTAGGCATCGCGGTTCCGCATCTCGTGAAGTCGGCGCTAAAGTCGTCGAAGCCCATCCGCGTGATTCCTGCGTGCTTCTTGGGAGGCGCCATCTTCTGCGCGGGCTGCGATTTGATCGCGCGCACGCTGTTCTCTCCCGTCGAGCTTTCCATCAGCGCCGTCACCGCCATCTTCGGCGCTCCGGTGGTTATCGCGCTCATGTTGAAGAAGCGGGTGAGGTAGATGGGGGAATTCGTGCCGAAGCCCAAAACGCTCGGAGGGGACATTCCATGCTTAGACAGTCCTGAGCTCGCACGAAAGCGCCAGAAGGCACTTTCGGCTCGTGCGGAACTGCGCGCGGAACGCCTCTTCCGAGCGGAGCCGAACCTCGAAACCCCGGTCGAAACGCAGGCTGACGGAGCGCCGCTTTTCCGCATAAGCGACCTGTCAGCGGGTTACGACAAGAAGGTCGTAGTCGAAGGCGTCGATCTGGAGGTTCGCGCGGGCGACGTCGTGGCGCTCATCGGGCCGAACGGCTCGGGCAAGTCGACCATCTTGAAAACCATCACACGCCATCTGGCACCGCTTGCCGGCGCGGTCGAGCTCGACGGGCGGGAGATTTCCCGATGGAAGATGGCGGAGTTCGCAAGGAACCTTGCCGTTATGCTGACAGATCGCCCCCGAACCGAACTCCTCACCTGCCGCGATATCGTAGAGGCGGGAAGGCATCCCTACACCGGGCGAATTGGCACACTCTCGCCCGACG
>DXZQ01000001.1 GCA_019419585.1 Collinsella sp. | reverse complement strand
CCGCTGACCGGTGGACGGCACCGAGCCGTCGGATGACTTGAAGAAGGGGGAGGCCTCGCGGCCTCCCCCTTTTTTGCGTTTACGGGCTTTTGTCTCACATAGTAGCTGTGTTTTATAACCCTCGTTTGTCGCATCTTCTGTGAACGGGCTACAATAACTTAGTCTGTGCGATATGGAGGTGAACATGGCTGAAGCTGGTATCGGCGTTGATATCGTCGAGATTTCCCGCATGAAATCAATTCTTGAAAAGACGCCGTCGTTTGCTCGGCGTGTGTTTACCGAAGAAGAGCGTGCGTATTGTGATGCATCATCGCGTCCCGCTGCTCACTATGCCAGCCGCTTTGCTTCGCGCGAGGCGGTACTTAAAGCTCTCGGCACGGGTTTTAGTCAAGGCGTTGGTCGCAAGGATGTTTCGGTTACGCGTGATAAACTCGGCAAACCGAAGGCGCTGCTTTCGGGCCGTGCTCTCGAGATCGCTCAAGAACTGGGTGTTGTTGAGGTCGCTCTTTCCATTACGCTTACGGGAGACTTGGCCGTTGCGAATGCCATCGCGATTACCGAAGATGCTCGGCCTAAGCCAAAAGAGGAAAAGGTGAGTACCAAGAAACGCGTTGCGCAGACATTTAAAGAGGCTCGCTCTGTATTAGATGAGCTCGAGCAGCTGCAGAATTCAGCATTGGCGGAGCACCTGGGCGATGCTTCGCAAGATACGCTAGGAGCATAGATGAAACCGGTTTTGAGTACCGAAGAAGTCGTTCGTCTCGAGGATATCATCGAACGCGAAGGGACTTCGAAGGCCGAGCTTATGGAGCTAGCGGGTGAGTTTGCCGCTAACGAGGTCTTGAAGCTCAATCCCGATCGGGTTCTCGTTTTGGTCGGTTTTGGTAATAATGGCGGCGACGGTTGGGTTGCCGCCGATATCCTGAGCCATAAGGGTGTGGACGTGGATATCGTTTCTCCGGTTGAACCGGATGAGATTCCTGCTGCTCTGGCACGGCATGTTGCTCGTCGTACTGCCGGCCGCGATGTGCACGTTTGCGTCGGCCCCTCGCGTGATGAACTCGAGGTTTTGATCGATAAGGCCGATGTTGTTGTCGATGCCATTTTTGGTACCGGTTTTCACGGGAATCTGCGTGCGCCGTTCTCCATCTGGATTCCTACGGTCAATGAATGCGCCGATTGTGTCGTATCCATTGATGTCCCCTCGGGCCTGAATGCAGAGACGGGCGTTGTTGATGACGACTGCATTCGTGCCGAGCGCACGGTGACGATGATTGCGCCCAAGATTGGTCTGTATAGCGCTGATGGCCCTGAGTATGCTGGCGATTTGATCTGCGGCAATCTTTACGACCGTCTTGACGAGGTCATCGATGATGTCGACCACGCCGCCGAGATTGTCGAGCCCGGTGACTTAGTTGATTACTTTGCTCCGCTACCATCGAATATCGATAAGTATTCCCGTGGCTCCGTGCTTATTGTCGCCGGATCTGCGCAATATCCTGGTGCTGCCATTATGGCGGCCAAGTCTGCAGCTCGCGCGGGTGCTGGTTACGTGGCAGTCGCGGCTCCTGACGCCTGCGCCAATCTCATTCGCATGGCACTTCCTTCGATTCCGGTCTTTGCTATTCCGTCTGATTCCCGCGGCTCCTTTGGCGCCGCTGCGCGCATGACGGTGTGCGAGATCGCAAAGAAGTACAGCTGCGTGCTGTGCGGTCCCGGTATGACGACGTCTGCCGGCGCTATGCAGGTGGTTTCGGGCTTGCTCGAGCTTGATGTACCGCTAATTTTGGACGCCGATGCACTCAACTGCCTTGCTAAGATTGCCATTGACGGTATTGATAGTAACCCCGAGATGTATCGTCGCGAGCAGCCGTTGGTTATGGCGCCGCACTATCGTGAGCTTTCGCGCCTGGTTGCCGGTGACGAGGTGAACGACCTTGGTACCGCGATTGCGGCCGCGCAGAAGGTTGTCTGGGCTGCAGGCTCCGACAATCTGGTGGTCATTGCCAAGGGGCCGACGACGGCTATCTGTGGCGTTGAGCGTGTGCTGCTGCCGCTCTCGGGTCCGGCTTCTCTGGCAACTGCCGGTTCGGGTGATGTTCTCGCGGGTATTTTGGCCGGCACGCTTGCCACCATGCGCGACGAGATGGATCGTTGGGAGTTGCTGTATTCGTACGCCGTCGCACTTCACAGCTACGCCGGTTTTGCCGCGGCGACGGAGTATGGTGAGAAGAGCGTCATCGCGACCGATCTTATCGACTTGATCGGTCCTGCCATGGAACTGGCGGCAAAGGATGCGCTCGAAGATCTGGGAATCATGGACGAAGGGTCGGATGACTAATCATGAATAAAGCCGATTTGACGCGCTGGTCCTGGGTCGAGATCGACCGCGGGGCGCTCCGTCGCAACACGAGGGCCTATAAGAACTTGCTGAATCCACGTCAGCGCCTGTGCTGCGTGGTCAAGGCCGATGCTTATGGTCATGGAGCTGTTGAGTGCGCCAAGATCATGTATTCGGCCGGTGCCGACATGTTTGCCGTGGCGACGGTTAACGAGGGCGTTGAGCTCCGACAGGGCGGGATTACGAAACCCATCCTCATCCTAAGCGAGCCGCCTATCGAGGCCATTCCGACGTTGCTCGAGTTTGATATCATGCCCTCGGTCTATACGTCTGACTTTGCTCTTGCGTATGGCGAATGTGCCGTCGCGGCGGGCAAAGTGGGCAAGTACCATCTTGCCATCGAGACGGGCATGAATCGTATCGGCGTTCACTACACGCAGGTGCTCGACTTTGTCCGCGGTATAAATTTCCATCGCGGTATTCAGTGCGACGGCGTATTTACGCACTTCGCCACGGCCGATGAACCTTCGGGCTGGGACTACAAGCTGCAGTGCCAGCGTTTTACCGAGGCCGTTCAGGCCATTAAGGACGCAGGTTTTGAATGCGGTATCGTGCATTGTGCCAATACGCCATCCTCGATGCTCGATTCTTCAATGCACTTTGACATGATTCGTGCCGGCATCGGTTTGTATGGTCTGCAGCCATGTGAGCTGAGTGGTCGCGTGATGCAGCTTGATCCCGTCATGAGCGTCCACGCGCGTGTGACGCGCGTGGCACACCCTGCGATGGGCGAGGGCGTGGGCTACGGCTTTACCTACCGCGTACCGCGCACGCGCGTTCAGATCTGCACCCTTCCGATCGGTTATGCCGATGGCCTTTCGCGTACGCTTTCCAATCGTATGGACGTGCTGTATCGCGGCGAGCGTGTGCGTCAGGTGGGCAATATCTGCATGGACCAGTTTATGGTCGCCATTCAGTCCAACCCGGCGCATGAGATTCCCGAGGCCGAGTATGGTGACGAGATGATCATTGTCGGCCGCGATGGAGATGCCGAGATTACCATGGACGAGATGGCGCGCCTACGCGGCACGATTAACTACGAGGTCGCTTGCGGCTTTGGTATGCGTCTCGACAAGGTCTACGTGTAGGAGTCGCTATGGGCGTCATGCACATTCCCGGCCATAGCCATCAGGCGCCGCGTGAGGTCGCACTCGAGGAGATCGAGGCCGTTCTGGGCGATTGTCACCTTTGCCAGCTTTACCAGTCGCGCCACAACATCGTGTTTGGCGTGGGAAACCCCCGCGCTCGCGTGATGTTTATTGGCGAGGCGCCGGGCCGTAATGAGGATTTGCAGGGCGAGCCCTTTGTGGGGGCGGCAGGCGAGGACCTCAACGGCATTTTGTCGCTGGCGGGGCTCAAACGCGAAGACGTCTACATTGCCAACGTGCTTAAGTGCCGCCCGCCGGGAAACCGCAATCCGCGTCCCGAGGAAGTGCTGGCTTGCTCGCCGTTTTTGCGTGAGCAGATTCGAAGCATCTGGCCCGATATCATCGTGACGCTCGGCAACCCCGCGACGCACTTTGTGCTTAAGACCGAGATTGGCATTACTAAGCTGCGCGGCAGGTTCCACCAGATGGGGCATTTTGTGGTAATGCCCACGTTCCATCCGGCAGCAGCGCTGCGCAATCCGGCGTGGCAGGAGCTGCTGGAGGAAGACTTTAAGATGCTGGGCGACTATCTGGAGCGATATCCCGCACCAGAGGACGCCTCGGAATAATAAGGAGCATATATGTCCCTGGAGCGCCTGGGGGTAGGTACTTACAAAACGACTTGCGCTGCCGATACGGAGTACTTTGGCGAGCTAATTGCACCGTGCCTTGAGGACGGCGATGTGCTCATCCTGACCGGTGGCCTGGGAGTGGGCAAAACTCACTTTACCAAGGGCGTCTCGCGCGGGCTGGGCGATGGGCATATGGTTACGAGCCCTACGTTCGCGCTCATGGCCGTTCACGATCAAGGTCGTATTCCGCTGTTTCACTTTGATCTATACCGCCTGGAGCATGCCTACGAGCTCGAGGATACGGGCATTTTCGATGTGCTGGGCTATGAGGGTGCTTGCCTGCTGGAATGGGGCGAACAATTCCAGGACGAGCTGACGGATGAGTATCTTTCGGTGACGCTCAGGCGTGATGAGGGCGACAGCGACGTGCGAACGATAACGCTCGAGGCGCACGGTGACCGCGCAATGGAGCTTTCCCATTTGATTGATAAGGCTGTACAAGATGAGCTTGCATAACGACAACGCGCTGGTGGTGGCGCTCGATACCTCGACCGACATGCTTGCCTGCGCGGCAAGATGGATTGATGGGCAGACGGGCGAGACGAAGCTCGTGAGTGGCGACCACATGTGTCGCCGTCACGCCAACGTTGAGCTCGTGAATACCGTTGATGGCGTGCTGGCTCAAGCCGGTCTGGATCGCAGCGATGTTGGTTGCTACGTGGTCGGCCGCGGCCCGGGGTCGTTTACGGGTGTGCGCATCGGCATCTCCACTGCCAAGGGCCTCGCGCGTGGTGCCAATGTTCCGCTACTGGGCGTGTCAACGCTCGATGCTTGCGCTTGGACGGCGTGGAAGGCTGGCGTGCGCGGCAAGCTTGGTATCTTGGCCGATGCTATGCGCGGTGAGGTATATCCGGCGCTGTATATGCTGGTCGATGAGGGCCCCGAGCGTCAATTTGAGCGCGAACACGTGGTCAAGGCCGCCGTGGCGCTCGATGAGTGGCGCCGAGCAGCGGACTGGGACCAGGTTCAGCTGACCGGTGACGGTCTCGTGCGCTATGGCAAGCTGCTGGGTGAGGACGAGACCGTCCGCTGCGTGGAGCGCGACCTGTGGTGGCCTTCGGGCGAGGGCTTGCTGCTCGCGCACGCTGCGGGTGACGGCGATCCGGCTCGCGTCCTGCCGATTTACACGCGCCTTTCGGATGCCGAGGAAAACGAGCGCAAGCGTCTTGGTCTTGCTGAGAGTGCACAGAGCGAAATTACGGGCGTTGCCGATGAGCTCGCCGGTCGTCATCTGCAGTTCCGTCCCATGGGCGCGGCGGATGCCGAGGGCGCGAGCGCGCTGGAGGCTGCCTGCTTTGAAGGTGCCGGACACAAGGCGTGGACGCCGGGCATGTTCCTGTCCGAACTGGGCGAGGACGTCGCTGCGCCGCGTAGTTGGTGGGTGGCACACGACGACGGCAAGCTGCTGGGCCTTGCCGGCGGTATGGTCGTGGACGGTGATGTGCAGATTCTGGATGTCGCCGTCGACCCGGCACATCGCCGTGAGGGCATTGCCCGCAAGCTGCTGTCGCATGTGAGCTATGATGCCCAGATGCTCGGCTGCACTACGGCTTCGCTCGAGGTCGAGGACGGTAACGAGGGAGCGACCGCGCTTTATAACGCTCTGGGCTTTACCGAGGCTGGCCGTCGCCGCGGCTACTATGGTGCCGGCAAGGACGCCATCGTCATGACGGCTCCGCTGCCCCTGGTGCTTCCGGTCGACAATGCTTCGCCCGAGCCGACGGCGGCAGAGCAGCGCGTATGGCCGCTGCCTGCGCCTGGGCGCTCCGAGGGGGAGCGTGCCGAAATTGAGCGCCGCCGCCTAGTGCTCGCTATCGAGAGCTCCTGCGACGAGACGGCCGTGGCGATTATCGATGCGGATGGCAATATGCTGGCCAACCAGGTGTCGACACAGATTGATTTTCACGCCCGCTTTGGCGGCGTGGTGCCCGAGATCGCCTCGCGCAAACACGTTGAGGTGATTGTGAGTGTCGTGGATGCGGCGCTCGAGGATGCCGCAGCATCGCTTGGTCTTGAGGGTGGAGCCATCGCGTCGAGCGAACTCGCCGCTGTTGGCGTGACACAGGGTCCGGGCCTGGTGGGTGCTCTGGTAGTGGGCGTCGCCTTCGCCAAGGGCTTTGCCTATGCCGCCGGCAAGCCGCTCGTGTGCGTCAACCATCTGGAGGGCCATCTGTTCGCCAACCTGCTGGCGCAGCCCGATCTCAGGCCGCCGTTTATCTTCACGCTCGTCTCGGGCGGTCATACCATGCTCGTGCACGTGAAGGCATGGGGCGACTACGAGGTACTTGGTGAGACACTCGACGATGCTGTGGGCGAGGCCTTCGACAAGGTAGCCAAGGCGTTGGGTCTGGGCTATCCCGGTGGCCCCATCATCTCCAAGCTTGCCGAGACGGGCAACCCCAAGGCGATCGATTTTCCCCGCGCGCTTAACAGCAGGGGAGATTATCGTTTCTCGCTTTCGGGTCTTAAAACGGCTGTGACGCTCTACATTGAACAGGAGACCAAGGCCGGGCGCACGATTCACCTGCCCGACCTAGCGGCCTCGTTTGAGGCGGCGGTCTTTGACGTGCAGTACAAGAAGGCCAAAAACGCCCTGCACGCCACCGGGTGCAAGGAGTATTGCATCGGCGGTGGTGTCTCGGCTAATCCGCATCTGCGCGAGATGATGATCAAGAAGCTCGGGCGTCAGGGGATCCGCGTAACGGTGCCACCGCTTTCGGCGTGCACCGACAACGCCGCCATGATCGCAGAGGTTGCCCGCCGTAAATTCGACCGAGGAGAAATCTCGCCGTTCGACGTCGACGCCGATCCAAACATGACGCTGTAGCTGGTACGGCGCGGTCCCCGGACGGAGGGGCCGGATATAAGGTTTCCTGCTCTACAGTCCTGCGCAAGACGAAGGCCACATTAAGTGGCCTTCTTTGCGTGCGAAACTCGCGATAAAGTTCATATGCGCCGCCCGGCTCCCGCGGCTCTCAGGGGCAACTCTCATGCAAAAACTGTCGTGTGGTAAAGTCCGAGGTCAGTGGCGTTTTATACCGAGAAATTCAAAAATAGTTGAAAATCCATTACAAATTTGCGTTGACTTTAGGTAACTAAAGTTTCATACTCCTTTTCAACCACTGGGGGATGTGAACACGCACGGATCGTTCGCATCATGATTGAAGAGGATTTCTTAGACATGTTCACGCATCAGCTAAACATTATCAGCGTAGTAATTATCTGATGCGGGTTAGCACATACAGCTAGCCCGTACGATAACGGGCGGCTGATGAAGATGAGGGCCGTCGAGCGCAACCGACGGCCCTCATTTTTTATGTCTGAGAAGTTCTTTTTAGAGGAGGAAATGTAATGAACGGAGTTTTGCTCATGGTTGTGTCCGCGGCGGTGCTCGCCTGCGGCTATCTGGGCTACGGCCGCTGGCTGGCCAACAAGTGGGGCGTTGACAAAGAGGCCCTCACGCCGGCCAAGCGCATGAAGGACGGCAAGAGCTTCTCGCCCGTCTCCGCCTTCACCGCGTTCTCGCACCAGTTCAGCTCGATCTGCGGTGCTGGCCCTGTCACGGGTACGATCGTCGCCATGGCCTTTGGCTGGCTGCCTGTCGTGCTCTGGGTCCTCATCGGCGGCATCTTCTTTGGCGCCGTCCACGACTTTGGTGCCCTGTACGCTTCGATGAAGAACAACGGCAAGTCGCTCGCTCAGCTCATCGAGAAGTACATCGGCAAGACCGGCCGTCGCCTGTTCCTGCTGTTCTGCTGGCTGTTCTGCATCATCGTCATCGCCGCCTTCACCGACATGGTCTGCAAGACGTTCATGTTCACCCCGGCCGTTGACGCTTCTGGTGCTGCTACCGGTGCCATCGACTTCACCAAATCCTATGCCGCCGGCTGCGCTGGTACCATCTCCATCCTGTTCACCTTCGTCGCTATCGCCTTTGGTTGGGCCCAGAAGAAGTTCAACCTCACCGGTGCTGCCGAGTTCGTCACCGGCGTGGTCCTCATGGTTCTCATGTTCGCCGTCGGCATGCAGTTCCCGGTCTACCTGGATAAGTTCCAGTGGTTCGCCGTCGTCATGGTCTACCTGGTCTTTGCTGGCGCCATGCCCATCCAGATGCTCAAGACCCCGCGTGACTACCTCACTTCCATCATGATGATCGTCATGATCGTCTGCGCTGTCCTCGGCATCGTCGTCCTGGGCGTCAACGGTCAGGCCACTATCACCGCTCCGGTCTTCACCGGCTTCTCCACTGCCTCCGGCATGATGTTCCCGGTCCTGTTCGTCTCCGTCGCTTGCGGTGCTCTCTCCGGTTTCCACAGCCTCGTTTCTTCCGGCACCTCCTCCAAGCAGGTCGAGAAGGAGCAGGACGCCGTCAAGGTCGGTTACGGCGCAATGATCGTCGAGTCCTTCGTCGGCATCCTTGCCATCATCGTTGCCGGCATCATGTTCTCCGATATGAACACCGCCGGCACCGGCGCCCTCAACGCTGGTGTCGCTTCCACCCCGTTCCAGATCTTCGCCGCTGGCATCTCCCGCGGTATGCAGGCCTTCGGTGTTGACGGCACGCTCGCTACCGTCTTCATGACCATGAACGTCTCCGCTCTGGCCCTGACCTCGCTCGACGCCGTCGCCCGCATCGCCCGCACCTCGTTCTCCGAGTTCTTTGCCCAGACCAACGACGCCCTGGCCATCGATTCCAAGACTGGCTACATGAAGGTTCTCGGCAACCCCTGGTTCGCCACGGTTGTCACCCTGCTCCCCGGCCTCGCTCTCGCCTTTGGCGGCTATGCCAACATCTGGCCGCTCTTTGGTGCCTCCAACCAGCTCCTCGGCGGCATGACCATGATCACCCTCGCCGTGTTCTGCAAGTGCACCGGCCGCAAGGGTTGGATGCTCTACGTGCCCGTTGTCTTCCTGCTCTGCTGCACCTTCACCTCGCTGGTCCAGAGCGCCATGGGCTGCATGACCGCCGTCCAGGCCTACGGCTTCTTCGGCACCATTCCGGCTACCGCCACCACGGCTGCCGTCTCCGTCGCCGCCACCAAGGGTCTGCAGCTCGTCTTTGCCGTCCTGCTGATGGTCCTGGGTCTCATCGTTGCCGTCAACTGCCTCAAGGAGTTCTTCGGCAAAGAGGCCGGCTCCATGCCCGACGAGGAGCCCGAGTGGTCCGAGATGGGCAAGGCCGAGTACGGTCGCGCCGCTGCCGCTGAGGCCCCTGCCGACGCCGAGGCCGCTAAGGCGTAATCGACCTTACGAATCGAACGTCACATCTATATGACTCGGAAAGACCGGGTCCGCAATCAAGCGGACCCGGTCTTTTTTCTTGTGAGAACAGGTGATGCAAGGGTGTTCTCGCAGATGTTTTGCGTGGATGGCGGCACGCGTTGTACCATATAAACGTATATGTGTACATATGAAAGGGGCCCCGTGGCCAAGACGGTATATTCCGATAACCAAAACAATGTCGATGCCCTGGCTGAGCGTCTGAGCAGCCAGACGTCGCTTTCTGCCGAGCGCGCCAAGCTGGTTGCCTACGACCTGCTCTGCCGCAAGGCGCTCAAGATTAAGTCGAGCGCGCTGGCGCAGATTTTCCGCTCCGTCGATAAGGAATGCGACACCAAGGCGATGCGCGATGAGCTTATCGCGGCAAATATCGTGACCAAGATCGAGGGCAGCGGCATTAACGGGCGCCCGGCGTTCTATACCATCAATGTCGAGATCCGCGATACCCAGGAGCAGCCTGCCGAGTCCGTCGAAGATTTTGTCGTCGAGGATTCCGCTGACGTGCCTGCTGTGGAAGAAGCTGCTCCGCGTGAGCATGTCGATACCGATGAGTTGCTCGATGAGAACGTCGTGCGTGCCTTTACGGCCAAGGCAGGACGCGGCGGTTTTGGCGGGGGTGGCAAGCGCGATGCGCAGCGCCGCGCCCAGCAGGAGCGCTTCCGTCGTGCCGTTGCTCAAAAGGGTGAGACGGATGCCGAGGCTGTTGAGAACGAGGTTGCTGCCGAGTCGCAGAGGCCCGCGAAGGAGCAAAAGCCCGTGGAGGCCCAGGAGCCCCAGCGTCGCCGTGGTGCCCACTTTAAGGCTGCGCAGCAGGATGTCGCGCATGAGGTTGAAGAGCCTTCCGAGGCTGCAGACGATGTTGAGGAGTCTGCCAAGAAGGCTCCGGGTTCATGCCGTCCCGGGCGTGGTTTTGCGAGGCGCGCGTATCCCGTAAGGCGTCAGGAGAAGGGCGAGCCGGCTTCGACCGCTCAGGCCGAGAAGGCCGAACAAACCGAGAAAACCGTTGAGCCGGCGGCTCGCGAGCAGCAACCTTCCGAGTCGCAGCCTGCGGCTGACACTGAGGTCAAAGCTCAACAGACCGCTGATAAGCAGGCGGGGGAGAGCGCCTCAGGCAAGCCCCGCCGTCGTCGTCACCGCGGCGGTCGTGGCTCAAATGCCGAGGCCGCGGCCGAGAAGACAGCGACACAAAACGGAGATGAGAAGGCCGAGACTCCGGTGGATCAGGTCAAGCGCCAGCCGGCGAAGGAGGCCAAGTCCGATCGTCCGCAAAAGCGCTCGTCTGCGCCCAAGCAGGAACGTAATACCCGGGCAGATTCCAAGCGTAAGCCTCATGCACAGGCTGAGCCTGCCGCGGCTGATAGTGCTACCCAGCAGCCCGAGCCGGCCGTCCACGGCGAGGTATCGGCGTTTGCCCTTGCCCGCGTTTTAGGCAGGCAGCTGCTCAAAGTTGTCCCTACGCCTACGGCGCTCTCTAAGATCAAGGAACAGCAGACTCAAATTGTTAAGGTCGAGGGCAAGGACGGCAAAAAGGCTCCGCAGCGCACTCAGCACAACGAGATGTCCAACCGCAAGATTGCCGAGGAAATCGCAATCATCCAGGCTTGGATCGAGCAAAACCGAGGTGCCGATACGCCGGTTGCCTCGCGCCGCCAGCGTGCCTACCAGATTTTTAACGATGAGAAGGCTTTTGACGGCAAGCACGGTGAGCGCCTGATAAGGCGCATGACCGAAAAGGGCATCAGCATGCAGGCGATCAAGGTCGCCCCCAACCGCCCCGTGCACTTTACGGGTTTCTTTACGCTGGGCGCCGATAAGCCGTTCATTATGGTCGAGAACCTGGACACCTATGACGAGATCGTCAAGCTCCTGCGCGGCCGCAAGCACGCTAAGCTCTTTGGCATCAAGGTGGGCGGCGTGATTTTTGGCGGCGGATGCAAGGCGAGCGTCTCGCATGCCCTGGACGATTATCTGGCTGAGATCGGCTATCGCTTTAACTACGTCTACTACGTGGGCGATATCGACCGCGAGGGCGCGCGCATCGTCGAGCAGGCTCGCAATGCCAATGTGGTTGAGATTCGCCTGCATGCCGGCATGTACCGCGCCATGCTCGCCGAGCATAAGCGTCGCGTGAAGGCCGGCGGCGAGTGCGAGCCCGCGGCTGCCAACCAGGGCGTGCCGCAGAACTTGGCGGCGACGATCAAGGATCTGCCCATGGTCACGCGCGTGCAGTTCCGCAATGTGCTGCGCGAGGGCGGGCGCATTCCGCAGGAGATTCTGATGACCGCCGACTATCGGGATGGCGACTCGGGAAGCTTCGACCGCATGCTTAACAACTAAATTCCGCCGGCCCCGGGAGAGCGGGGACACCGGCTTAGGTTTCCTGCTCTACAGTCCTGCTCACGACGGAGGCCACATTAAGTGGCCTCCTGTTCGTGCGGAACTCGCGATAAACCTAAGCCGGTGTCCCCGCTCTCCCGGGGCCTGTCGTGGCTTGGCCGTTGCATGCGGCTCGCTTTTCGGAACGGGGCTGACGGACACGTTCCGAAATCTACCACCGTCGCTGTGCAGGGTGTCTATAAAGAGCCGTGGCCAAAAAACATCAAATATGAGTACTGATACTCTTTTAGTAGCAGTAATTTTGACCACATTTAAGGTGATTTGACGTGTCGATCGAGCAGATAAGCTGCCGTATCTCCTCAAGTGTTCATTAAAGGAAGACCTTGATGCGAATAAATCTCATTAAGATCTTCTTTTATTAACGAAAATAATGTAGCTACAACGGTAACAGTACTCATATTTGCCGTTTTTTGGCCACAGTCCTTCGGAGGGTCCTCGAAAATAGTCCCGAGCCGGCACTTGGGGACGTTCCTATAATGCCGGCACTTAGGAGCGTCCCCAAGTGCCGACACCGCGTCTGCCTGCGGCGGCCGCGCCCCGCTGCATCGCTCCGCACCCTTGCGGGTTCGAATCCCTCCGCTTGGCGGCGTTGGCTCGATTTGCTTGACGTGAGGGGCTCTTGGCTGGTGTGGGACGGAGGGATTCCGCGTCCGCCTGGTCGGCGGCCGCGCCCCGCTGCGTCGCTTCGCTCCTTGCGTGCTGCGCTGGAAAACGCTTCGCGTTTCCTCAGCTCCGCACCCTTGCGGGCTCGAATTCCTCCGCTTGCCCACAAGAAAGCGCCCTGGGCCGTTATGGGCTTAGGGCGCTCAGTTTTAATGGCTGGGACGGAGGGATTCGAACCCCCAACAGCCGGCACCAAAAACCGGAGTTCTACCGTTGAACTACGTCCCAATGTGTGGTGTTGCCCAAAAGCAACTCGTCTAGTTTACCTAATCTGCGAGGGCATCGCAAACGCCGTCGAGTAGGCGTACGGCGAGCGTCTGCGCGTCGCTGGCCGTGAAGGTGCCGTTGTAGCGCGTCATGCCCGTGAGCTCAATGCGAATGCGAGCCGGCTTCTGCTGCGCGGCGACATTGGCGGTGCGGATGCGCTGGGCCAGGTTGTGGCACTCGGCGAGGGCAATCGTGGCGCGTGGCGCGGCGTCGGCGGGCAGCTCGTCGCTTGCGATCTCGAGCACCAGGTCAACGTCGGTTGGGACCTCGGAGTCGCAGAGCATCATGCCGCTGTTGTCGGTCGTTGCCGTGGCGATGTTCCACATGCGCGAAGCAACGCTGCGTGCGATGGGGTCCTCACCGATAACGGCGATCTGGAAGCGCTCGAGCACGTTGGCGGCGCGAGCAAAACCGATGCGGGACTCGGCTTCGGTGACCGAGGGCTTGCCCTCCCACACATGGTGCAGGCGGTTGATGTAGGCGTAGGTGTCCTGGAAGGCCATGCCGTCGGCAAACAGGCCGACATTTTCCTGGAACTGCTGCAGGGCGGCCTCGGTATGCGGACCAAAGTAGCCGTCGTCTTCGCCACAGGCAAAGCCCAAAACGTTGAGAGCGCGCTGCAGGGCCTGCACATCGGCGCCATGGAAATTGGGCATGCGCAGATACAGAGTGCGGTCGCCCAGCTTATACGAGGCGTCGACCAGGGCGCTCCAACAGGGGATATCGACGGCATGACCGGCAGCAAGGCCGCTGTCGAGCCTGAAGGTGCTGACGGCCTGCTCGGTGGTGGTGCCAAAGCGCTTGTCGACAACCTCGGCGTCATCGATTGTATAGCCGAGCTGCAGAAGGCGGGACTGAACATCCTCGACGGCTGCTCCCTGCATGCCCGTGGTAATAGGTTCCATGAACGAACCCCTTTCGGCGTACCATTCGTACTATTTTGAGCGTGTGTCGGATAGACAACGCGAGACAATTTATAAACATGCACTCAATAGTGTAGCAACTTGTACCCAAACTCGCTGCCCACAGGTTTTATGACCCCCGCTAGTTAAGACGCTCCACAAAGAAATCTGCCATTGAGAGGAAGAGCTCGCGCGCATGCGGGTCGAGCTCGACGCCTTCGATAGCGGCCTTGGCCTTAGCGGTCAGGTCGAGCGCATAGGTGTGGGCGTAATCGATGGAGCCGGTCTCCTGGAAGATCTCCACGGCGCGTGCGAGCTGCGCAGGGTCCTCGGTGCCCGAGGAAAGGATTGCCTCGATCTCGTCGTGATAGCGCTCGTCTGACAGGGCATGCACGGCAACGAGGGTGCGCTTGCCCTCGGTGATATCGGTGCGGAAGTCCTTGTTGGCGGCCTCCTTGGTGCCGATCAAGTTGAGCAGGTCGTCTTGAATCTGGAAGGCAAGGCCCGTGTGCAGCCCAAAGGCGCGCAGTGCCTCAATCTGCTCTTCGCTGCCGCCGCCGATAATGGCTCCGGCGGCAAGCGGCGTCGCTCCGCTGTAGTACGCGGTCTTGTGCGTCGCCATGTCCAGATAATCGTCGACCGAAATGTCAAAGCGCCCGTCGCGGACCCAGCCCAGGTCGAGTGCCTGGCCCTCGATGGTACGGACGATCATCTCGGTAAGCTCGTGGAGCACGCGAAGCTTCACGTCTGCGTTGAGTGTGGGGTCGTCGAGAACCGTCTTGGTGACCATGGTGAGCGCCAGGTCACCGCAGTTGATGGCAAGACCGGTGCCCTCGGTAAGGTGCATGCAGGGCTTGCCGCGACGAATCTGCCCGTTGTCGGCGATGTCGTCGTGGATGAGTGCGCCCGACTGAAAGTGCTCGATGGCCGCCGCTGCGCTGCGGGCGCTCTCAAAGCTGCCGCCTACCGCAGTGGCGGCGAGCATGCAGATGAGCGGGCGGTGGCGCTTGCCAGCGTTTGCCGTAAATGCCGAGAGCGGGGTATACAGGTAGCGCTCGATATCGGCGGAAGTCGCCTGTCCGTCAAAGAACGTGGCCAGATAGTCGTTAATCTGGTCAAAGTGCTGGGCTAAAAAGCTGGTAAACGGACTGGACACGGGTTCTCGCATTCTTTGATAGGTTGCATCGTTGCATTATGCAGACAACATATTGCCACATTAGGGCGTCGAGCGCGGCGGTTGAAGACGATTGGTCCATGCGGCCGCAAGTGCGGTAGGGGCTTGGCTAGATAAGCCCAAAGTGTTCGAGCGCGGTGACGACGCCGTCGTGGTCGATGCTGTCGGTGACATAGTCGGCCTTTTCCTTGAGGAAGTCCGGCGCGTTGCCCATGGCGATGCCAACGTCGACGGCGTTCATCAGCGAGACGTCATTGCTGGCGTCGCCGATGCCGTATACGGTTCCGTGGTGGGGATCGAGGGCGTCGAGTACGGACTGGATACCCTCGCGCTTGGTGCATTCGCGAGGCGAAATCTCGGTCACTTCGAGCTCGAGCTCGTTAAAGCAGAGCAGCGGCTCAAACGCTTGATCCTGAGCGATGCGGTTGGCAAGCGACGTGGACATTAAGATCTTGTAGGCGCTGTAATGTTGCAGCTGCGTAATTGCATCGCCCACGGTGCGGGCGTATCCCGGGGCGTCGGGCGCATCGGCACTCATGCGAACGACGCCATTGAGTCCCTCAAAACGAATCACTTCGTCCGATTGCTCAAGAATGGGAGCAAGGCGCTGCAGCATGCCGGGCGTCATCGCCAAATCGCGAATCACGTGTCCCTCAAGTTCGACATAGCCACCCGCGAGGCAGACGATGCCGGTCCAGGGCAGCTCGAGCAGCTTTGGATGGATGCAGCTCAGCGTGCGCCCTGTGCAGATAAACGCCATATTGCCCTTGGCGACAAAATCACGGATGGCTTGCGAGACCGCTTCATTGGGATAGGGGGAGAGGTCTCGCTCGCTCTCGGGAAGCTCTTGTGCCACTCGAGGGTCTTGCCAGGCGAGTGTTCCGTCGATATCGAAGAAGCAGATATCGCCGCGCTTATGGGCTGCGCTGGCGGCAGGGGAGGCCGAGGTGGTGGGCACAAATCCCGGCTCGAGGCCCATGATCTGGTCAAAATGCTCTTTAACGCGGGGAACGGAGATGCCAATAATCACCTGGGCGGTCTTGCCCGTAATGATGAGGCCCTTGGCGCCCACCGCGACAAACGACGCATTATCTGCAACGATGGAAGGGTCTGCGACCTCGACGCGCAGGCGCGTGGCGCAGTTGGTTGCGCCCACGATATTGCCAACGCCACCTAAAAGCTGAATTACCCGCTCAGCGAGGACGTGATCTTGATCGGATTGAATACTGACCTCGCCATTGGGAGATTGCTCTTTGGCAAAGCCGCTTCCCGTTAAACGATCGATTGCCGCGCGATTGGAGACATGATCCTCGCGGCCCGGCGTCTTAAGGTCATAGACCAAGATGAGTGCTCGAAAACTAACAAAAAAGATGAGGCTAAAGGCAAGACCGATACCGAGCGCCAAAAGGTAGGAGCCGGCATGCATTCGCATGAGTGGGATGAAGTTGAAGGCCGTCATTTCCATGAGACCGCCCGAGAAGATGCCGACGATGCCAAAGAAGTTCATGGTCATGGCAAGGCAGGAGGATAGGACGGCGTAGAGCAAAAAGAGTCCGGGATAGGTGAACATAAAGAGAAACTCGAGCGGCTCGGTGACGCCGCAGACCACCGAGGCGACGATGGCGGGCAAAAGGATGACTTTAAGGCCGGCGCGGCGTTCGGGTTTGGCGGTGAAATAGAATGCTGCCGCGATGGCGGGAAGGCCAAAGAGCTTGCCCCAGCCGGTGGCGGTAAAACCTGCCCAGGGCGCAAGTTCATTTAAAGGGCGCGTGCTTTGGGAGAGAATGGGGAGCAGGTTGGTCCACGTGGCGTAAATACCGTCGTGAATGACCAGATTGTCGTAATAGATGGGCATATAGAGCAGATGGTGCAGCCCCATGGGCTCGAGCGCTCGCTCCAAAAACACAAAGATGCCCACGCCGAAGGGGCCGACGCCCGCAAGTGCGTGACGCAGCGTTTCGGTCACAGCGTATGCGAAGGGCACGATGGCGGCCGAGATGGCGGCAAGGGCAAACACGGCAAAAAAGCTGATGAGGTAGACCAGCGAGGAACCCGAGAAGGTGCCGAGCCAATCAGGAACCTTGGCATCGTAGAAGCGGTCATGGATGGCGACGACGGTTGCCGACACCGCCAGCGGGCCGATAATGCCGGTGTCGAGCGTCTTGATGCCGTCGATGACGGTGATGCCGCTGGCGGGGGTCAAAGATGATGGGTACTTAAGTCCAAGGTTGTCTCCGCTCAGCTTAATGATCTCGCTCAAAAAGAAGCAATAGGCAAAATAGGCCACGAGTGCCTCGAGGCAGCAGCGTGCCGGTTGCTTTTGGGCAAGACCGATAGGCAGCGCTACGGCAAAAAGGAGCGGGAGACGTTTAAAGACCGTCCACGAGCCGCGCTGGATGATGGTCCAGAAAACGTACCAAGGGGTTCCGTATACGGCGAGATCGCCGACGATGTCTACGGTCGTGGCGAGGGCGGAGATGCCGACCATGAGGCCTGATATAGAAAACAGCATGGCGGGCGCGAACATGGCTCCGCCAAAACGTTGGATTTTCTGCAGCATAATATGCCTTCCGGATGCAACATGCTGTGCGAGCAAGAACGTTTAAACAATGAACTCATTGTAGAGGACTGGCTGCTTGCCGCATTGACGGTTTTGATTCGGTCCGATTTGGGTTTCGGGGGAACCGTCGACGGTAAATAATCCGTGCTTTACCGATAATCGGTTTAAACAACTTTAAGAAATGCTATCGTGCCTAGCCATACATATTCATTAGAGGTGAAATCATGCCAAAAGCGATTTACGAAGGAATCTACCGCGAGATCCGTTCGCGCATCATTAACGGGACCTATGCGTTTCAGGAGATGCTGCCGACCGAAGCCGAGCTGACCGCGGAGTTTGGCTGCACGCGCAATACCGTTCGACGCGCCTTGAGCATGCTGGCCGACCAGATGTTTGTGCAGCCTATACACGGTAAGGGCGTGCGCGTTATTTGGCTTAAGGGCGAAACCGACATGCTGGGCGCACTCGAAGAGGTTGAGTCGTTTGGCGAGTTCGCAAAACGCAACAATGCCGTCGCATCGACCGAGGTCAAGTCTTTTGAACATTTGATTTGCACTGAGCAACTCTCTCGTCGCCTGGGCTTTAAGGTGGGCGAGGAGCTGATTCGCGTCGTGCGTGTCCGAAGCCTCAACGGCAGCGCGCGCCAGGTGGACCACGGCTACTTTTTGGCGTCGATCGCCAAGGGCCTGACCCCCGAGATCGCGGCGGATTCTATCTACGGCTATCTGGAGCACAAGCGCGGCATCAAAGTGATGGCGAGCCGCCGTACGGTGAGTGTCGAGCTCGCCAACGATGAGGACTGCAGCTACTTGGACCTTGGCAAGTACAACTGTGTCGCCGTCATGGAGAGCCAGTCGTACACTTCGGACGGCATCTTGTTCGAGGTCACGCATGCCCGCACGCATCCCGAGATCTTCCACTACCGCGTCAACTCCAAGCGATAGCCGGCTAGCTCGCAGCCTGACGAGACTCATGCCCTCAAAGAGAAAACGCCCGGTCAAACCGACGATGCATCGGCTTGACCGGGCGTTTTCTCTGCATTCGATAACAAATAATTGTTTATACAAAACTTGTCAAGTATCAAGTTGAAATTACCGTTCACCGAAGTTTTTCTACCGCTCTAGTAATACTTGTTCAAACAACTAGCCAAATAGCGTATTGTACAAGTCAGCAAAAGGGGCAAAGTCCCCGAGCCAATCTCCGAAGGCGGCGGCAAAGGGTGCCGCCACGGTGTGAAAGGGTGGATTGTAATGAAGAACGAAATGAGCAGAAGGCAGTTCCTGGGCTTTGCTGGTTCCGCGGCTGCGGTTCTTGGTCTGGGCCTCGTGGGCTGCGGTGGTTCTGCCGGCTCTGGCTCCTCTGCTTCTGGTGACGCTGCCGAGGTTTACTTCCTCCAGTTCAAGCCCGAGGTCGACAAGGAGTGGAAGGAGATCGCCAAGGCGTACAAGAAGGAGAAGGGCGTCGAGGTCAAGATCGTGACCGCCGCCTCCAACACCTACGAGGAGAAGCTCAAGTCCGAGATGTCCAAGAGCTCCGCTCCGACGCTGTTCCAGGTCAACGGCCCCACCGGCCTTAAGAACTGGAAGGACTACTGCGCCGATCTTTCCGACACCAAGCTCCGCGGCGAGCTCATCGACGACTCCCTGGCGCTGCAGTCCGACGGCAAGGATCTGGGTATCGACTGGGTTCAGGAGAGCTACGGCATCATTTACAACAAGGAGCTCCTCGAGAAGGCCGGCTACAAGGCCGAGGACATCAACTCCTTCGACAAGCTGAAGGCTTGCGCCGATGACATCCAGGCCCGCAAGGACGAGCTCGGCGTTGACGGTGCCTTCACTTCCGCCGGTATGGATGACTCTTCCAGCTGGCGCTACACCACCCACCTCGCCAACCTCCCGCTCTACTACGAGTTCGAGAAGGAGCACAACCAGGAGGACGACGAGATCAAGGGCGAGTATCTCGACAACTTTAAGCAGATCTTCGACCTGTACATCACCGACTCCACCTGCGATCCTTCGCAGCTCGCCTCTAAGACCGGCGACGACGCCACCAACGAGTTCGCAACCGGTAAGGCCGTCTTCTATCAGAACGGCTCTTGGGCCTATGCCGACCTCACCAAGGCCGGTATGACCGATGACCAGCTCGGCATGCTGCCGATCTACATCGGCGTCGACGGCGAGGAGAACCAGGGCCTGTGCTCCGGCGGCGAGAACTACTGGTGCGTCAGCTCCCAGGCTTCCGAGGATGCCCAGAAGGCCACCGAGGACTTCATGTATTGGTGCGTCACTTCTGACACCGCCACCAGCATCATCGCTGACAAGATGGGTCTGACCGCCCCGTTCAAGAGCGCTAAGGAGACCACCAACGTCTTCTCGCAGCAGGCCGTTGCTATGGCCAAGGACGGCAAGAAGACCGTTGCTTGGGACTTCGTTTACATCCCCTCTGAGGAGTGGAAGAAGAACCTCAAGCAGGCTCTCATCGCTTATGCTGCCGACAACACCAAGTGGGACGGCGTCAAGAACGCCTTCGTCGATGGCTGGAAGACCGAGAAGGCTGCTTCCGAGTAAGCAGTTGCTGCCCAAGCTATCTGATTAGCGACAGGGGGCGGGCAGACGTAGGTTTGCCCGCCCCCTGCATATTGAAAGGACCCTTCTATGGGCAAAGCACTCAAACGCTGGTGGCCGCTCTTTATGCTGCCCACGTGCCTGGCGTTTATGATCGGGTTCGTGATTCCCTTTATCCAGGGTTTCTATCTCTCGTTCTGCCAGTTTATTACCATCAATAACGCGCACTTTGTCGGTATCGAGAACTACGTGCGCGCACTGACCGACCCGCAGTTCTCCACGTCGTTCTTCTTTACCGTGGCGTTTGCCTTCCTGTCGACGGTGCTTATCAACGTGATCGCGCTGGCCATCGCGCAGGCGCTCACCCGCAAGGCGCTCAAGGGCACCAACATCTTCCGTACGATCTTCTTTATGCCTAACCTGATCGGCGGCATCGTGCTGGGCTACATTTGGCAGATTCTGATCAACTGCCTGCTCTCCAACGTGGGCGCCCAGCTCATCGCCCTCAACTCCGCCGCTGGCTTCTGGGGCCTTATCATCCTGACCCTGTGGCAGCAGGTCGGCTACATGATGATCATCTACATCGCCGGTCTGCAGTCCATCCCGTCTGACTACATCGAGGCCGCCAAGGTCGATGGCGCTACGGCATGGCAGACGTTTTGGAAGGTTAAGATCCCCAACCTGATGCCGACCATCACCATCTGCCTGTTCCTGTCCATCACCAACGGCTTTAAGCTGTTCGACCAGAACCTCGCCCTTACCGGTGGCGCCCCGGCGCACTCCACCGAGATGCTCGCCCTGAACATCTACAACACGTTCTATTCGCGTGCTGGCATCGCATGGCAGGGCATCGGTCAGGCCAAGGCAGTTATCTTCTGCATCCTGGTTGTCGCTATTTCTATGATCCAGCTTAAGGCCACGAGGTCCAAGGAGGTGCAGCAGTAATGAAACGCGATAAGGCTATCAACCGCGCGCTCTCGATCTTCTTTACGATTCTGTCGCTCGCATGGATCTACCCCGTGTTCATGATTGCGCTCAATTCCTTTAAGAAAGCGACCGCAATCAGCACCACCACGGCGTTCGATCTGCTCACGCCTGAGACGTTCAACGGCCTCGCAAACTACGTGCACGCTCTGAACGAGCAGGGCTTTGCCTCGGCGTTTATGTACTCTCTTATCATCACGGTCACGTCGGTCGTGCTGATTCTGGTGTGCTGCTCCATGTGCGCTTGGTACGTGGTGCGCGTCAACAGCAAGATCTCGAACTTCTTCTATTACCTGTTCGTCTTCTCGATGGTCGTACCGTTCCAGATGCTCATGTTCACGCTGTCCAACCTCGCGGACCGCATCGGCTTTAACACACCGTTTAACATCTGCTTCATCTACCTTGGTTTTGGCGCGGGCCTCGCGGTCTTTATGTTCGCCGGCTTCGTCAAGAACATCCCGCTCGAGATTGAGGAAGCGGCCATGATCGACGGCTGCAACCCGGTTCAGGTGTTCTTTAAGATCGTCCTTCCCATCATGAAGCCCACCTATCTTTCGGTCGGCATCCTTGAGACCATGTGGGTCTGGAACGACTACCTGCTGCCCTACCTTACGCTCGACTCCACCAAGTACAAGACCATTCCTATCTTGATCCAGTACTTCCGTGGCGGCTATGGCCACGTCGAGCTCGGCCCCATGATGGCCTGCATCATGATGGTCGTTGTCCCCATCGTCATCATGTACATCTTCTGCCAGAAGTACATCATCGACGGTGTGGTGGCAGGTGCCGTCAAGGGCTGATGCCGTAACTGTTTTGCAAGTTTCTGCGGCGCCCCACAGCGTGGCGCCGCGTATCGAAAGGTAGAGACATGGCCGAGATCGTTCTCAAACATGTTCAGAAGGTGTATCCCAACAACGAGTCCAAAAAGAAGGGCTTCTTTGGCAAAAAGAAGAAGACCGAGGAGAAGAAGCACAACCTCAAGGTTACCGAGGACGGTGTGCTCGCTGTAGAGGACTTCAACCTCACCGTTCACGACCAGGAGTTCATCGTCCTCGTTGGCCCCTCTGGCTGCGGTAAGTCCACGACGATGCGCATGGTCGCTGGCCTGGAGGACATCACTTCGGGCGACGTGCTCATCGACGGCAAGCGCGTCAACGACGTGGCGCCCAAGGACCGCGATATCGCCATGGTGTTCCAGAGCTATGCTCTGTACCCCAATATGACGGTGTACGAGAACATGGCGTTTACGCTTGAGCTCAAGAAGGTCCCCAAGGACGAGATCGACCGCAAGGTTCGCTCCGCTGCCGAGATCCTGGGTATTACCGAGTACCTTGACCGTAAGCCCAAGGCACTCTCCGGCGGCCAGCGTCAGCGTGTCGCCATCGGCCGCGCCATCGTGCGTGACCCCAAGGTCTTCCTGATGGACGAGCCCCTGTCCAACCTGGATGCCAAGCTGCGTAACCAGATGCGCGCCGAGCTCATTAAGCTGCGTCACGAGATCAAGGGCACCTTCATCTACGTTACCCACGACCAGACCGAGGCTATGACCCTCGGCGATCGCATCGTGGTCATGAAGGACGGCGTCGTCCAGCAGATCGCCACCCCGCAGGAGGTCTTCAACCATCCCGCGAACATTTTCGTCGCCGGCTTTATCGGCGTGCCGCAGATGAACTTCTTCGATGCCCAGCTGGTGCGCTCGGGCAACGGCTTTACCGTCAAGACCGAGGATATGAACGTGGCGCTCGCCCCCGAGACTTGCGCTCAGCTTGCCCTCAACTGGGACGGCGGCGACGTGAAGGAGATCACGGCCGGCGTGCGCCCCGAGCAGATTCTGCTTGCCGACAAGGGCGAGGAGGGTGCGCTCCAGGGCACCGTCGAGGTGACCGAGCTCATGGGCTCGACCGAGCATGTCCACGTGACCGCTCCCGACGGCCAGTTTGTCCTGATTATCCCCGTCGTCGACCTCGAGGCCAAGGGCGCGCTCAAGGCTGGCGACACCATCTGGTTCAAGTTCGAGAAGAACGCGACCCACCTCTTCGATAAGGTATCTGGCAAGAACCTTATCTAGGCCCGGTGCATCCAGGCCCTCCCTTTGGGCGACTGCGGTATTGCCATCCTTTTGCCGCGGTCACATATAAGGCTCCCTTCCCGTCCACTGGGCGAGAGGGGAGCCTTTCTTTGTGTTGGGGCTGTCTGGCCGGTCGTTTGTCTCGATCTGTAACGGGTAGGGCCGATTTCGGACGTTAGATGTTACAGATTGAGATAAACCCAAGGGGAGGGGCCGGTATGTCTCAATCTGTAACAGCTGGGGCCGTTTTTACCGAGTAGCTGTTACAGATCGAGATTCTTCGGTCGAGTCGGGTCACAGGATAACGTGCGGGCACAAAAAACGGAGCCGTGTTGCCACGACTCCGTTTCTCAAGAGGATGGGTAAGGGAAGTGAAATTAGTTCAGGTGCCAGATCTCGTCGTTGTACTGGGAGATGGTGCGGTCGGACGAGAAGGTGCCGGCGTTGGCGATATTGATGAGCGTCTTGCGCATCCAGGCGTCCTGGTCCTCGTAGTCGGCCAGCACGCGCTCCTTGGTCTGGATGTACTCCTCAATGTCGAGCAGGGCCATAAACCAGTCCTTGCCCTTAATGTCGTCGTGCAGGCGCTGCAGGCGCTCGGCATTGCCGGTCGCCATAAAGGCCGGGTTGGTGATGAAGTCCACCAGCAGTTTAATGCCGGGCTTGCGGTAGAGCATACCGGCGTCATAGGTGCCGTTGGCATAGAGCTGCTCGACCTGTTTGGAAGAGGCGCCAAAGGTATAGATGTTCTCGTCGCCCACGAGCTCGGCAATCTCCACGTTGGCACCGTCGAGCGTGCACAGGGTTAGGGCGCCGTTGAGCATGAACTTCATGTTAGAGGTGCCGCTCGCCTCCTTGGAGGCCAGGCTGATCTGCTCGGAGATGTCAGCGGCGGGGATCACGCGCTCGGCGGCGGTGACGTTGTAGTTCTCGATCATGACAACCTGCAGGTAGGGAGTCACGTCGGGGTCGTTTGCAATCCACTGCGACAGCGTCAAGATCAGATGGATGATGTCCTGCGCGATAGTGTAGGCAGGCGCCGCCTTGCCGCCAAAGATGATGGTGACGGGGTGCTTAGGTCTGTTGCCGTTCTTGATATCGAGGTACTTCCAGATGATGTAGAGCGCGAGCATCTGCTGGCGCTTGTACTCGTGGATGCGCTTGACCTGGACGTCGATGATGGCGTTGGAGGGAATGGTCACGCCCTGCTCGAGCGCCATGAACTGGCGCATGATGGCCTTGGCCTCGACCTTGGTGGCGGCCAGGCGCTCAAGAACGTCCTTGTCGTCGGCGAACTTGGCGAGTTTGCTCAGATCGCCGGTGCTGCGCCAGTCGGTGCCGATCACATCGTCGAGCAGGCTGGCGAGCGCGGGGTTGGCCCCATGGATCCAGCGGCGGAAGGTGATGCCGTTGGTCTTGTTGGAGAACTTCTCGGGATAGATTTCGTAGAACGGATGAAGCTCGGTGTCCTCCAGGATCTTGGTGTGGAGGGCGGCTACGCCGTTGATGGAGAAGCCAAAGTGGATGTCCATGTGGGCCATGTGGACGGTATCGTGTTTGTCGATGATGGCGACGCGCGGGTCATCGTGCTCGGCCTTCGCGACCTCATCGAGCTTGACGATAATGTCGGCGATGGCAGGGGAGACCTTCTGTAGGCTGGCGAGCGGCCACTTCTCGAGCGCCTCGGCAAGAATCGTGTGGTTAGTGTAGGCGACCATGGAGCGTACGATGGTCACGGCCTCGTCAAACTCGATGCCATGCTCGGTGGTGAGCAAGCGAATGAGCTCGGGAATGACCATGGTGGGGTGCGTGTCGTTGATCTGGACAACGGCGTAATCGGTCAGATCGTGCAGGTTGCTGCCGCGCTCGACGGCCTCGTCGATCAGGAGCTGGGCGGCGTTGCTCACCATGAAGTACTCCTGATAGATGCGAAGTAGGCGGCCCTGCTCGTCGGAATCGTCGGGGTAGAGGAACAAGGTGAGGTTCTTGGCGATCTCGGTCTTGTCGAAGTCGATGGAACTGCCGGGGACCAGGCCGTCGTCGACGCTCGCCAGGTCGAACAGGCGCAGGCGGTTCTTGGTGGACTGGCCGTAACCGGGCACATCGATGTTGACGAGCTTGGAGGTAACGGCAAAATCGCCGAACTCGACGGTGTAGGAGCGGTCATCGTCGACTAGGATGTCCTGCTCACCGAGCCACTCGTCGGGGACGGCCTTCTGCTGGTTGTCGACAAAGCGCTGACGGAACAGACCGTAGTGATAGTTGAGGCCCACGCCATCGCCGGTCAAGCCCAGCGTGGCGATGGAATCCAGGAAGCATGCGGCCAAGCGGCCCAGGCCGCCGTTGCCGAGTGACGGCTCGACCTCGAATTCCTCGATTTTGTTGAGGTCGTGGCCTGCGGCGGTGAGCTGGTCCTTAACCTCGTCGTAGATGCCGAGGTCGATCATGTTGTTGATGAGCAGCTTGCCGATCAAAAATTCGGCGGAAATGTAATAGAGCTTTTTCTTGCCGTTGTTGAGCGGGCGGGCGGCGGAGCGCTCCTGCACGAGTTTGACCAGTAGCTTGTAAATGCGACGGTCGTCGAGCTGCTCGAGCGAGGTGCCAAAAGACTGCTCGGCGAGTTCCATGAGGTTAATTTGGGGCATGTTTTCTCCTGTGATGGGTTGTTTCATGTCTGCAATTCATAAGAAGCCCGCGCGAGGGGATTGGGGTGGCCTCGCGCGGGAAAAGCAAGCGCGTCCGCACGGTGGGGAGGGGTCGGGCGCGGTAGCTCCTATTGAGGAAGCTCGATTTCGGCTTCCGACGGGATGCGGAAGTAGGTCTCGGTCCAGTCGGTGAGTTTGTGCTCGAGCTCGCGGGTGATGGCGCCGTCGAGCATGCGCCAGGTCCAGTTGCCGCCCAGCGTGGCAGGGGTGTTGATGCGCGCCTCGTTGCCCAAGTTGAGCAGGTCCTGCATGGTGTAGATGCACGTGTCACTCACGCTGGCGGCGATGGTGCGATTGAGTGCATCTGCCATGGGTTCGCCGGCCTGCTGATGGGTGTACAGGGCTGCCTGCTCGCGTTGACGCGGGGTGGCCGTTCCCTCAAACCAACCGCGCGCCGTCTCGTTGTCGTGGGTGCCCACATAGGCGACGGTGTTGGCGATGTAGTTATGCGGCAGGTAGTACGAGTTGGTACCCTCAAAGGCAAACTGCAGGATCTTCATGCCGGGGAAGCCCGAGTTGTCGCGCATGTCGATGACGCCGGGGGTGAGGAAGCCCAGGTCCTCGGCGATGATGGGCAGCGTGCCGAGCTTTTCCTCGAGCGTCTTGAAGAACTTGAGGCCGGGGCCCTGCGTCCACGAACCGTAGGACGAATCGGGCGAGGAGAACGGCACCTCCCAATAGGCCTCGAAGCCGCGGAAGTGATCCAGGCGGATGACGTCGTACATGTCGAGGGCGGCGCGAATGCGGCCCTCCCACCAGGAGAAGCCATCGGACTCCATAGCGTCCCAGTCGTAGATGGGATTGCCCCAGTACTGGCCGGTGGCCGAGAACTGGTCGGGCGGCGTGCCGGCGACGCTCACGGGATTGCCGGCGGCGTCGATCTTAAAGAGCTCAGGCGTCGCCCACATCTCGACAGAGTCACGCGAGACATAGATGGGCAGGTCGCCGATGATGAGAATGTCGCGCTCGTTGGCATAGGCCTTGAGGCGGTTCCACTGGCGATCGAAGAAGTACTGCGTCATCTGGTGGTAGAGCATACGCGCCGGATGGTCGGCGCAGACCTTGGCGGAAGCCTCACCGCGGGTGCGGAGCTCCGCGGGCCACTCCCAAAACGCCTTGAGACCGCACTCCTCTTTGACGGTCATGAACTCACAGTAGGGGATGAGCCAGTCCTCGTTGGCCTGGATAAAGTCATCGAAATCGGCCGGCTTGTCGGCAGCAAAGCGCTCGGCGGCGCGGTCGAGAATCTGACGGCGGCCGCCAAAGATGGCACCGTAGTCGACGTTACTGGGGTCAGAACCCAGGTACACGCCATCGATATCGCGCTGCTCCAGATACCCTGCCTCGATAAGCTCGGCAAAGTCGATAAAGTTGGGGTTGCCTGCGCGGGCCGAGAACGACTGATAGGGCGAATCGCCATAGCTGGTCGTCGTAAGGGGCAGAATCTGCCAGTAATGTTGTTTGCACAAGGCGAGAAAATCGACGAAGTCGTAGGCATTCCAGCCAAAGCCGCCGATTCCGTATGGTCCGGGCAGAGATGAGACGGGCATGAGGACGCCGCTTGCACGCTCCATGAATGCGCTCACCAACCTTCTTGTTGTGGGGTCGGCCTGCCGATGGGTGTGCAGTCCGCCTCCGATGTCCTGATTCGATACGCCTATTGTAAAACATGTTGTTTAAACATATACAGGCAAGATAAAAAAGTTGGTCGATTTTCGGCGAATGGTTACATGCCATGAAAAAGCCCCGACCTCACAACGTGAGATCGGGGCAAGAGCGGTATGTAGGTTTTTGCTACTCGGCGTCGGCGAAGCCGTTGGGGTTGTGGCTCTGCCAGTTCCAGCTATCGCGGCACATGTCCGCGATGTCGTACTGGGCCTTCCAGCCCATCATGCGCTCGGCCTTGGAGGCATCGCACCAGTTGGCAGCGATGTCACCGGCGCGGCGCTCGCGAATCACGTAGGGCAGCTCCTTGCCACAAGCCTTGGAGAAGGCGGCGACGACCTCGAGTACCGAGGTGCCGGTGCCGGTGCCCAGGTTAAAGATCTCGACGCCGGTCTTGCCGTTCATCCAGTTAAGGGCGGCAACGTGACCAGAGGCCAGATCGCACACGTGGATGTAGTCGCGCACGCCGGTGCCGTCGGGGGTGGGGTAGTCGTTGCCAAAGACCTGAACGGCCTCGAGCTTGCCCACGGCGACCTGGGCGACATAGGGCACCAGGTTGTTGGGGATGCCCTTAGGGTCCTCGCCGATCAGGCCCGACGGATGAGCGCCGATGGGGTTGAAGTAACGGAGCAGCACGACGTCCCACTCGGGGTCGGCAGTGTGGACGTCCATAAGGATCTGCTCGATCATCCACTTGGTCCAACCATAGGGGTTGGTCGCGGGCTTCTTAGGATCCTCCTCGGTGACGGGCGGGTTGTCCGGGTCGCCGTAGACGGTCGAGGAGCTCGAGAAGATGATGGACTTGCAGCCATGGTTGCGCATGACGTCGATGAGCACCAGGGTGTTCTCGATGTTGTTGTGGTAGTACTCGACGGGCTTGCTCACCGACTCGCCGACGGCCTTAAAGCCGGCAAAGTGGATGACGCGGTCGATCTGATGGGTATCGAAGATCTTGTTCATCGCATCGCGGTCGAGCACGTTGGCCTCGTAGAAGGTGAGGTTCTTGGCGGCCTCGTCGCCCACGATGGTCTTGACGCGGTCGACGGCGACGGCGCTGGAGTTGGAGAGATCATCGACGATGACGACCTGGTAGCCACCCTCGAGCAGCTGAACGACGGTGTGCGAGCCGATAAAACCGGCGCCACCGGTAACGAGGACGCAGGTGTCTTTGGGGTCGAGTGCTTTGGACATGTAGTCTCCTATCGAATCAGGAACACTTCTTCAGGGGAGTATAGCGCAGGCAGGGACGCCCAAATCGTGCGCTGTAGGAAAAGCAGAGGATTGTGCTAACGTACTCATCAGAAGAGCTTGCGTACGCATAACCTGATCTTTGACATTTGCTTACGAGCCGCTGACCTTGTAGTTTCCTGCCGTTCGTGGAAATCGTTGGGACGCGCCATATGTACGCTAATATGTATGAGTTGAGCGACATATAAATAAACATGTAACGGAGTACATATGTCACCAAACAGCGATTCCATCCTTTCCCAGGAGCTCTCGCGCCGCACTGCCCTCAAGGCCCTGTTCGGCGCCGCTTCTGCGGCAGTTCTTTTTGGCCTGCCCGCTCGCGCCCATGCGGCGGAGGCTTCCAAAGAAACCACCGATAAACTGAATGCCGCCCAGGCCCAGCTCGACGAGGTTCAGGCCCAGCTCGACAGCATCGCAAATGAGTATGCGGCGCTGGCCAACAAGAACGCCCAGACCCTCAACGACATCGAGAATGTCCAAGGCAAGATTGACGACACGCAGGCCCAGATCGATGAAAAGAAGGCCGAGCTCAAGAAGAAGCGCAACGACCTTTCCGATCGCGTGGCCGCCAGCTACAAGTCCGGCGGCACGAACATCCTGTCGCTGCTGCTGGCCTCTGGCTCGTTTGAGGAACTCGTCGCCAACGCGCATTACGTTGAGAAGATCAACAAGAGCGACCGCGACGCCATCGAGGACATTCAGACCATCCAGGAAGAGCTCGATGCGCAAAAGACCGAGCTCGAGTCGCAGAAGGCCGACTTAGAGAAGCTCAAGGACCAGCAGACGGCTCAGATGCAGGATATGCAGGCCAAGCAGCAAGAAGTCCAGACCGTGCTGAACGGTCTTTCCGACGACGTCAAGGAGCTCATGGCTCAGCGCGATTCCGAGATTCTCGCTGCCGCCCAGGCCGAGGAGGCTGCCAGGAAGGCCGCCGCTGCCGCTGCCGCCGCGAACAAGAACAATTCCTACTCGGGTGGTTCGAGTTCGGGTGGTGGATCGTATGCGCCCGGAACTCCGCAGCAGAATGCCGGCTCGGGCAAGCAGCAGGCCGTCGTCAACGCGTGCTACTCCACGCCTTCGCCGGGTCAGAACTGGTGCGCGGCGTGGGTTACCAATGTCTTCCGTAACGCCGGCGTGGGCTATTTTGGCGGCAACGCGTGTGACATGTTCAACGCCTGGTGCTATAGCTCCGACCGCTCGGCGCTACAGGTGGGCATGATCGTGGCCGATTCCTCGCACAGCGGCACGGGTGCTCCGGGCCTTATCTACGGTCATGTGGGTATCTATGTTGGCGGCGGTATCGTTATGAGCAACGAGGGTGCCATTACGTCTAAGTCGCTTGATTCGTTTATTAGCTTCTATGGCACTGGCTCTGGCGTGCGTTGGGGCTGGCTTGGCGGTATCGCGCTGTCGTAGCTGCGGTTTGAAGCAAGTTGGTCCGGGACTGGGGGCGAGGCATAAGGTTGCCTGCTCTACAGTCCTGCGCAAGACGAAGGCCACACTAAGTGGCCTTCTTTGCGTGCGGAACTCGCGACCAACCTTATGCCTCGCCCCCAGCCCCGGACCTTCTGGGTCCAAGGCGTGACACACCGGACTGGGTTGTCTGAATAAATATGGTGAAGGCCCCTTTCGGGGCCTTCTTTTTATAAAAATTCGCCTACTCGGTGGACTTCGGGTTCTAGGTCTACGTCGAACTGCTCTTTGACTTTGGCTTGGATGTCGCGGATGAGTTCGTCGACGTCGGCGGCGGTGGCGTGGTCGGCGTTGACGATGAAGCCGCAGTGCTTTTCGCTTACCTGTGCGCCGCCGACGGCGTGGCCGCGCAGGCCGGCGTCCATGATGAGCTTGCCGGCAAAGTGGCCCTCGGGGCGCTTGAAGGTGGAGCCGGCACTCGGCATGTCGAGCGGCTGCTTGTCCTCGCGGCGCTGGCGGTAGTCGTCCATGTCGGCTTTAATCATCGCGGCGTTGCCCGGGGCGAGATTGAAGGTGGCCGAAAGCACGGTAAAGCCGTCGTCGGCGATGCGGCTCTTGCGATAGCCCAGGTTGAGCTCGTCGACATCGAACTCGATGATATTGCCGCTACCGCGGGTGCCGTCGTCGAGCTGGCGAGCGGGTTTGTAGACGCGCACGGACTCCAGCACATCGGCCATGCAGGCACCGTAGGCCCCGGCGTTCATGTAGCAGGCGCCGCCGACCGATCCGGGGATGCCCGAGATGGGCTCCATGCCGGTGAGACCGGCCTCGGCTGCCGCCACGGCGACATCGGAAAGCAAGGCACCGGCTGCCGCCGTGACATGCGTGCCGTCGACGGTGATGTTGGAGAGGCCCTCGCCCAACGCCACGACGACGCCGCGGATGCCCTTGTCGCCGACGAGTAGGTCGGAGCCGTTGCCCACGATGGTGAGCGGCAGATCGCAACGATAGCAGGTGTCAAGCGTGGCGACGAGTCCCTGCTCGGTATCGGGCGTGACAAAGACATCGGCCGGGCCGCCGATCTTAAACGTGGTGTGCTCGCGCATGGGCTCGCTCATCAGCACGTTGTCCTCGCCGGCAACGCCAGCGAGCGCGCACAGCAGGTCCTCGTTAAAAAAGTCGTTCTCGTGCATACGAATATCCGCCTTTTGGTGGTCGTTGTCATCAATCGATTGCAATATACCCCACCCGGACGGATTTGGTGCGCTGGCGGCGATAAAACAGCCGTCTACCGGATTGGTAAAGTGTTTATCACCGAGGTAGAGGGGTAGTCGCTATACTTTCAAGAGATTGCGCGTAAACCCGGAAGGAGCGAGATGGCCAACAAAGTCACCCTCAAGCAGATCGCCCAGGAGGTGGGGCTTTCCCCCTCGTCGGTCTCGCTTGTGCTCAATAATCGGCCCTGTCGCATCTCGGAAGAAAACCGCAAACTCATCAAGGAGGTCGCGGCGCGCAACCACTATGTTCCTAACCAGATTGCGCGTAGTCTGGTCATGCGCGAGTCGCGCACGCTGGGCCTTATCGTCCCTAACATCGAGAGCCGCTTTTTTGCCTCGCTCGCCGGTAGCCTGGAAAAGCGCTGCCGCGAGGACGGCTATGCGCTCTTCATTACCAGCTCGGGCGGAAGCGCCGATGACGATCTGGAGCTGCTGCGCCAGCTGGTGACGCGCGGCGTCGATGGCGTCTTCCTGGTCGTGGGCGACGAGTTCTCCGACGACCGCGCCCTGCGCGAAGAAGTCAGCCACCTGCCCATTCCGGCCGTAATGGTCGACCGTGCCATTGAGGGACTCGAGTGCGACAAGGTGATGTTCGATCACGAGATGGGCGGCTACATGGCCACCCGCTATCTGATCGAGCAGGGCCACCGTCGCATTGCCTGCTTGGTTAACGCGCGCCGTTCCAATACGGGGCGTAAACGACTTGCCGGCTATGAGCGCGCGCTGCGCGAGGTTGGCCTGCCTATCGACGCACGCTTGGAGTTTGAGAGCGAGTACTACATTCCGAGTGCATACGAGGCCTCGGAGGCGGTGCTCGCAACTGATGCCACCGCTGTGTTCGCAAGTTCGGATAACATCGCCCTCGGTCTGCTCAAGCGCTTGCACGAGATGGGGAAGAGCATCCCGGGCGATATCTCGGTGGTGAGCTATGACAACTCGGCGGCCGATGTTCTCTTTGAGCCGGCGCTGACCGCGATTGAGCAGGATCCTGGCGTCCTTGCGGAGCATGCTTTTGGCTGCATGTCCAAGCGTCTTGCCGGCAGGGGCGGCAGGCGTGCCGAAGAGGTCGTCCTGGAGCCGGCGCTTATCGTTAAGGGCAGCGTGCTCGAACTTACCGAATGTAGCTAAACGTACTTGTTTGTTTGCATAGATTGCATGCGGAGTGTCTGCTATTTGCCGGCGGGGCCGGGGTGCCTGCCTTGTTTTGAGAAGTTCGCGGAGCCCACTTCTCAAAACAAGGCAGGCACCCCGGCCCTCGTCCGTGAACTCTTCCGCTGGGCGAGCCATAGACGCCGCGCACCGATGCGATAAAGCAGTGGCTTGAAATTGGTGCTATATTCAGCATGAGTTGTTTAATGCTAGTACGGGAGGCTGATATGGGGCTGTTCAAGAAGAAAAACCCGCAGGATGCCTTTGATCCCGATGTGTTTACCATCACGGATACGATTTTGGACCCACCGCGGTTTACGTTTTTGCCGGCTATCTACCAGGATGCCACGCGCCGCAAGTGGGCCGTGCATCAGCGCGGCGGCGAGCCGAAGATTTTTGACTATGCGGATGTGTTGCAGTGCGAAGTGGCCGAGGCGGGCGATCCGGAGGCCGAGGAAGTGGCCTCAAAACAGGAATTTGCCCAGCGTATCCTGGCAAATCCTGCCAAGGCGGCGAAAATAAACGCTGCCAAGCGTAATATGTGTCTTGGTATGGGCGTTGTTGTGGCGGTTCAGACGGGAAAAGACGAGGTTTCCAAATTAGAGATTCCCGTTATGACCGACGAAGTCAAACGCGATTCAAGTCTATATAAGTCGTATCGGAATGTCGCCGAGAAGATCAAGGCCGAATTTGATGCCATGGGAGGGCTGGTCTAATTTTGGCGGCATACGTTTCTGAATGAGGAGTCTGTGCAATGGCAGGCGAATCTTATGCAATTCCCCCCAAAGATCGTGCTGTTGAGGGAATTCTTTGGTATATCCAGCACCACCAGCTTGCCGGCGGCGATCGCCTGCCGGCTGAGCGCGTGCTGTGCGAAGAGATTGGCGTTTCGCGTACGGCGTTGCGCGCCGGTATCACGCGGCTCATCTCGTGTGGAACGCTCGAGAGCCGTCGCGGATCGGGTACGTATGTGTGTCCTCCCAAGCCGCTGAATATCTTCCAGGAAACGTATAACTTTTCCGATGCTGTGCGGACTGCCGGCCTGCACCCCTCTTCTCGTCTGGTTTCCACCGGGACCATCGAGGCGGATGAGGCGCTTGCCGACAAGCTTGGGGTGGCTGTGGGCGCTCCTTTACTCCGCATGCAGCGCATTCGGCTTATAGAGGGCGAGCCGGCGTCAATCGAGACCGCTCACGTTAACCTGTCCCTGTGCCCCGCGCTTCCCGAGCACGATTTTGAGTGTGAGAGCCTTTACGATGTCTTGCTCAAAGAAGGTGGCGTGCGTGTTGAGCATGGACGTGAGCATATCTCCATCTCGCGTTTGAACGCCGAAGAGGCCGAGCTGCTCCAGCAAGAAGAGGGAACGCCGGTGTTCTATGAGAGCTCGATCGAATTCGATAAGGACATGCGTTTTGTGGAGCATTGCAAATCGGTGATTTTGCCCACAAAGTTCCGCTTTGCCGATAACGGCGAAGAGAACGGCATGAGGAGCGTGGCAGGTGAACAATGGCTGAAACAGTAGATGCCACCCCGGTTTATATGCGCATTCGACGCCGCATCGAGGAACGTATCGAGCGCGGTATATATCCCACGGGTTCCATGATTCCGTCCGAAAAAGACCTTGCCGAGGAATTTGGTACGACACGCTTGACCATCCGAAGCGCTGTCGATGAGCTGGTTCGGCGCGGGCAGATTCGCCGTGTTCGGGGAAAAGGTGCCTTTGTGGCGCAGAAAGTACCTGCTTTTTTTGAACGCACGGTCGGTTTCCGTGAATCGGTCCGTGCTTCGGGCGGCGAGCCGTCCGTCCGTATTCTCGCGCGTTCCAAGCGTTATGCGGGGCCATATTACGCCGACCTGTTTGGCATCGCCGAGGACGACCTGCTCTATTCCGTTCGACGCCTGAACTGCATAAACGGTAGCCCCGTATCGATTGAGACGGCGCTGATTCCCTGCCTGCTGTTCCCAACCATCGAAGATATTGACGTGTCGGTCTTCAGTTTGTACGAGACCTATGAGATGCTGGGCCGAAAGCCAGTCATGGCACAGGAAAAGCTCGATATCGAAGCGCTGGGCGCACGAGATGCCGGTCTCCTTGGACTGGAACAGGGCGATCTTGTTTTGCTTTTGGAATGCGTGAGCTATGACGCGAGCGGTCAGGCTATCGAGTATGTAAAGTCCTTCAATCGTGGCGATACGGGCGGCTACACCTATACGTACTAGCTGGTATTTTGTGAATAACGGCTGGGAAACTAACCAGTTTTGATCGTTGGGTCAGCTGTATATACAACCTTACAGGGCTCAAAATCGACCGTTCGCCGATGGGGATAAATTAATCGACAAAGAGGTATCAAAAAGCCGTAACCTGTAACTGTGATTGGTATCAAATACTAATGATTTGTTACGAGGTGAGACGATGAAGATGCTCGATTACGTTCAGCTTGCCCATGTGCGTATGGGGGAGAACCTCGAGCGTTCGTCTGAGCTGGTAGCGCAGCTCGTTGATATTTTCCAGTCCGGTTCTTTTGACGCGCTGCGCATCGTTGCTTCGGGTTCGTCGCGCCATGCCGCCGATTGCGCCCGCGATTACCTGCAAGATGCCCTGCAAATGCAGGTGTCCGTTGTGACGCCCGAGGCCTTCGTCGATTTTGAACACACCTATCCGCAGCATGTGCTCAACATTGCCGTTTCGCAGAGTGGCTATTCGACCAATACGATTGCGGCGCTCGATTACATGCGCGCACACGATATGGCTGCAGTTGCGCTCACGGCAAACGTCGAGGCACCCATCAAGGAACACGCTGACATCGTTCTTAACTACGGTGTGGGCGTCGAGTCGGTGGACTTTGTGACTCTGGGCGTCGAGGTGCTCGTTGAGTACTTGGTGCTCTTTGGTATTTACGGCGGTCAGGCGCGCGGAACGATTGACGCCAAGGGCGTTGCCCAGCGTCTTGACGACCTGCGTGAGGCTATCCAGGCCAATGCCGTGATGTGCAAGACCGCCGAGGCATATGTCCAAGACCACATGCTCGAGCTTTCTGAGCACACGCCCGCCATGGTCGTCGGCAACGGCCCCAACTATGGCGTTGCCGAAGAGGCGGCCCTCAAGCTGAGCGAGACCATCAAGATTCCTGCCATGCATCACGAAGGCGAGGAGTTCGTCCACGGTCCCGAGATGCAGATCGTTCCGGGCTATCTGGTGTTTATCGTCGACGATCCGCAGGGGTCGGAGCGTCTTGCGAATATCGCTGATGCGCTATCGAACGTTACGACAAAAACGGTGCTGCTCACGGCCCATCCCAAGGGTAGGGCTCACGAGGTTGCGGTGCCTCAGGTGGCGCCGCTGCTCAGCGCAATTCCCAATCTTGTGTTCTTCCAGACGATTGCGGCCATGATAGCCGAGCGTCTGAAGTCATGGGACGTGCACCCGTATCTCGATGCTGTCTCCAAGCAAATGGAGGTCAAGGCAGAGGGCTACGAAGAGTCAGTCAATGCGCTTAAGGCCAAAGCGGCCGAGTGTTACGGAATGTAAGCGGGTTTTGATGCCCGTTGGCATGGGGGATGTGGAAACAACCCCAGAAAGGAGAGACAAATGAAGGAAACCGAGAAGATCGAGATCATGCATTTCGACCAGGAGGGCTATCTCGAGGACGGCAAGGCGCTCTACGAGACCGGCAAGAAGATGACCGCGCTCGCCGACAAGGTTGCCGACGAGGGCTACGACGCCGTGTTCCTGATGGGTGTCGGCGGCACCTGGGACGAGCTCATGCAGCTCGAGTACCTCATGAACAAGTTCGGCGACCGCGACCTCGAGGTCTACCTGATCCACGCCGCCGAGTGGAACGCCATGGGCCACAAGCGCATGACCGAGAAGTCCGTCGTGCTCACCGCCTCCGAGTCCGGCACCACCCCCGAGGTCCTCGAGGCCGTCAAGAAGATGAAGGGCATGGGCGTGCGCGTCTACGCCATGACCAAGCCCGAGGGCCCCATCGGCCAGGCTGTCGGCGCCGAGAACTGCGTCGCCATGGCTTCTGACCATGGTTCGGGCGGCTGCGAGAAGGGCTACTACCTCGCCGACTGCTTCGGCCTGCGCCTGCTCAACCGCCGCGGCTGCTTCCCCAAGTTCGATCTGTTTATCGAGCAGACCAAGGACATCTGGAAGGACATGCTCGATATCCGCAAGCGCTTCGAGCCGCGCGCCGAGGAGCTCGCCAAGAAGTACGCCCTGGCCCCCTACACCATGTTCATCGGCTCCGGCGCCCTGTGGGGCGAGACCATCCTGTTCTCGATGTGCATCCTGGAGGAGATGCAGTGGAAGCGCACCCGCTACATCACCTCGGCCGACTTCTTCCACGGCACCCTCGAGCTCGTGGAGCCCGGCGTCCCCGTGTTCCTGTTCATGGGCGAGGACGAGAACCGCAAGCTCGACGAGCGCGTCCGCGCGTTCCTGACCCGCGGCGTGACCGGCGACACCGACATCAACATCATCGACACCGCCGAGTTCGCGATCCCCGGCCTTGACGACGAGTTCCGCGTCATCGTGTCTCCGTGGATCCTCTCCTCGCTGATCACCGATCGCCTTGCCGCTTACTACGAGACGGTCACCAAGCACAACCTCAACTACCGTCGCTACTATCACCAGTTCGACTACTAAGAGCAAATAACGTTTGTGTAATCGGGCCTCGCTCCTATATGGAACGGGGCCTCGCTTGGGTTGGAGAGTAATTATGAGCTATCCCCAGCTTGCCGTCATGAATATCAGCCATCGTTATTTTGACCTTGAGGAGTTCTTTTCTTCGGCGTCGGCTTCGGGCTACACGTGTTGCGAGCTTTGGACCGGGGCGATGCATCTGTATGTCGATTGCCATGGATACGATTCGCTCGAGCAGGTGCGGGAGCTATCACAGCGGTATGGGGTTCGGATTGTGGGGCTTTGTCCCGAACAGAACAATCCCAAGCCGTGGAATATCGCGGCGCGCGGGAATGAGGCGCGCACTCGCACGCTCGCGTACTTTAAGAACGTTGTGGATATCGCGGCGGAACTTGGAGCCGAGCAGGTCATGGTCTCGAGCGGCTGGGCATTTTTGAACGAGCCGATCGAGGACGCGTGGGGTCGCAGCGCCTCGATGCTGCGTGCGATTGCCGAGCATGCGGGAGAGCGCGGCGTGCGACTGGTGCTCGAGGCCCTACAGCCGGTTGAGTCGATGATCGTGAACTCGGCGGCCGATACGAAGCGCATGATCGAGGCAGTTGATCATCCGGCACTTAAGGCGTGTCTGGATTTGGGCGCTATGGCGGTGGCGGGGGATACCATCGACGATTATTTTGATCTGCTTGGCGATGATGTCGCCCACGTGCATTTTGTCGATGTTGCGGCAGATGGCACGACGCATCTTGCCTGGGGTGACGGCGACCGCGATATGCGCGCCGACCTGGATAGGCTGGTGGCGCGCGGCTATCGCGGAGTTGTTTCGGCCGAGACCTATGATTGGCGCTATTTCGCCAATCCCGCGGCAGCCGACGCTCAGGTTATGGCGGAGTACCGACGCGCGATTGGCGCCTAAGTGGGACAGGGCGCCGAGTTGGCGTTTGACGCTTTTTGAGAAACGGGACGTGCTTTCCGCTTGAGGCTTCTGGCGGAAAGCACGTCCCAGAACAGGCGCTCAGAATAGGACACACTTTCCGCTGAGGACCTCAACCGGAAACCGGGGACCTCGGACAAAATCTCGGACCCAATCTGGGTCCAGGAGGGAGTCCGATGTATACGAAAGAGGAGCGCGAGGGGATTCTCTGGGAGTTCCACCGGAGCGGCCTGTCCGCCCCCGCCGCCTGCAGGAGCCTGCCGCTTTTCCCGAACAAGGACAACCTGTATGCTTGGCTCAAGCTGGAGGAGGCGGGCGAGCTGACCGCCCGTGAGATGCCCGACCGGGCGGAGCGCATGCACTGCTCGCACGGCGAGGGCACCCCCGCATTCGCCGCGAGGCGACCGGGCACCGAGCCCGCCTCCCCGCGGAAGCGTCGAGCCGAAGGGGGCGCGGGCAAGATGGAGAGGACCGGGCGCGGAGGGGCCGGCGGCGAGCCGCCCGAGCAGACCGACTGGCGGGACTGGGGCCTGGAGGGGCTTCCCGACGACCCCGCCGAGCGCGCCCGCGAGGCCGAGGTCAGGCTCGCCGAGGCCCTGGCGGTGTTGGACGTCCTAAAAGCACCAGGCCCTGGCTCTTTGACGAACGAGGAGAAGCACAGGGCGGGAGAGGCGGCGAGGAGGCTCTCGCCGGCGGTGAGGCTCGCGGACGTTGACCAGGACCCTGTCGATCCCGAAGAGCACCTATCTTGACCAGGCGCCCAGGATCTCGAGGCCCGACCCCAAGGCCGCGCTCAGGGAGCGCGTGCGCGCGTCGTTCGAGGCGAGCGGCGGCGTCTACGGGCCTGAGTCCGTGACCGCGACCTCAGGAGGGGACCCGGCGAGCCCGTCTCGTGGCGCGAGCTCGCGCCCGGGGACGCCGAGAGCCCCGTCGTCGCGTCCGAGAAGGTCGTGCGCCGGATCATGCGCGAGGAGGGCCTGGTCGCCCGCAAGGCGGCGCAGATGCGCCGGAGGGCGAGGTACCGCAGCTACCGGGGCGAGCTCGCGGAGCGCCCGGCCAACGTCCCACTGCGCGCGGACGGGACGCACGACTTCCGCGCGCCCGCGCCCGGCCTGCTCGTGGTCACCGACGTCACGGAGTTCAGGCTCGACGGGTACAGGGCGTACCTGTCGCCCGCGATCGACTGCTTCGACGGGTGGCCGATCTGCTGGAGGGTCTCGGTCCACGCCGACTCCGACCTGATGGTCGGCATGCTCAGGGACCTGGTGGGGATAGTCGGGCCGACCGAGGACCGGCCGCTCACGGTGCACACCGACGGCGGCGCCGTCTACATGGGGCGCGAGTGGCGCGAGGCGTGCGGCCCCGGGGTGGTGCGCTCGATGTCGAGGAGGGCCCGGAGCCCCGACAACGCGCGCGCCGAGGGGTTCTTCGGCACGCTCAAGTGCGACTTCTTCGAGGGCAGGGACTGGACCGGCGTGCCGTTCGACGAGTTCTCCCGCCTGCTCGGCGAATATATCGAGTGGTACAGGGACGGCAAGCTCAAGAAGGACCTAGGATGGAAGACCATTAGGGAGTATCGCGAGGAGAGGGGCCATGCGGCATAGCGCCGGGACATGGTCCGGAAAAACGTCCGAGGTCCCCCGCATCCCAGTTTTTGGCTGGCGGGCGGGACACGCTTTCCCCTATGTTTCCAAATGAATACGCTATGAGCCGAGGAGGACGATTCTCCCCGCAAACACTCTAGTATGCTAAAGTACCCAGAAGACCGGCGGAGCTATGCCGGTCTTCTGCTCTATATGAAACACAGCATGAGGAGGCTTACCAGATGACGGCCACACCGTGGGGATTCCGGGACATATTGCCCGAGGAGGCTCAGGCGCGCGAGGAGATCGCATGTACGGTGAAGGGCTGCTTTAGGGAGCATCATTACCTGCCGGTCGAGACGCCACTGCTCGAGGACAAGGGTTCACTCGAGGAGGGCGGCCGCATTGCGGACACGCCGTTTAAGCTCTTTGACGATGATGGTCGCCTGCTGGTGGTCCGTCCCGACAACACGCTGCCGATCGTTCGCCTGGTTTCGACTCGCATGCGCGCGGCCGATCTGCCGCTGCGCCTGCGCTATGAGGCGCCGGTGGTCCGCGAGTGTCAGCGCAATGCCGGCGGCTCGCGTCAGTTTACACAGCTGGGCTTTGAGCTTATCGGTGTGGGCGATACCGCGGGCGATGTCGAGATCGTCTCGCTGGTGGCGGAGGCCGTGCGCGAGCTGGCACTTCCCGATGCGCGCATTATTGCAGGTAGCGTGCGTCCTTTTAAGGAATTGCTCGCGGCATGCGAGGATCGCCAGCTGGCTGCCGAGGCCCTGCGCTGTGTGCACGCTAACGACTTTGTGGGCCTCGATGCCCGCGTGGCGGCAAGCGCCGAGTCCGATGCCGTCAAGGCGGCCATTAGCGAGCTGCCGCGCCTGCACGGTGGTGCCGAGGTGCTCGACCGCGTGGATGCGCTGCTGGAGACCGCCGGCATTGTCGCGCCGCTGACGCGCGAGATGCGTGCCCTGGTCGATGGCCTGGCTCCCGAGGACGCCCAGGTGCTGTCCTTCGACTTCTCCATCATGAACTCGTTTGATTACTACACGGGCCTGGTCTTTAAGGCCTATGCCGGCGGCTTGCCCGATCCGGTCGGTTCGGGCGGACGCTACGACTCCATCTTTACTGGTGCGTTCGGCGACGGCATCGAGGTGCCGGCGGCGGGCTTCGCCTTTTCGCTCGAGCGTCTGGAGGCCGCGCGCACCTCGGCCGAGGACGCTGCTTCCGATGGCAATCACGCCGCGGGCCGTGGCGCCGAGGGTCCGCTGCGCATTGCCGTGCCCAAGGGCTCGCTCAAGGCCGACACGCTCGACGTGCTCGAGGCCGCGGGCTTGGATGTCTCGGAGCTGCGCGATCCCGGTCGTCACCTGATCGTGCGCGGCCGCGACACGCGTGCCGGCAAGGGTACGGTCGGCGATATCGAGTTTGTCATCGTGCGTCCCAGCGACGCGCCCGCTTTTGTGGGCTGTGGCGGTGCCGACTGCGGCATCTGTGGCTGGGACTCGCTCATCGAGGCAAACCTCAACTTGCTGCAGCTGGTCGATCTGGGCTACGGCCTGTGCACCTTTATCGAGGCGGAGCCCGCATGGCGCGTCGGTCAGACCGAGCGCAACTATGCCCGCCGCGGTTCGCTTCGCGTGGCAACCAAGTACCCGCGCATCGCGAGTGCCTGGTATGCCGAGCGCGGCGTGAACGCCGACATCGTTTCGCTACACGGCAACATCGAGCTGGGCCCTATCGTCGGCATGACCGATCGCATCGTGGATATTACCGCCACGGGTGCCACGCTGCGCGACAACGACCTGGTCATCACCGGCCGCATCATGGACTGCACGGCCCGCTTCTTTGTCAACCCGGGTGCCGCGCGCTTAGATCCGCGCGTGCGTAATCTGGCAGATCGCTTGGCCGCGGCCGTGAAGGACAAGCATTTTGAGCCCGTTGCGGGCTCGGCACAATAGCGCGAGTACGCACGGGCGCCCCAACGTCTGGGCTGCGGGTCGATTGGCGCCGCCGCCCAGTCGCTCGTTTTTCGAACACAACCTCGACCGATAGGGGATACCGATATGAAGACCATCAAACTTGCTCCCGGTGAGCGCCTCGTTACCAACCAACTCAACCGTAAGGGCGTGCTGCCGCAAAACATCGTCGACGCCGCCCGCGATATCGTGGCCAACGTGCGCGCCAATGGCGATGCCGCGGTGCGCGACTACTGTCGGCGTTTTGACGGCGTTGAACTGCAGAGCTTCCGTTTGCCGCAAGAGCAGATCGATGCCGCGCTCGAAGGCCTCGATCCGGCCTTTGTCGCCGCGCTCGAGAAGGCCGCGCGCCAGATTCGCGAGTTCCACCAGCGCGAGGTCGAACAGAGCTGGTTTACCACGCGCCCGGACGGCACGATGCTCGGCGTTAAGGTGACCCCGCTCGCGGCGGCTGGCATCTATGTGCCGGGCGGTCGCGCGCAGTATCCCTCCACGGTGCTCATGAACGCCATTCCCGCCAAGGTTGCCGGCGTCAAGCGCGTGGTTATGGTGACCCCGCCGCAAAAAGACGGCCTGATCAGCCCCTACACGCTCGCCGCAGCAAAGCTCGGCGGCGTGGACGAAATCTATATGGTGGGCGGCGCCCAGGCCGTGGCCGCGCTGGCATACGGTACCGAGAGCATTCCGCGTGTCGATAAAATCACCGGTCCGGGCAACGCTTTTGTTGCCGCTGCCAAGCAGATTGTCTCGGGCGGCGTGGGAATCGACATGGTCGCTGGCCCGTCCGAGGTCTGCGTGCTGGCCGATGCCACGGCCAAGCCCATGGTGGTCGCGGCAGACCTGATGGCCCAGGCCGAGCACGATCCGCTGGCCGCCTGTTATCTGGTGACCTGCGATGGGCAGTTTGCGCGCGAGGTCGAGGCTGGCATCGACATTCTGGTGGCGCAGTCGCCACGCGCCGAAATCACGCGCGCCTCGCTCGATAACGAGGGCATCATCGTGGTGGCCGCCGATATGGCTGCCGCCGTCGAGGCGGTGAACACCGTGGCGCCCGAGCACCTTGAGCTGCACTGCAAGGATGCGATGGGCCTGCTCGGCGGCATTCGCAACGCCGGCGCCATCTTTGTGGGCGCGTGGAGCTCCGAGCCGCTCGGCGATTACGTTGCCGGCCCCAACCACACGCTGCCGACCGGCGGTACGGCCATGTTCTCCAACCCGCTTTCGGTCGAAGAATTCGTTAAGCGCTCGAGTGTCATTTGCTATACACCCGAGGGCCTGCTCTCCGACGCTCCCGCGACGCAGCGCCTGGCCGAGGCCGAGGGCCTGTGGGCGCACGCGCTATCCGCCGCTCTGCGTCGCCGCGTGTTGGAGCAGGGCGAGGATACCGTGAGTGCCGAGTCTCTGGCTGCGGCCGACCTGACCAAGGTTGCCTGGCCGGGCGATGCCGTGGCGACGGTTGCCGAGGGCGTTGATCTGGCGGCGGCTGCAAGCGCGGATGGCGCTGGCCCGACCGGCGAGGAGGCCTGACATGGCCGAACTCACTCCCCGCATGAAGGAGCTCGTCCAGCCCTACTTGGCCGGCATTGAGCCCTATGATCCCAACTTTACGCCCACGCGCATCAACCTTTCGGCCAATGAGAATACCTATCCCGTGCCGGCCGGCGTGTGCGAGGCGATTGACGCGGCGCTCGCCGCTACGCCGCTCAACCGCTATCCCGATCCCATGTCGAACGACCTGCGCGACGAACTGGCTGCTTGGCGTGGCGTGACGCGCGAGAACATCTGCGTGGGCAACGGCGGCGACGAGCTGCTCTATAACTATCTGCTGGCGTTTGGCGGCGCGGGGAGGACCCTGCTCAACTGCCCGCCGTGCTTTAGCGAGTATGCCTTCTTTGCGTCTCTGTGCCAGACCGAGGTGCGCGACGTGTGGCGTGATCCGACGAGCTTTGAGCTCGACCAGGCAGCCATGCTCGCCGCGGCGCCGGAGTGCAACTTGGCCATCGTGACCTCGCCCAATAACCCCACGGGCGACGTGGCGCCGCTCGACTTTGTCGCGGCCCTGTGCGATGCGTGCCCCGGCATGGTCATGGTCGACGAGGCCTACGTTGAGTTTGCGGACGATTCGTTTGGCGCGGCTACCACGGCGCAGGGGCTTATCGCCGAGCATCCCAACCTGGTGATTCTGCATACGCTGTCCAAGGCGTTCGGCGCCGCCGGCACGCGTCTGGGCTATGTGATCGCGGCGCCCGAGGTCATCGATGTGTTTGCGGCGATTCGCCAAATCTACTCGGTTAACGTGCTAAGCCAGGCCGCCGCGCTTGCCTGCGTGCGTGCCCGCGATGCGTATGCGCCTGTGGTGGCACAGGTCGCATCCGAGCGCGAGCGCGAGTTGTGCGCCCTGCGCGCAATGGCTGCCGGGGGCATGCCCGTGGAGGCATGGCCGAGCGCGGCGAACTTTGTGCTCGTGCGCACGTCGCATGCCACGCGCGTGCGCGAGCGTCTGCGCGACGAGTATTCGATTTTGGTGCGCGACTTTAGCTACGCGCCGGGGCTCGCGGACTGCCTGCGCATTACCGTGGGCACCCCGCAGGAAAACGACGAGGTGCTGGCTGCGTTTGCCGCGCTGGTGAAGGAGGAGATGTAGATGGACCGCTATGCCGAGGTGACCCGCAAGACGTGCGAGACCGACATTGTCGTAAAGCTCGACCTGGACGGATCTGGCGTGTGCGACATCTCGACCGGCGTGCCGTTTTTCGACCACATGCTCAACGCTTTTGGCCGCCATGGCCTGTTCGATCTGACGGTGCACGCGGTGGGCGACGTGGAGGTCGATGCGCATCATACCGTCGAGGACACGGGCATTGTGCTGGGCGAGGCGTTCTGCCAGGCGCTGGGCGACAAGGCGGGCATTACGCGCTTTGCCGACGCGGCGATCGCCATGGACGAGACACTTGTGATGGCTGCTGTTGATATTTCGGGCCGCGGGCAGGCCTACTGCGAGCTGCCCGTGCCGACCGAGCGCGTGGGCAGCTTCGATACCGAGCTGGCCGTCGAGTTCTTCTACGCCTTTGCGCGCGACGCCAAGCTCACGCTGCACGTGCGCGAGCTGGCGGGCGGCAACTCGCATCACATTATCGAGGCCGCCTTTAAGGCCGTGGGCCGCACGATGCGCCATGCCTGCGAGCTCGATTCCCGCGTGCAGGGCATCCCCAGCACCAAGGGTTCGCTGTAGCTGACGGATCGCACAAACTACCACAAAGGTGCCTGTCCCCTTTGTGGTGGTTTTGGACGATGGGAAAAGGGAGGGTCGCGTGGGCGAACCGAAGATCGTGGTGGTCGACTACCACAAGGGCAACTTGTCGAGCGTCGTGCGCGGGCTTGCACGCGCCGGTGCCGCCGCCTGCACGTCGGACAATCCGGAGCAGATCCGCAACGCCGACGGCCTGGTCATTCCGGGCGTGGGTGCGTTCTATGACGCGATTGCCTTTATGCGCCAGAGCGGCGAGGAGACGGCCGTGCTCGATGTCGTCGCCGCTGGAACTCCGCTGCTCGGCATCTGCCTGGGCCTTCAGCTATTTTTTGAGCGCGGCAACGAGGGCGTGCCGGCGGACGAAGGCGCGGACGCGGACGACGATGCCTCCGAGCGGGTCGGCGGCCCCTGGGCCGATGGCCTGGGTATTATGCGCGGCTCGTGCACGCGCCTGGAGTCGAGCCGCCTGAAGGTGCCGCACGTGGGTTGGGACCAGGTGCACATGACGCCCGCCGGTGCGGCCGATCCGCTGCTTGCCGGTTTTGCCGAGGGTGCCAACATGTACTTCACCCACAGCTACGCGGTGGCTGACGATGCCGATGCCGCCGATGTGCTGGCGCGCACGCACTATACGCGGAGCTTCCCGTGCATCGTGCGCCACGGCAACGTGTGGGGCTGCCAGTTCCATCCCGAGAAATCCTCCGCGCTGGGTCAGCGCATCCTTAAGAACTTCGTGAGCGTCGTCGAGGGGGCCGGCCGATGATTCTGTTTCCCGCAATCGATTTGATCGGCGGTAAGGTTGTGCGCCTGGAGCGCGGCGACCGGAGCCGCTGCAAGGTATATTCCGACGACCCCGTGGCCGTTGCCCGCTCCTTTGCCGAGCAGGGCGCGAGCTGGGTGCACGTCGTCGACCTGTCCGCTGCCTTTGGTGAGGACGAGGACGCGTGCGCTGCTAACTCGGCGGCGATCGAGGCCATCTGCGGCGTCGACGGTCTGTCCGTGGACGTGGGCGGCGGCGTTCGCTCGCTTGCACGTATCGACGAGCTGGCCGGCTACGGTGCTCGCCGCATTGCACTGGGTACCGTGCTGGTGACCGAGCCGGGTTTTGCCGAGGTGGCGGCCCAAGGCTTTGGCGAGCTGTTGGTGGCAGACATCGCCGCGCGCGACGGCCAGGTCAAGGTGAATGGCTGGCGTGACGGCGCGGGCGTGGCGCTCGACGACGCCGTGGCGCAGCTTTCCGAGCTGGGTTTTAAGCATCTGGTGTATACCGACATTGCGCGCGATGGCATGCAGACGGGCATCGATGTGGCGGTGTATCGCCATGTTGCCAAGGTCGCGGGCTTTCCCGTCGTGGCTTCGGGTGGTATCTCGACGCTCGATGACATCCGCGCACTGGTCGCGGTGGGTGAGGGCGCGATTGAAGGTGCCATTACCGGTCGCGCGCTCTACGAGGGCAACTTTACGCTGGCCCAGGCACTGGTCGCCGCCCGAGGGGAGGAGTAGCCCATGCTTACCAAACGCGTGATTCCCTGTCTGGACGTCAAGGACGGCCGTGTGGTTAAGGGCGTCAACTTTGTGAGCTTGCGCGATGCGGGCGATCCGGTGGAGCTGGCGCGCGCCTATGACCGCGAGGGTGCGGACGAGGTCGTATTTTTGGACATTACCGCGACGAGTGACAACCGTGCGACGACCATCGAGATGGCGGCGCACGCGGCCGAGGAGCTCGCTATTCCCTATACCGTGGGCGGCGGCTTTCGCGACCTGGCGGGCATGCGGACCATGGTTGCCGCCGGTGCCGACAAGGTGTCGCTCAACTCGGCGGCCGTGCGCGACCCGTCGCTGATTAGCCAGGCTGCCGCGGCTTTTGGCAGTCAGGCCGTGGTCGTGGCGATCGATGCCAAGCGCGTCGGTTTGCCCGGAGAGCCGGGTGCCGACAAGTGGGAAGTCTTTACCGCAGGAGGCCGCAACGCCACGGGCATCGACGCGGTGGCGTGGGCCGAGGAAGCGGCTCGTCGCGGCGCCGGCGAGATCTTGCTCACCAGCATGGACCGCGACGGCACCAAGGCTGGTTTTGACCTGGCGCTCACCCGCGCCGTGGCGCGCGCGGTGTCGATTCCCGTCATCGCGAGCGGCGGCGTGGGCACGCTCGAGCATTTTGCCGAGGGCGTGATCGAGGGCGAAGCCGACGCCGTACTGGCGGCCAGCGTCTTTCACTTTGGAACCTTCAGCATTCGCCAGGTGAAGGAGTATATGGCCAGCCAAGGCATCCCTGTGAGGCTGGACTTCTAGTGCTGCGGCTTGCCCAGGCACCGCATCTTGCCGCTCAAACCGTCGCTCGCGTACCAAAGTACGCGTCGCTCCTCTTTCGCGGCAACCTGCGGCACCTGGACAACCCTCGCCGACCTGTGGGATTTCGTTTGTTACTTGGGAGAAATGATGACTGAGGTAATAAATGCTACCGAGCTTAAATACGACGCCCACGGGCTGATTCCTTGTGTGGTTCAGCAATATGACACCGGCGAGGTGCTTATGGTTGCTTGGATGAACGAGGAATCGGTGGGGCTGACGCTCAAGACCGGGACCACGTGGTTTTGGAGTCGCAGCCGTCAGGAGCTCTGGAACAAGGGCGCGACGAGTGGCAACATGCAAGAGGTCAAGGAGCTCTGGTCCGACTGCGATAGCGATACGCTGCTGGTCAAGGTGGACTCGCCGGGCCCGGCCTGCCATACCGGCAACCGTACCTGCTTCTTTAAGCGCGTGGAAGGGGGAGTGCGATGAAAGTCGTGACGCCGTTCGAGGTCGCCGAATGCAACACCGAGCTCCTCCGCGCGGGCGTGCCATGCCGCGTGCACCTGACTGATGCCTGCGGGGCGCAGTCGCTTTGGCTCGAGGCCGAGAAGGAAAGGCTCGATGAGGCCCATGCCGTCATCGTCGAGTTCTTTGAGAAAAAGGGCGCAAAGCCTCGGTTCGATGAGACCGGTACCTACTTTACGCTGCAGTAACGAGAGGAAATAACCATGGGAGTCAGAACAGCTAACGTGCAGCCGGGAAACATCGGTGAGACGCTGACGGGACTGGCCGAGGTGATTCACGGTCGTCGCGACGCATCGCCGCAGGAGAGCTATACCGCGCGTCTGCTGACCGACGTCGAGGACGAGCTTCTCAAGAAGCTTGCCGAGGAGGCGAGCGAGGTGATCATGGCCTGCAAGGATAACGACCACGATCACATTCGCTACGAGGCCGGCGACCTGATCTACCACCTGCTCGTGACGCTCGAGCGCTACGGCATCACCCTCGACGAACTGGCCGGCGAACTCAACGCCCGCCGCCACTAGTCATTGGGGACGTTCTTAAACGACTAGTTAGGCGAGGGGCGTGGATTCCCATTCGCCGGTGGGGTGGGGGATATCGAAGGCCCGGTAGCCGCAGTCGTAGGCGTGGGCCTGGGCCTCGCGGATGTTCCAGCAGATGTCGCAGGCGCGGTGCGCGTCCGAGCCAAAGGTGATGGGCACCTCGGCATGGGCGAAGCGGCGCAACAGCCCGGTCGCGGGGTAGTAATCGTCGAGCCCCTTGCGCGGTGCGGCGGTCGAGACCTCAACGCGGCGACCCGTATCGTGGGCGCATTCGGCCATCTGCTCCCAAAACGGCGCGGGGTCAAAGTCGGGTGCAAAGCCGTCCTTCGAAAAGCGCATGACCAGGTCGGGATGGGCCATCGCGTCAAAGTTGAGTGAGCTTTCGCAAGCACGGCACCAGTCGTCGACGTAGCACTCCCACACGCCGCGCACGCCTAAGTTTTCCCAAACATGCAAGTTGGTATCGTCGTCGATCCAACCGCAAAGGGAATCGGGTGTATCGGGGCGCGCGACGTCCTCTGTCCCTGCCGTGCCCGCGGCGCCTGCCGCAATATCGCCCGGGTTGCCAATCCAGTGCACGCTGCCCAGACGTACGACGGCGCCCTGGGACCAGTGCTCTACCAAGGGCTCGCAGCCCTCGTACCAATCGCATTCAAAACCGTAGATAAAGGTGAGCTCCGGCGCAATCTGCGCGGCGAGTTTGCGGGCGTCCTCAAAGGCCAAACGATGTGCCGGCAAGTCGCCCTCGACGACCTGCACCTCGCAGTTAGCATCCATACTGGCGGGCAGGGTAAGGTGGTCGGTCGAGACCATGACGCGGCAGCCGGCGGCAGCAGCGGCACGGACGTTGTCCTCGAACGAGGCGTGCCCGTCCGAGAACGAGGTATGAGTATGGCAATCGACCAGCGGGCAGGCGGGCATGGTGACTCCTTTGCGTCAAGCGAATCCGCTTCATTGTAATGGCGCAGCTCTCAACACGCCGCGCACGCCGGGTGCCGAAATCGAGTGGAAAGGCGGGGCGGCGCGTGCCGGCGCCGGCGACTACTTGCTTCGTGCCGCCGCGCGTTTGGCCTGCACTGTTACCATCGCGTGTCTCACGGCGGTGATGGGGCGATAGCGGATCATGCGCGGTCCCGACCAGCGCATGACCTCGCGGATCTTCTCGCGCATGGCAGACCGGTAACAATGCGAAGGACAGGCCGAGCAAAATGTCTTGGTGCCCATGTGGGGGCAGTGCCCAATGCGCGCGACGGCGTATTTCTGCAGCTCGGCGCATTCGGGGCAGAGCGTAATGGTTCGGAGTCCGAGCTTGACGCGCACGGGCTCATCGTCGCCAGCCTGCTCGACCGCATGCCCACCGCCATGATGTCCACGACACCACAGCGCGATCATCTGCGACACCATTTGGGTCTCGCGCTCACGTTTGCGTGCCAGCTCCGGTGTGTCGACCTGGCGCGCCATTAGCTCAGCCTCCCGTGCTCGACCGAAAGCGAGAAATCGGCAAACGCGCAGGTGCTGGCACGGTGGCTTACGAGCACAATGGTCTTGCCGCGGCGCTTGAGCTCGTCGATCGCCTGCATCACGGACGCCTCGTTGAGGGCATCGAGCGCGCTGGTGGGTTCGTCGAGCAAGATGAAGGGTGCGTCGTTGAGGAAGATGCGCGCAAGGCCGATGCGCTGGCGCTCGCCGCCCGAAAGCGAGTCGCCCAGTTCGGCAACGGGCGTGTCGAATCCCTGCGGCAGACGGTCGATGAGCGTGGTGAGTGAGGCGGAGCGGCAAGCGTCGAGCAGCTCGGTATCGGTGGCGTTGGCGTGCGCGACCAGCAGGTTCTCGCGTACGGTGCCGCAGAACAGATGCGTGTCCTGGGTCATATAGGCCTCGTGGCTGCGCAGGCTCGCCGTGTTGATGTGGCGGGCATCGGCGCCGCTCACCGTGATGGTGCCGGCTGCGGGGTCCCAAAAGCGCATGAGCAGCTTAAGCAGCGTCGACTTGCCCGAGCCCGAGCGTCCCATGATGCAGGTCATGGTGCCGGGCGCAAAGGTGCAGGTCACGTCGTCGAGGATGAGACTCGAGGCGGGGTTGTTCGCGGCCTGCTCTGTGGTGTCGGCACCGCCCGCGTCCACGCCGCCCGCATAGCTAAAGCTTACATGCTCGGCTGCGGCGCCGGCAAATCCAACGTCCTGTCCGTCGGAGACCTCGGTGCACTGGGGCTGCTCGTCGAGCAAATCGAGCACGCGCGCGCCCGAGGCGAGCGTCTCCTGCAGTGAGGCGCCCAGGCGGCTCACTGCTATCACCGAGCCAAACGACGACACAAAGGTAAAGACGGCGACAAACGCTGCGGCAAAGTCAATCGTTCCCGCAGCCACCAGCTGCAGCGCACGTCCGAGCATCACCAGATTGGCCGCAAGAATAAGCGCATCGGCTACGGCCTCACTGGCCGCTTGGCGGCGCTTGAGGCGCGCGTCCACGGCGCCGACTTGCTCGGTCAGCTTGCCCAGGGCACGGCTGCGATCGGCGCCACCGGCAAACTGGATAGTCTCGGATGCGCCGCGCAGACTGTCGAGCACAAAGGCACCCAGCTTGCCCGCGCCCTCGCGGCTCTGGCGGCCGGTGGTGCCGCATGCCTTGGCCGAGATCAGGGGCAGCAGCACGCCCAGGACCGCGTAGGCCACGAGCGCGATGCTCGCGAGCTCGGGGCTCACAGCCAGCAAAAAGCCCTCAAACACAACGGTGCAGACCAGAGCTATGGCAATGGGCGAGATGGTGTGCGCGTAGAAGACCTCGAGCAGCTCAATATCCGAGGTGACCAGGCTCACGAGCTCACCCTTGCCGCGGCCCTCGAGCTTGGCGGGGGCGAGCTGGCGCAGGGCGCCAAACACCAGGTCGCGAATGTGTGCGAGCAGACGGAATGCGATGTAATGGTTGCAGAGCTGCTCGCCGTAGTGGAGCGGCCCGCGTGCGATGCCGCAGGCGGCACAGGCCGCGCATGCTGCGATAAGACCAAGCCCCAAGGCGTTCCGGCCCAGCGCGGCCATAAGACCAAGGGCGCCAAAGGCCGGCACGAACGCGGCGGTGAGCATGCCAATGCTGCCCAGGGTAACGGTCAAAACAAGCCAGCCGGCAAGCGGTCGGACGAGTCCCATCATGCGCCACATGATGGACGGCGCCGAGCGACGGGCGCGGCCGGAGTCAGGCGCCGCGGCAGCGGAAGACGAACCAGCACCGTTGAGGCCATCGGTACAGGCGGCGCTGCCGTCAGCAGCCTCATCCGCGCCAGCATCCTCGGCATCATCCTCCGCATACGCATATGCCGAGAGCCGTTCCTGGCTATCCCACATGCGTGCATAGACGCCCGCGGTGGCCAAGAGCTCACCGTGAGTCCCGCGCTCGGCAATACGGCCACGCTCCAGCACCAGGATCTGATCGGCGTCTACGATCGTCGACAGGCGGTGCGCCACCACAATTACAGTGCGCTCGCCGGCAAGCGATGCGATGACCTCGCCGATCGCGGCCTCGCTTGCGGCATCGACGTTGCTCGTAGCCTCGTCAAACACATAGATCGGCGAGTCATGCAGCAGGGCGCGGGCCATGCACACGCGCTGGCGCTGGCCGCCCGAAAGGTTGGTGCCGCCCTCGTTAATCACCATGTCGAGCCCGCCGTTGGCCTGCACAAAGGCCGCCACACGCGTGCGGTCGAGCGCGCGCAAAAGCTCGGTATCGGTGGCGTTGGGCTGGGCGAGCAGCAGGTTGTCGCGCAGGGTGCCGGCAAACAGGTAGCCGTTGGTGGGCACCAGGGTGACGGCGCGCATGAGTGAGGCGGCCGTGGCATCGCGCAGCTCGACGCCGCCAATGCGAACGCTGCCACGGTAGGCACCCTTGCGGCCTGCGATGATCCCCGCGAGCGTGGACTTGCCGCCGCCACTTTCGCCCACGAGTGCCACGAGCGAGCCGTGCGCAATGGTCGCGCTGGCGCTGTCCAGCACTGTGCGGTCGCCGTATGCATAGCTCACGCCTGCGAGCTCGATATCGCCGCGACCGTCAAGCTCAACATCGCCGCGCTCGGGCTCGGGCGTATCCAAAATGCCAAACATGCGGCGCGAGGCGGCCATGCCGTTCATGGCCGTGTGAAACAGCGATCCCAGGCGGCGCATGGGCAAAAAGAACTCCTGCGACAGAAAGACGATGAGGAAGGCAGACTCAAAGCCGATCTTGCCCGTGGCGAGCTGCAGCGCGGCTACGATAATGCCGAGCGCGGCGCCCATATAGACGACCAGGTCCATGACGCAAATGGAGCGCAGCTGCATCACCAGCAGGCGCATGGTCGCTGTGCGGAAACGCTCGGACTCGGCGTTGATGCGCTCGTGCCAGCTGCGATCGGCCTGGTAGACCTTAAGGGTGGTGAGACCCTGCACGGCCTCCAGGAACATACCGCCAAGATCGACATAGCTGCCCCAGTACTCGGCACCGATCTTTTTGGCGTTGCGCATGACCATCATGATGGAGACGGGGATGACCGGAACGCAGGCGAGCAGCAGCGCGGCGGGAAGACCCGCCTGGCCCACGAGTAGCACAAACAGCGTGATGGGTGCCAAGCCGGCAAAGAAGAGCTGCGGCAGGTAACCGCCAAAGTACACCTGGAGTTGCGTGGCGCCCTCGACGCTGGTCTGGACGGCCTCGGCCGTGGGGACGGTTTCGGTGTAGGAGGGGCCCAGCGCGGTGAGCTTGTCGTAGACGAGCGAGCGCACGCGGCGGACGGCCTCGAACGCGGCCTTGTCGCCGGCGCGTTGGGCCAGGTAGATGGAGACGGCGCGCACGATGATGGCGGCGGCGAGCGGCAAGGCCGCCTGTGCGAGGGCGTCGACGGCGAGCGCGGCGGAAAGACCGTCCGTGACGATGTCGCCCAAGATGTGCGCAAGCACCCACATCACTGTGATGTTTGCCATGAGCGCGATCCACTTAAACAGGACGCTTGCCATAATGTAGGGCGTTGCCTGCGGAACCAGGGAGAAGAGCCGCTTCTCGAACATGAAACCTCCTATGCCGTAACGGTGCCGGGCGGGGTCCTCGGCAGCCGCTTAGTTAGCCAAATGCAACTAGAGTAACATCGTGCAGCGGGTAAGTATGCCGAGGGTAATTTTTTAGCCGATGAACTGCGTAGAAAGTTCAAAATTGTTGAGTGCAGCGAACTTTATGGCGGACGGAGTGCAGGCGCAATTCTGATCGTGTGCGGCCCCGCTCCAAAACGTGTACGTCAGCCTCCAAAAGCTGCAAAAAATGACATGTTTGGAGGCTGATGTACATATTTGGATAGGGGCGAGGGCGGCGACGGACGAAAGTCACGCCTGTGCCACGTCCGATGTGCTAGCGTTTGGGTGAATAAAACGAGCCCGTGCGGAAAGGATCCGGACCGTATGCAACGTGGAAGTACATCTCCGCTGTCCCGCGAGACCGATGCGCCCGAAACTATCGTCAAGCTGGAGTGCGACATCGATGACGCGTCGCCCGAGGTGCTCGCCTACGCCGCCGACCGCCTGCGCGAGGCCGGCGCCCGCGAGGTGCACTGGCTGCCCCTCTACTGCAAAAAGGGCCGCCCCGGATGGCAGTTGCAGGTGATCTGCTCGCACGAGGATATCGAGCGCCTACAGACGATTATCTTTTTGGAGACCACGACCAACGCCGTTCGTCGCCAGGTGATGGAACGCGTTTGCCTGCCGCGCCGATTCGAGCAGGTGACAACGCCTTGGGGCGAGGTATCCGTTAAGGTGGCGACCCTGCCCGACGGCAGCGAGCGCGCGGCACCCGAGTACGAGGATTGTGCCCGTCTTGCCCGCGAACATGGCGTGCCGCTCCAACGCGTGATGCAAGCGGCTCAGAGCGCGGCGCTGCGATTCGAGTAACACGGTAGATGGGCTCCACATCCGCCGGACCCCGTATTCAGCCCCCATTAACCCCACTCCGAAAGGACTTCCCATGAAATACCTCATCGCCTCTGACATCCATGGCTCGGCATACTGGGCCGAACGCCTCTGCACCGCCATCGAATCCGAGCAGCCCGACCGCATCGTTCTGCTGGGCGACCTGCTCTACCACGGTCCGCGTAATGACCTGCCGCGCGACTACGTCCCCAAACGTGTGATTCCGCTGCTCAACGCCCTGGCTGACCGCATCATCGCGGTGCGCGGCAACTGTGACGCCGAGGTCGACCAGATGGTCCTCGACTTTCCCGTCATGGCGGACTACGCCACGCTGTTCGACGAGACCGGCTGCGAGCTGTTCCTGACGCACGGTCATGTTTTTGGCGCCGGTATGCATAACAGCGTTGACCACGCGCCCGCGCTGCCCGAGGGCTCCGCGCTCGTCTACGGCCACACGCACATCAAGGTTAACGAGGCAAGCGCCGCGCATCCTGGTCTGTGGCTCTTCAACCCCGGTAGCGTGAGCATCCCCAAGGACGGCTCGCACAGCTACGGTATCTACGAGGGCGGCGCGTTCCGCCACGTGATCCTGGAGGAGGACTAACCATGGCCGAGCATATGGCTCAGCAAAATGCCGAGGGTTCGCGCGACCTGTCCACGCTGGTAGACGCGTCGGCCGAGCTGCAGCATCTGGTGCAGACCATTTGGCGCCTGCGTCAGCCCGACGGCTGCCCGTGGGACCGTGAGCAGACGCACCGCAGCATTGGCAAGAACATGATCGAGGAGGCCTACGAGGCGCTCGATTGTATCGAGGCCGACGACGCGGCGCACTTGCGCGAGGAGCTGGGCGACGTGCTCATGCAGGTAGTGCTGCATGCGCAGATTGCGGCGGACGCCGGCGAGTTTACGCTGGCCGACGTGGCGTGCGATATCGACGCCAAGCTCATCCGGCGCCACCCGCACGTGTTTGGCGATGCGGATGCCGACAGCTCCGACGAGGTGCTCAAGATTTGGGACGAGGTCAAGCTTGCCGAGAAGGCGGCCAAGGACAAGGCCGTGGCGACAGGCAAGGCGCTGCCCGAGGGTCTGCTCGACGGCGTACCCACACATCTGCCGGCGCTGATGCAGGCGCAAAAGGTGTCGCGCAAGGCGGCGGCCGTGGGCTTTGAGTGGGAGACGGTCCAGGATGTGTGGGACGAGGTCGCCGAGGAGCGTGCCGAGTTTGAGGCCGAGGCTCCCGGCTCGCCCGAGCGCGAGATGGAGTTTGGCGACCTGCTCTTTGCCCTGGTCAACGTTGCGCGCAAGGAGGGCATAGACGCCGAGAGTGCTCTGCGCGCGAGCACGGCAAAGTTCCGCCACCGTTGGGCCGCGATGGAGGCTGCTGCGCGCGAGGCGGGCGATGACCTCGCCGCCTGCTCAACCGCTCAACTCAATGACCTGTGGGACCAAGCAAAAGCAAGCGAGTGAGACCTGCGTCTCTCACGGCATCCATTCACAGAGAGGTCTCTACAAGCAAAAGGCCATATACAGCGGAAGATGTGCCAGCTGTGCTTCGGCATCCCACTCGAGTTGTTTAGGATGCAGCACATATGCCGTCCCGATTTTTTTGTTAAAGCGTGCGCGGAACCGATCGAGGGAGATGGTCCCGTATTTGCGCGGCGACTTAACTTCGATGGGGCTGATGCGCGGCTTTCCGGCGGCATTGACATAGGGTCGGGTAACGAGGAAGTCGATTTCCATGCGCTCCTCCCCCTCCTTCTTTCCGCTTTGGAAATAAAAGAAGAGCCTGTGTCCATTGGCCTTTAGAGATTGGGCGACGTAGTTTTCGGTAAGCATTCCTTCGTTCAATCCGATATCGCCGCGAAGCACGGCCCTGTAAACGTCTTCATCGGTATCGTTGTTGTCAGAGAAGGCAAGTGTGACGAGCAGGCCGGTGTCTGCCATGTAGCACTTGAGGGCCGTTTGCTCCATGCTGAGCGAAAGGCCAACGCTCGGCTCGCTTGCGGCATAGCAGATATTGGCAATTCGCGCGTCTGCCAGCCAAAAGAAGGCTTCTTCGTAGGTGCGCATGCGCGCGTTTTTATCAAGTGAGGAAAGCTTGAATCGTTTTTCGTGCCTAGAGAGCTGACCCGGGATGCCATCGAGTACGGAGACGACTTTGAATTCGTAACCGGTTGCAAAACGAGAGATATCGTTGCGATAGAGCTGGACGATTCGGCGCTTCGAAGCGTCGACGGGCGCAAAAGCGCGCTGTTCAACATAGATAGATACCGGCTCAGGCATGCCGCCTACGAGCATGTATTCGCGCATAAGGGAGAGCGCTCTGCGATGTAGGGCATCGGGGAGCGGCTTCATCTTGTTAAAACTCATGCGAATGAGATCGGCCAGCCCCTTTTCGTCCATGCCCCAAAGAAACTCCTCAAAGTCGAGGGGCTCAAGTTCCAGAGACTCTTCCTCGGATGGGATGACGATATCTTTAATGTTCTGCTTGATGCTGAGCAGGGATCCAGTCTCGATGTAGTCGTAACGTCCGTCTGCAACGAGATACTTGATGAGTCCGCGTGCTTGCGGGTACATCTGGACCTCGTCAAAGACGATAAGCGTCTCGTGTTCATAGAGTTTGACGTTATAGAAAACCGAGAGATAGAGGAAGAGCGAGTCGAAGTCAGTGCGATAGTCCTCAAAATATTGCTTAACTTCGGCAGGTGCTTGAAAGAAATCAATGACAAGGCAGGACTTGTATTCGGTTTCTCCAAACATGCGGGCAAGCGTGCTCTTGCCGACGCGACGGGCTCCTTCAATAAGAAGTGCTGTTTTACCAGCGCTTTCATGCTTCCATTTTAGTAGTTTGTCATAGGCTTTTCGTTTGAGCATGGCTACCTCGTACACGATATCCAGAACTTTTATAACCTGATTATGCACGATATCCAGAACTTCAGACCCTTAGAATTGCACGATATCCAGAACTTTGCACGATGTAAAAGCACATTATTGGCTCTTTCATTTGCAAGCAAGGTAAAGACGGTATGCCGATAGAAGAATTTAATGGGGGGGGGCGACCTCTAGAGATGAATGCTCGGTGCAAAAACAAGCGCCCCAAAGAATGATTTCTCCAATTCATATGTATCCCTTGGCTAACTTGGGGCATAATGCAAAAAGTGCGACATGGCTAACTTATGAACCTGCGCGCCGCTGTAGCGTGCAAGCCGTGTCGCCAAGCATTCAACCCGTTTCCAAGTGAGAGGGAGACAACATGAGCGATATTTTGGATGTCTACGGTCGCGAGGTACTTGACAGCCGCGGCAACCCCACCGTAGAGGTCGAGGTCGTGCTTGAGGACGGCAGCTTCGGCCGCGCGATGGTGCCTTCGGGCGCTTCGACCGGCGCCTTTGAGGCATGCGAGCTGCGCGACGGCGACAAGGGTCGCTACCTGGGCAAGGGCGTCTCGCAGGCCGTCGAGCACGTCAACAACGAGTGCGCCGATGCCGTCGTGGGCCTCGATGCCTTCGACCAGCGCGCCGTCGATGCCGCGCTGATTGCCGCGGACGGTACCCCCAACAAGACCAAGCTCGGTGCCAACGCCATCCTGGGCGTGTCGCTGGCCGTTGCCCGCGCCGCCGCCGAGTCGGCGGGCCTGTCGCTGTACCAGTACCTGGGTGGCGTCAACGCCCACCTGCTGCCCACACCTATGATGAACATCCTCAACGGTGGCGTGCATGCCGACAATAACGTCGACTTCCAGGAGTTCATGATCATGCCGGTGGGCGCCCCGAGCTTTGCCGAGGGCCTGCGTTGGTGCGCCGAGGTCTACCACACCCTCAAGGGCGTGCTGCACGAGGCCGGCCTGGGCGGCGGCGTGGGCGACGAGGGCGGCTTTGCGCCCAACCTCAAGACCAATGCCGAGCCGTTCGAGTACATCACCAAGGCCGTGGAGAAGGCCGGCTTTAAGCCCGGCGTCGACTTCATGTACGCCATGGACCCGGCCTCGACCGAGTTCTACAACGCCGAGACCGGCATGTACGAGCTCAAGGGCGAGGGCGTGGAGTACACGAGTGCCCAGATGGTCGATTACTGGGAGAAGCTCGTCGACACCTATCCCATCATCTCCATCGAGGACGGCATGGCCGAGGAGGACTGGGACGGCTGGGTCGAGCTTACCCGTCGCATTGGCAACAAGGTGCAGCTGGTGGGCGACGACCTGTTCGTCACCAACACCGAGCGCCTCAAGAAGGGCATCGAGCTGGGTGCCGCCAACGCGATCCTGGTCAAGGTCAACCAGATCGGCACGCTCACCGAGTCGCTCGAGGCCATCGAGACCGCCAAGGAGGCCGGTTACGCCTGCATCGTGAGCCACCGCTCCGGCGAGACCGAGGACTCCACGATCGCCGACCTGGTCGTGGGCGTCAACGCCGGCCAGATCAAGTCGGGCGCCCCGTGCCGCAGCGACCGTATCGCCAAGTACAACCAGCTCATCCGCATCGAGGACGAGCTCGAGGGCAGCGCGCGCTACGCCGGCAAGGCCGCGTTCTACAACATTCGCTAGGCACGCGGAGCTCGCGGGGGCGGGGAAGACTCGGATTCGCCTTGCTTCAGCCGGGCGCTGTTGAGCACCATTGGGCGCTGGGCCATATGGCTCAGCGCCTTTTTTATGTCGAGCAAAGGCTGGCGAAGGCGGTGCGCGCGCTCGTGCTATAACTAGAATACTTAGCGCAAACAAACCTCAACCGCACAAGGCGCACATGGATCAGATTTACGACAACAGGTACTATTCCGCCGGTTCGCGTGAGCCGTCGCCTCGCCGTGCGCGCACGGTGCAGCTCGGTGGGTCCGCCTACGCCGGCGCCGACCGCTCCATGCAGCGCCCGACAAGTACCTCGCGCCCCAATGCTCAAGTGAATACTTCGTCAGATGGACCGGTGCGCCCGGCACGTTCGTCGCATGCTCAGCGCTCGTCGGCTCAAACGCACGATAGGTCGAGCAGGCCCTCGAACCGTTTTTCGGGCTCGGACTTTATGCACTACGCCAACGACAACGCGGTGGTCAAGGCGATCTACGACTTTACCCACGGTCCTCAGCGAGGGCTATTCATCGGCATCGTCGTTGCCCTGGTGCTCGTGAGCCTGTATTTCCCCGTGCGCGACCTGTACGTGGCAAAGCGTTCGAGCGATATCTTGGCCAAGCAGGTCGAGATTCGCCAGCAATACAATGATGAGCTGCAAAAAAGCGTCGACAAACTGCTCTCGGAGGAGGGCATTAAGGATGCGGCATCCGAGGACCTGGGCTTGGTGATGCCCGGCGAGAAGAGGATTGAAGTGCAGGGCCTGGACGGCGATTCGGATGCCTCGTCGAGCCAGAAGTCGTCGAACGCCAAGAAGGCCAGCGAAGTTGCCAAGGAAATCGAAGAAGTCGGTAAGGACGCGCCGTGGTACATCCAAGCGCTCGACATGCTGTTTGGGTTTAACGGCGTCGAGGGCCAGACGGTCGTGTCCAACGGCAAATAGCGCCCGGAGGGGAGCCCGCAATGACAAATTGCAAACGCTATAAGGTGGCCGCGATCGACCTGGGAACGGTGTCGTCGCGACTGGTGTTGGCGCAGGTCGAGGCCGGGGCGATTGTGGAATCGTCCAAGCATACCGAGATTACCGACCTGGGCGAGGGCGTGGACGCGACGGGTCGCTTTTGCGAGGCGGCTGTCGAGCGTGTACTCGCTGCGTGCCGCATGTTTGTGGACGAGGCACGTGCCTTTGGCGCCGCGTGCATCTGCACCACGTGCACGAGCGCCGCGCGCGATGCGTCCAACGCCGCCCTGCTGCTGGACGGCCTGCACGAGCTGGGGCTTGAGCCGCAGGTGATTCCGGGCGAGGTCGAGGCGCGCCTGACGTTTTTTGGCGTGGCGCACGACTTTGCCGGCGAGCGCATCATTGTTGCCGATTCGGGCGGCGGCTCCACGGAGCTCGCTACGGGCGTATACGCGCCGGAGCGCGGGGTCTTCGCGCTGGAGGGAACGCGTTCGCTGGACATTGGTTGCCGTCGTGTGACGGAGCGGTTTTTCTCGGCGCTGCCGCCAACGGACAGTGAACTTGCCGCCGCTGGCGCATGGGCGGGCGAGCAGTTCGGGGCTTACTTTGAGGGCCTGCCTGTCGACTTTGAGCGCGCCGAGCGCCTCGTCGCGGTGGGCGGTACCGTTACCACGCTCGTGGCGCTGGTCCACGAACTGGAGCCGTACGACTCGAACTTTGTGCACCTGCGCGAGCTTTCGATGGAGCAGATCTCGGCCGCTATCGAGCGCATGTCTGCGTTGGATGTTGCAGGCATTGCCGCGTTGCCGGGCGTGCAGCCCAAGCGCGCGGGCGTGATTCTGGCCGGCGCCGTGGTGATCCGCGAGCTCATGCGTGCCGGCGGCTACGATGCGCTCACCGTAAGCGAGAACAGCCTCCTCGCCGGTATGGCCGCAACCATCAACGAGGTTCTCGACGGCGCGACTCCCACCATCGCCTGGACCCCCACTCTCAGCACCCTCTAAATAATTTGCGGTGAAATACGGACTACAATCGCCCTTTCGGGCACCAAACAGTCCCTATTCCACCGCAACTCAACAGCCGGCACCTGGGGACAGTCCTTGCGGGGCGTCCCCAGGTGCCTATGCCAGCTTGTCGATCTGCCCAATCTCCCAAAGCGGAATATTGACGAGCATGCCCTCGTCTCTATATGCCGCCAGGGAGCTCCTCACGCAACGCTCGAGTTTGAATTTTTCGCAGGCTATTTTCAGACTCTTCGCTTTAAGGTTCTCTGCTGCCTTGACCTCAAGCGGAAGCACGGTTCCCGCATGGTCGATGGCAAAGTCGGTTTCGGCATTGCCGGAGGTAGAGGACCAACACGCGGGAGTTTTGTCCTGGAGCAAAAGCTCCTGCGCGACGTATTGTTCGGTCAGCGAACCTTTGAACTCGGTAAAAACAGCGGATCCGTTAAGAACGATGGCCGGAGAGAGACCGGAGAGCGCTCCGAGGATGCCGGTGTCGATGCAGAACAGTTTGAAGCCCGAGAGGTCTTCGTGGCTCGAGAGCGGCGCCTTTAGAGCGGAAACACGTGGCACCTTATGAACGATTCCGTAGTCCGTGAGCCACTGGAGGCTTTCCTCGAAATCGCGTGCGCGCGCTCCGGGACGAAGGGCGCCATAGACAAACTTCTTGTTCTCCTTTGCAAGCTGGCCGGGAAGGGATTTCCAAACCAACCTCATGCGCTCGACGATGCGGGCGGGTGCATGTTTGCCAAAATCGGATTCGTAAGCCTCGATGATTTGCTGTTGAAGCCTTCGGGCTTCGATGAAGTCGCGTGTCTCGGCGAAAGTGGAGACAACTTCGGGCATACCGCCGACAACAAGGTATTCCTTGAGCAAGTGCTCGAGCTTTTCGGTAACGTTTGTTAGAAGGTTCATGTCTGCGGCAAGGATGGCGTCGGCGAGCGGGTCGCCGTCGACGACACGAACGAACTCAGCAAACCCCATGGGACGCATGGTGAGCTGGTCGATTTTGCCGACGGGAAATGACTCGTTTTCGCGTCGGAGCGCGAGGCCCATATAGGAACCGGCTGCTACGATGTGGTATTCGGGTGCAAGCTCGTTGAAGTACTTGAGCGAGGTGATCCCGCGTGGCGCCTCTTGGATCTCGTCGAAGATGATGAGCGTGTCTTCCGGCGTTACGGTTTGGCCACGTAGGAGTTCTATCTGGGAGATGATGCGCTTGGGGTCGAGGTTCCCATCGAACAGCGAGCGCGTGCTCGGCTCGAGCATAAAGTCAAAACGAATGACGTTTCGATACTGCTGGCTTGCGAATTCGTTAAGAAGCCAAGTCTTTCCTGTCTGGCGGGCTCCCTTAAGCAAGAGAGGTTTGCGATTCGCCCTTGATTTCCAAGCGATAAGTTCACTCATAAGCTGTCGCCGCATATTGCCTCCCAACCCTCTCGGCTAGTATAAGGCCATTTGGGCGTTTCCATCGGAAAATGTGGGAGACAACCACGTTTTTCCATCGGAAAATGTGCGAGACAGCCACGTTTTTCCATCGGAAAATGTGGGAACACCAACCTAAGTCGCGGTGGAATAGTTCCTAAATGGGCTGGTAAACTGCCAAAACAGGAACTATTCCACCGCAACTCGCCATCTGTATCGGCGTCTAAAAGAAACGAGCCCGCATTCCTTGGGGACACGGGCTCGAAAGCTCCATATGGTAGGGGCGGTGGGACTCGAACCCACAATCCTTACGGCGAGAGATTTTAAGTCTCCTGCGTATGCCAATTCCGCCACGCCCCCGTGAGACTAGAAGTCTAGCACAAGCCGTCCGTTACGCGTTGACGGCCATCGAGTGTTGGCCTGACTTCTCCAGGAACTCCTGGAACTTGGCTTCGTCGCCTTTGTTCTTGTACTGCAGGGCCAACAGGTATTCCAGGCGGCAGCTCTTGACCTTGTCGTCACCGGCATCCTTGAGCATGCGCTCCAGCTCGGGAATGTCGTTGTGGCGCTTGAGGATCATCGTGTCGTACATCAGCTGGCACTCGTGCGCGACCGCCTCGGCCTGACCGCCCTCAAAGCCCTTGATCTCGTGCAGAAGCTCCTTGGACTTTTTGCGGTCCTCCTGGCCAACATAGTAGTTAAAGGCCTTAATCACCAGGTCGACGCGCTGCATCTTGGGGAGATTGAGTCCCAGCAGCAGGTCGAACATCTCGTCGGCGCGCTTGTGGTCCTCGCGCAGCAGATAGGAGTTCAGGCGCAGGTAGTCGCGGTTGTAGCGCGGGTACAGCATGCTGGTGAGCTTGCTGTCGAGCAAACGATCGAACTCGTCCCACTGCTTGGCAGCCATAAGCTGCTGCAGGCGTTTAAACGTGGTGCGTTTTTTGACGCTAAAGAACACCGACACGGCGATACAGATGATGACGACGGCGGTCCAGAGTGTGCGGGAATCGGGCATATTGAGCTCCTCGGTCGCTCGTAAAACAAGCGGTATGACAATGCGTGCTAGATGTATTATACGCAGCGTGCAAGCAAACTGGCACAAAAGTGCATCGAGGCCGAGCACCATCGCTCGCTGCGGTACACTTACTTAAAGTAAACCATGAAGGGAGACATTACCTATGAAGAAGATCGTTTTGGCTTGCGGTGCTGGCGCTGCTACTTCCACGCTCGTTGCCCAGAAGGTCGCCACCATGCTCGACGCCAACGGCTACGCCGGCAAGTACGAGATCGTGCAGTGCGCCATCTCCGAGGCCAAGGACGCTTGCGACGAGGGCGCCGACCTGCTGATCGCCACCACTGTTGCCCCCGAGGGCCTCACCTGCCCGTACGTGAGCGGCGTGCCCTTCATGACCGGCATGAACCGCGTTGCTGCCGAGAAGGCCGTTCTCGACGTCATGGCTCAGTAGGCGCTGCCTGCATGAATGAGCAGAACGCCAATCCGGTCGAGCTCTTTGGCATGCACGTCGCTCATGTGGGCATTAACGCCACCGACCCGGCAGACGCCCTGGAGATCGCGGAGCTGTTCTCGACGATGATGGGCCTGCCCGTCATCGAGACCCCCGTTTCGTACTTTAACGATTCGCTGGTCGAGATCATGAAGCAGAACGGCCGTGGCACCAAGGGCCACATCGGCTTTGCCGTCAACGACATCGATGCGGCCGAGAAGTGGTTTGCCGAGCGCGGGCTCGAGGTTAACGAGGAGTCGCGCGTGCTGCTGCCCGACGGCGGCACCAAGCTCGTGTACTTTAAGCGCGAGTTCGCCGGCTTCGCCGTGCATCTGTGCCGCGAGTAGCGCATGAGCTGCTATAGCTAGCAAAAAGGGATAGGGCCGCATGGCCTTATCCCTTTATTTATGCCGAGGGGCTTCCTACCGTGGTAGGCGAATCGTAAAGCGGCTGCCGACGCCTTCGACCGAGGTCACGCCGATGACGCCGCCGTGGCTATCGACGATCCACTTGGCGATGGCGAGCCCCAGGCCCGAGCCCTGCGCGCCGGCATCGCGCGCGTTGTCAGCGCGGTAGAACCGCTCAAACGCGTGAGCTGCGGATTCCTGGTTCATGCCGATGCCCTCGTCCTCAACGCTTATGTCAATCGCGCCCGTGCCCGCATCGGGCGTTATGGCAAACGTGACGGTCGTTCCCGCATCCGAGTACTTGGCGGCGTTTTGCACAATCACGCGCAGAGCCTGCTTCACGAGCGCCACGTCGACGGACGCGTCGCAGCGCGGGTCGCTGGCAAGTGCAGCGTCAAAAGCCAGCCGATACGTGTGCGCGGCATCGATCATCTGCGATTCCTCGCATACCTCGCCGACGAGCGCTGCCAGATTGGTATCCACACGATGCAGCGCGGTGCGGCCGGCATCGCCGCGTGCCAAAAACAGCAGCTGTTCCACGAGCTCCTGCATGTGCTCGCTTTCGGCCTTGAGCGAGGCGATGGACTCCGCCAGCACGGCCGGGTCGTCCTTACCCCAACGATCGAGCATGTTTACGTAGCCCTGAATCACCGCGATGGGCGTGCGCAGTTCGTGACTCGCGTCGTTGACAAAGCGCATCTGCTGTAGCTTGGCCTCTTGCATCTGACGCAGCAGACGGTTGAGTGCGACCTCGATGCTCGCCAGGTCGGCGTCGCCAGTTGTGACGCTCGGCGAGTCGACGCTTGCTCGCTCGATGGCCTGCTCCAGCGTTTCCATCTTGCCGCCGGAGAGCTGCATGCGGCCGAGCTCGTCCACGCGCAAGGCCAGGTCGTTGAGCGGCGCCATGGTGCGGCGCACGCGGCGGGCGCCGCCGAGCATGTTGAGCACACTGATGGCCTGCCAGCCTACAACGACAAGGTAGAGAGGCCATAGCGTGACGAGGTCCTGCGCGAGGGGGAAGGTCTTGGTGGTGCGCACAAGCTCGACGGCATAGGTGAGCGTGGCCGGGTCCCAGCCGCGCGCGGGCGCGAGCGACATGCTGTGAACGGCAGCGCCAGGAATCCAGCCTGCGCTAAACGTGCCGTCGGGCAGCGTCTGGTTGTATCCATAGACGAGGATCGCCGCCGCAATCACCATCAGCAACAGATCTAGCCAGACGTAGCTCATCAGGCGGCGCCACATATAGCTCCAGTTGATGGCGCGGGCGATGGAAGTGACGCGCTTGGTCTCGGTGTTACGCGCGACAGACATAGCCCACCCCGCGCACGGTCTGGATGATGCGGGCACCGCCAGCGTCCTCGATCTTGGCGCGCAGGTGCGCGATGTGCACATCGACGTTGTTGGTGTCGCCCACGTATTCGTAGCCGAGCGCCTCGTGCGCGATGCGCTCACGTGTGAGCACGGTTTCGGCATGCGCCATAAGCAGCGCGAGGACGTCGAACTCGCGGGCCGTGAGCGCGATGGGTGAGCCGCCGACCATAACCTCGCGGCGGTCGGGGTCGAGCGCGACCGAGTCAACGGTGAGCGCGACGGGGGAGGGCGTGGCAGCGGCCTGGGCCGTGCCGCTGACCGGGGGCATCGCAGCGGCGTTCCCGGCCGCGCTGCCCGCCATACCCGTCCCGGCACCGGAACCACCAACGCCCGAAGCCGCCCGCACGACCTCCGAGCGCTTCAGCGCCACGCGGATTCGTGCGAACAGCTCCTCAATCGCAAACGGCTTGGTCAGGTAATCGTCGGCGCCGGCATCGAGCCCGGCAACCTTGTCCATCACGGCATCGCGCGCAGTGACCATGATCACCGGCACATCCTTGCACTTGCGGATACGCCGCAGTACCTCCATACCGTTGAGCTGCGGCAACAGCACATCGAGCAGAATCAGATCGTAGTCGCGCTCCAGCGCCAGGTCCACGGCGGTGCGGCCGTCGGCGGCGTGCTCCACCTGGTAGCCCTCATGCTCCAGCTCGAGCGTCACAAAGCGGGCGATTTTCTCCTCGTCCTCTACGATCAGGATCCGTGCCATGCGTGCCCCCGTCTGCGATTACTTGTCGTCGTTCAGATTTTGCTTGATGTCGTCCGCGGCATTGGCAGCGCTGTCCATCAGGTTGTTGATGCTGCCGGGCACGTCGCCGTCGCTATCGATGCGGTAGCGCATGCCAAAGAACAGGCCAAGCAGCATCAGCCAAATCGTGGCACCCCAGGCAAACAGGGCGACGATGGGGATCAGGATGGGAATGTTGAGGATGATGGCGTCGCGGCGCGTGGCGATAAACTTGGTGTCCAGGCTCAGGCGGAAGAGCTTTTTGAGGTACTCCCACACGCTGTCCATCTTCTTGGAGAAGTCGGTCTTTTCGCTCGACTTTTCGTAGGCGGCCTGCGCGGCGACCATCTCGGCCGAGGGCTCGTCGACTGGCGCGGCTTCGGTGGCGGCGTGCGCCGACGTGGTCTGGGTCTTGCCCTGCGACTCGAGCCAAATGATGGCGTCCAAAACGTTGCCGTCGGCGGCGTCGAGTGCGGCCTTGGCATCGGTGTAGCTCACGTTGCACTTGGTGCGGATAGTTTCAACTTTTTCGAGGTCGTCCATGACCTGTCCTTTCGTTCGATGGGCGCGACGCCGGGCAATCTGCCCGGGCGCGAGCGTTGCGTTCGTCGGCCTGCGTTGCGCGGTGCCGCCTCGCCCTTGGTCGAACTCTATAGTGCAGGTTATAGATTAAGCGATTCTTGAGCCAAGATTAATGTTGGATGAGTTTTTTGGGTGGCGGTGGGGAAAGGCTGTCCCTCTGGGCGAACGTGCACGGGGCGCTCGGAGCTCAGGCGTAAATTTGTGTCCGCACGGCGAGATATACTTTTAATCATGTTGAGGGGCGTGACAGGACAAGGTTGCCCGGCGCCCGCGAAATCAGAGGGGCCGCCGCGCCGCATGGCACAAACGAGTGGGGTCCCGACGCAAACAGGGGGTCATACGTGCATATCTACGCTATGAGCGACATTCACGGGTGCTTGGACGCCTTTAAGGCATCGCTTTCCACCGTCGACCTCGATGCCGAGGACTCCAAGCTGGTTTTGCTTGGCGACTACTGCGACCGAGGCCCCGATTCACTCGGGGTCTTCGAGCTCGTCATGGACCTGCAAAAGCGCTACGGCGATCGCGTCGTGGCGCTGCGCGGCAACCACGAGGAGATGTTTCTCGAGTACATTGACGAGGTGAAGGACCCCAATTTCACGCAGGCATGGATACTTGCCGACAGCAATCTGGCAACGGCCAAGAGCTTCTTAGACGCCGAGGCATTCAAGCACGTTAAGCACCTTTTGAGGCTCAGGGAGTTCGAGGAGGCCTACGCCTTTACGGTTGAGCGCATAAAGGCCGAGCACGCGGACATAATCGCGTGGGTTCGCAAACTCCCTTACTTTTACGAGAGTCCCTTCGGCCAGGTCTTTGTGCATGCCGGCATTGACGAGGGGGCTGGGGAGTACTGGAAGCTTGGCACGTCTGACGGGTTGTTTACCATGATGCCGCCCGATTACGTGGGGCGTAAGTTCTACCTTGATGTTATCGCCGGACACATCAACACCGAGGCGGCCTCGGGCATTGCGGGCTACCGCGGTATCTGGCATGACGGGGCCAGCCATTACTACATTGACGGGAACGTCATGGAGCACGGCGAGGTCGCAGTGCTGAGCTACGATTCGGAAACGGGGAAGTATGGCGGCCCCGGGTTGGAGTAGGTTGGCGGGCGATTATTTGTCTGCTTCTTTACGCATTGCTTCTTTACGCAGTACTGCTTCAAGCCATTTGTTCATCGCTCCAGAGGGATATGGTTGCCATCCTTTATCTTTTGGTTTGAGTTGAATTTTAATGTCGCTAGAGAAAGAATGGCGCAGCCGTAGTTCTAGCGCGTTCAGGTCGTTCCTATCACACTCCTTAATATGCTGATACAGGCAATGATAGTCGTGCTGCTCGTTGCTTAAGGCATGGGCGACATCAAGGTACGCGAGGAAGGAAATGAGCACGTGCCATTGTTGGTTTAAAAATCGTTCGCCATTCTTTCCTTTAATTAAAAAGGGATCAAAGGCATCGATTTCTGCAACCGTATCTTTATCGAAGTAAAAATGATAGTGCTGCTGATCGTCGGTGCGGCGCTTGAGCACAAGGTAGAAAGTGGCGTCATCTGCTGATGCATGTATGCCATTATCTTCACACCAGGCATTCCATGTATTGTTTTTGAGAGCAGCTTCCATCCCCTTAAGTTTGTCTTCATCAAGACCATTTAGAGTGAGCACTGTCTCACCAAGCTTGTAGGCATCGTCCTTGGTGCAGCTTTCAGGTTTATTGCACAGAGCGACAAAGCCCTTGACGCCTATTGGTTCGCTATATGGCTTTTCGATCGGGGGTACGCTGTTGCGCGCGCTGTCGACACGGTTGAAAAAGTCCCGAATATTGTTCAAATCGGCGAGCTTGGTTTCGTTCATATCTGGATTCCTTTCTTATCGGGAAATATGCCTCATTATAGGCATGCCTGCGGTCGTAGCGGCTAGGGGCGCCAGTGCTAGTGAGGGTTCCAGAGAAGGAAGCGGCGCACCCTCGGGGCAGCAAAGAATCGAGGACTAATACTTTTCCCGAGAAGTGAACGAGCTAAAACGGGCCCCCGAAGCATCGACACTTTAGGAGTGCCGTTTCCTGCGGTTTCGGTACTGAAATCCTGCGATTTTGCCGTCGAAAAATGCGGATGTTTCAGGGGTTCAAAAACAGCCGTTCACTTCTCGGGAAAAGTATTAGACCTCGACAGCGGGGATGGGGTGCCGGTGTAAAACGGCGTCAAGGGTTGGTCGAGCAGGCTGTTTCTCCATTGATGTCCGCACGGCGTGTGACACTTACCCTGCCGCCCTGCTCTGCTGCGGCGGCATGTACCCGAACAGCGACCCTCTAAGGAGTTCGATATCGATGAGTGATAACACCAAGCATCTCGCAAAGAAGTGCGCCAAGGATGCGGGGCCGTGCCTCGTGCTGTGCCTTGCCGGCGCAGCGGTCGCGCTGCTGGCTGTTCTGGGGCCGTTCGACGTGCTCCGAAGTGCCGTCTCTCTACACATTTGCATGGCCCTTGCCGGCGCCATGATGACCGGCGGCGCGCTCGATCTGGTTTTTTGGGTGCTTGACCCGTTTGGATGGAAGAACGAGGGGTAAGCCCTAAGGGATGGAAGGGCTGGAACGGTTGGCTTAGTGATCGTGCAGAATGCGGGCTAGCGACTTACAGGGAAGTGGTGATCCGATGACGGTCTATGTGACGAGCGATATTCACGGCGGCGTCGACATGCAAAAGCTGCGCGACTGGGATCTTGGGGATAGTTTGACGAGCGACGACTATCTCATCATCGCGGGCGACTTTGGCTTTCCGTGGGATTTCTCTGCCGAGGAATGTGCTGACATCGCTTGGCTGGAGTCGCGCCCCTATACCGTGCTGTTCGTCGACGGTAACCACGAGCGTTTCGATCACTGGGCGGAGCGCCCCATGGAGTTGTGGCACGGCGGGCTGACGCAACGTCTGTCGGATACCTCTCCCATACGGCGCCTGACGCGCGGCGAGGTTTTTGAGCTCGATGGCTCAACGATCTTCACCATGGGCGGTGCCACGAGTGTTGACAAGGAATACCGCATTCCGTATTCCAGCTGGTGGCCGCAGGAGCTGCCGGACGAGCGCAACTTTGAGGAGGCACGGACAAAGCTCGACGGCGTGGGCTGGAAGGTCGACTACGTAATCACCCACACTTGCTCCACGCGCATGCTTTCGTCCACGCTCTATCCGGCGCCCGGCTGGAATTGCCCCGCGGTTGATCGGCTTACAGCGTTTTTCGATGAGCTGGAAGATCGCTTGGACTACAAGCGCTGGTATTACGGCCATTTTCATCGCGACGCCAACCCGGCCGAGCGCCACACCGTGCTCTACGACTGCATCGTTCGCCTGGGCGACGAGCTTATGCCCTGGGATGTTACGTAGTGGCAAGGCGTTTGGCTACTCGGCCGTTATGGTGATGTTTTCCCGGTGCGCGCGGATAACATCCCAGCTAAAGTGCTCGATCAGTTGCTCGGCAGAGCGCGGCATGGTGTCCGGCGCGATGCCCGTTTGTCCGGCGAGCCAGCCCAGCAGTGCTTCGGGCGCGCCAAAGTGGGCGCGTAGCTCGCCCAGGTCCAGATCGCGGTCGCGCTTGGAAAGGCGGCGGCCGTCCGGTGACATGAGCAGCGGAATGTGCGCGTAGCGCGGTGTGGGCAGTCCCAGCAGATGTTGCAGATAGATCTGGCGTGGCGTGGAACCAAGCAGGTCGCATCCGCGTACGATCTCGGTGACGCCCATGGCAGCGTCGTCGACCACCACGGCTAGCTGGTAGGCAAAAACGCCGTCGCTGCGGCGCACCAAAAAGTCGCCGCACTCGGTGGCGAGTGCCTCGCATTGGGCTCCGTACGTGCGGTCCACGAATTCGATTACGTCGCCGGCGAGGTCGTCGACGTCGGGCACACGCAGGCGCGTGGCCGGAGCGCGCAGGATGCTGCGGCGGGCAACCTCCTCGGCAGAAAGGCCTCGGCAGGCGCCGCGGTAGATGGGCGTGCCGTCGCTCGCGTGCGGCGCGCTCGCGGTGTGGAGTTCGGCGCGCGTGCAAAAGCAGGGATAGGTGAGGCCGGCGTCTTGTAGCTGGTGCAAGGCATCCTCGTACAAGTCCAGGCGATCGTGCTGGTAGTAGGGGCCTTCGTCCCACTCAAGCCCCAGCCAGGTCAGATCGTCAATCAGTTGAGCGGCAAGTTCCGGGCGCTTGCAGCGATCGTCCAGGTCCTCGATGCGCAGCACGATGCTGCCGCCCTGGCTGCGGGCCGAAAGCCACGCGCACAGGCAGCTGAACACGTTGCCCAGGTGCATGCGGCCCGAGGGCGACGGGGCAAAGCGGCCCACGACGGGGGTGGGCGCTGCCGTTGCTGGTACGTCCGCGGCGTGTGTTGCTATGTTGCGTGCGTTGATATCCATGCGGACGAGTATAGCGCGGGGTGCGGTGGGGGAGACGCTGCCGTGGCCTGCAAGTTGCCGAGGCCGCGCGTTGCGCGTGCCGGACCACCGGCTCGACAGCTCGATCGCCACCCGCCAGCCCAACCCCTCAAACGACAGAAACCCCGGCAGCTCTTCGCAACTGCCGGGGTTTCCGCGGAAAAGGGGGACATGATCCTCAAGCGAACGGCAAAGGGGCAAACCGTTTTCGCTCAACTGCTTTATGCCCCTCGCTCGCCGGCTTAATCGGCTCACGCCGCGCCCACACAAAGCCGCTACACCTGTGACGGAGCTATGAAGTGGTATCTATTGCCGGAGCGGGCTATGCCAAGGAGTGTCCCAGATTGCCGGCAGATAAGGAACGTCCCCAGGTGCCGGCCGCGGGCGTGACTTTCGTCCCGTTTGATACTCCGCTGACCTAGATGTTCGTCACATGAACCCGCAAACGTGGGACAATGACGCTACTGGTATCACAGACAAAGGATGTGCCTATGAACGCCCCCGTTGCCAAGACCTGTCGGCAGCGCTGCCCGTTTGCGCGATTTGCTTCCATTTGCGCGCTCGTCGCGTGCGCGCTGCTGTTGCTACCCGCCGTTGCACGTGCCGACGGGTATTCCATGACCCAAACCTACATCAGTGCCACGGTCGAGGCCGATGGATCGCTGACCGTTGTCGAGGGGCGCCAGTTTGATTTCGATGACGACATCAACGGCGTGTTTTGGGAGATCAATACGGGCACCAACCAGCAGGGCGGCACGGCGGGCGTTGACGTGCTGAGTGTCGAGGAAGAGGACACCGCGTTTAACAAAGTCGATAGCGCGAACAAGGGCGATTCTGGCGTCTACACGGTCGAGCAGGCCGGTGACGGCGTAAGGATTAAGGTGTTCAGCCCCCACGAGAGCGGCGACAGCGCGACCTATTACGTGAGCTATACCATGACCGGTGCGGTCATGAACTGGGCCGATACCGCCGAGCTTTACTGGAAATTCGTCGGCGACGGCTGGTCCGCGGATTCCGATGACGTCGAGATGGAAGTGCGCTTCGCAAATGCCGCTGCCGGGACGGCGGCCGTCAAAGGCGATAACTTCCGCGCATGGGGCCACGGTCCGCTGACGGGCGACGTGTCGCTCGATGAGGACGAGCCCATGGTCACCTATACCATTCCCTGCGTGCATCAGGGCGAATTCGCCGAGGCACGCATCGCCTTCCCTAGCGACTGGGTGCCGCAGCTTGCCGCTTCGGGCGAAGAGCGCATGTCAACGATTCTGAGCGAAGAGAAGGAATGGGCCGACGAAGCTAACGCCCGCCGCGCTCACGCTCGCATGATTGCCAATGCACTTGCCGTGCTAAGTGTTGTTGCGGCGGTGGCCTTTACCGGCACAATCGTTATGCTCAAGCTGCGTAAGCGCAAGCCCAAGCCGCTTTTCCAGGACGAATATTTCCGCGATGTGCCTTCGGCCGACCATCCCGCCGTGCTTTCGTCCCTCATGAGCTGGAACGAGGTGCCCGATCAGGCATATATCGCCACGCTCATGAAGCTTACTGACGACCGTGTGATCAAGCTGGAGCAGGCGACCGTGACCAAGGCCAAGAAGGGTCTGTTGGGGCGTGAAAAAGAAGAGCAGACGTATCGCGTGACGGTGAGTGATGCGGGCTGGAAGTCGGCCAAGGGCATTGACCACATGGTGCTCAAGGTCTTCTTTGCCGGTGCTAAGCCTGACGAGAACGGCGATCGCTCGCGCACGTTTGACGAGCTGCAGCACTACGTCAAGCAGCACGCTACACCCGTGGGCGACAAGCTCGAGGACTATCAGAACACCGTTAAGGGCAAGCTGGCCGATAGCGAGTACGTTGCCTCGGACGGCATTGTTGCAATGGTGTTTTGCCTGGTTCTTGGTATCCTGATTGCCTTTGTTCCCGTGGGATCCATCTTCTTTACCGATGGCGCACAGGCGAACATTACCGCCGCGGTTATCTCGGTGCCGATTGTGCTGGTGGGTATCGGTGTGGGCCTTACGTTCCGCCGCTTTACGCCGGAGGGCGCCGAGGTGGCGGCTCGCTGCAAGGCACTTAAGCATTGGCTCGAGGACTTCACGCGTCTAAAGGAAGCCGTCCCCGGCGATCTGGTGCTGTGGAACAAGCTGCTGGTGATGGGCGTGGCACTGGGTGTTTCCAAGGAAGTGCTGCGACAGCTGGCCGAGGCTGTTCCTCCTGAGGTGCGCGAGGCCGACGGTTTCTACGACAATTATCCCTGCTACTGGTGGTACTACCATCATTACGGAAACCAGTCCCCGCTCGATTCGTTCGATGACGTGTATCACGAGAGCATCCGTGAGCTGGCTTCGAGTTCCGATAGCTCGAGCGGCGGCGGTGGCGGCGGCTTCTCGGGCGGCGGAGGCGGCGGCGTCGGCGGAGGCGGCGGCGGAACGTTCTAACGGTCGTAAATCATGGGATGGGCTTTTCTCGACAGCCGTCGGGGAAGCCCATCCCCTTTTTATGCGCTACCTACGAAGGCCGTCCCCAACGACTAGTCACTGGGAACGTTCCTAAATGACTAGGTATGGCTGCCAGGTTTAGGCTGTTAGATCGAGTTCGTAGAGGAAGCTTTCGCGCGGCATGTCGTGGCGGCGCTCTTCGCGGTTGGCGCGGTGCGTGGCCGTGCGCTTAAATCCGTGCAGCTCGTAGAACTTCCACGAGCAGTTGGAGTCGGTGTACAGGTGCGCCCTCGTCGCTCCAAGCGAGGACAAGTGCGAGACCGCGGCATCGAGCAGAACCGTGCCAACGCCCAGGCCATGGACGTCGCGATCCACGGCAAGCAGCGTGACCTCGTTGTCGTGCGGCAACGGGCTGCTCTCGAGCAGACGGTTGTTGGTTCGGATGGTTGCGCGCACAAACGAGAGATACTCGGCGCAGGCATCAGGCTCCAGCTCACGCATCTGCGATAGCAGTGCGCGTTCGGTATCCATCCAATGCTCGTTGATAGTGACGCCGGAGTTCTGTCCTGCGCGTGCAAGTGCAATGCCGCGCGCCTCGCCGTCAATCACCGCAACCTGCGAAAACGTCGATGACGAAAGGCAATAGGCGAGGTCGCACGCGGCTTCAAGGCGGTTGTACTCATCGTTATCCGAATTATTATGCCAAAGCTGCTGCAGAATCAGCGCGATGGCGTCGAAGTCTTCGGTATCAAACGGTCGGTAGAGAACCCGCGAGACCATGGTGCCTCTTTCTTTTGCGGATGCATATCGAGCACAGTTCTACCACGCCATTGGCATCAAATTATGGTGCCCCTGTGTTCCATGAACTCACCGTGCCCGGTGCTGTGCCCATCCCCTCCGCGTGCAAACTTTTTCTGCACATGCGCCCGTTGCGGGGTGCATCGATGCGCTCGATGCGCTACATTAAATCAGTATTTTCAATGCCGCTGCGCGAGCGCTGCAGATCGACGTATCACCGACTCACAGAGCACGGCGGCGTACCAGACAGGAGGACTGCATGGGATCTGATGTGAAGATCGCACGCGCGTTGATCTCGGTTACCGATAAGACGGGCGTCGTCGATTTCGCACGGACGCTGGTCGATGACTTTGGCGTCGAGATCATCTCTACGGGCGGCACGGCTCGTGCCATCGAGGACGCGGGCGTTCCCGTAACCCCCATCGAGGAGTTCACGGGCTATCCCGAGATGATGGACGGCCGCGTTAAGACCCTGCACCCCAAGGTTCACGGCGCGCTGCTGGCCCGCCGCGATTCCGAGCAGCACATGCAGGAGGCCGCTCAGCACGGCATTAAGCTGATCGATCTAGTCGTCGTCAACCTGTACGAGTTCGAGAAGACCGTCGCCAATCCCGAGGTCACCTTCGCGGACGCCATCGAGCACATTGACATCGGCGGTCCCTCCATGCTGCGCTCTGCTGCCAAGAACGCCACGAGCGTTACCGTCATTTCCGACCCGGCCGACTATGATGCCGTCCTGGCCGAGATGCACGAGACCGGTGGCTGCACCACGCTTTCCACCCGTCGTCGCCTGCAGGTGAAGGTCTACCAGACCACCGCCGCCTACGACACGGCTATCTCCCGTTGGCTTGCCGCCCAGGCAAGCGACGTGGCGGACACCTCTGCCAAGCTCGAGATCTCGCTGGAGAAGGTCGACGACCTGCGCTATGGCGAGAACCCGCAGCAGAAGGCTACGGTCTACCGCTTTGCCGAGGGCTGCGAGAACACCGCGAGCTCGCAGTTCCCGCTCGTTGGCTCCGAGCAGATCCAGGGCAAGCCGCTCAGCTACAACAACTATCTGGATGCCGATGCCGCTTGGAACCTGGTCCGCGAGTTCGACGAGCCGGCCTGCGTGATTCTCAAGCACCAGAACCCCTGCGGCTCCGCCGTTGCCGAGGACATTACGTCCGCTTACGACCGCGCCTTCGCCTGCGATCCCAAGAGCGCCTTCGGCGGCATCATTGCCTGCAACCGCGAGGTTCCCTATGAGCTGGTCGAGCACTTTGCCGATCAGAACAAGCAGTTCGTCGAGGTTATCATCGCCCCGAGCTACACCGACGAGGCGCTCGAGCGCATGGCCAAGCGCCCCAACCTGCGCGTGCTGGCCACCGGCGGCGTGGACCACGGCGCCCAGGTGGAGCTGCGCTCCATCGACGGCGGCATGCTGGTGCAGGAAGTCGACCACGTGACCGAGGATCCCGCGACCTTTACGTTCCCCACCGACCGCAAGCCCACCGACGCCGAGATGGCCGAGCTCGAGTTTGCCTGGAAGGTCTGCAAGGGCGTCAAGTCCAACGCCATCCTGGTCTCCAAGGGTAAGGCCGGCATTGGCATGGGCCCGGGTCAGCCCAACCGCGTTGACTCTGCACTGCTTGCTTGCGAGCGCGCCGAGGACTTCTGCGAGCGCGAGGGCGTGGAGAAGGGCGGCTTTGCCTGTGCAAGCGACGCGTTCTTCCCGTTCCGCGACAACGTCGACGTGCTTGCTGCACACGGCGCGACCTGCATCATCCAGCCCGGCGGCTCCAAGCGCGACGACGAGAGCATCCAGGCCTGCAATGAGCACAATATTGCTATGGTGTTTACGGGCGCTCGCCACTTCCGCCACTAAGTTCCGCCTTGGGACAAAATAATCTCTGCAAAAGACGGCTGCTCCGTTTGGAGGGCCGTCTTTTTGGTATAAGAGGACGGAATGACTAACACGAAAGGTATGACCATGCCCCAGATTGATGATGCCGAGCTGTTTGGCAATGCCGAGGATCAGCGTGCGTACGAGGACTTTTGCGCCAATCAGGAGGCGGTCGAGAAGTTTACGCTCGACAAGCCCGCGCTTGTCTGCCGTTGGCGCATGTCCAATAAAAAGGTGCCCATGCTCAACCGCCACATTCGCGCACTGTCCGAGCGCTTGGTGCAGGGCGAGCCGCTTACCCATAACATGCTCAGCTGGGCCAAGCAGCACGTTGAGTGGTCGCTAGCCGAGGGCGACTATACCGCGCACGATGGCGTGCTCATGCTGGTGATCGACGTTAACGGCAACGCCGCCATGACGGTGGGGGAGTACGAGCCGCTCGCCGATACGTCGGCCAAGGCGCTGCGTGCCCGCTCCGCCGAGGCCCGCTCCGAGGCCGACGAAACCGGCGTGGCGCCCGAGCTGCTCGCCGCCGTCGATAACGGCGAGCTTGCCTTTGTGGCGCCAGCGGACGAGTGCCTGTGCGGCACGGCGACGCTCATCGAGCAGCTGGCCCAGACCAAGGGCATCCCGGTCACGCGCGTAGATATTCCCGCACAGCTCAAGGGCGCGCTGTTCCTGGTGAGCGACGAGCACGGCGTGGTCCCCGCTGCCGAGACCGACGCCGCCGAGACCGACGCCGCCACGGTCGCCTTCTTCGCCGACGGCTACGAAAAGCTCCGTGCCCGCCGCTCCTAACCTCAAGGCGGGGTGGGCTTACTGAAGCGAGCGAGCGCGTTCGATTGCGTAGGCGAGCGACAGCTGCTCCATCTCCGGGGCGCATTTGTAGCTCAGTCCGGTGAGAGCTGTCACCTTATCGAGGCGATATCGAATTGTGTTTGGGTGCTGGCTAGTCTGCTTGGCGGTTCGCTCGATACGTCGGTCGTTCTCGATGAATGCGGCGAGCGTGGATTCCAGTTCGCTGCCATGCTCGCTGTCGTGCTCGCGTATCGGCGAGAGAATCGCCTCCGAGAACGATCGCATCTCCGGGGTTTCCGCAAAAGGCATCACGGTTCTCAGGATGCCGAGCTGCGTATAGCGGACGGGACCCTCGGCTCGTTGACAAGATAGGCGCTGTGCGTAAATCGCCTGCGAGATCGCCTGCGCCACCGCCTCGTCTCCAAACAGAATATCGCTGATGCCGAGCCCTTCCGCTCCACCATCGATACCGCTAGCCTCGATGAGCTCCGTGAGCGCCTGCACGATTCGCTCCACATCGAGCGTCTGTTCCGAGTCGCTTGTCGCTACGAATAACAAACCTCCGTCGTAGGGTGCCAGCATGTTGTGGCATCCGGCGAGGGTCGATTTTGCACAGAGACGTTCGATTTGCAAAAACGTACGCGGGTCGAGGGGCTCTGCAAACGATGCGAACAGGGCGACCGCTTCGTCCAGAAATGACGGGTTGAGGCCTCGGATGCGTCGGCAGATGGACTCGGGCGATACGTCTGTCCTCAGGGCATCGATCTCGCGCTGTGCGAAGTCGATGGACGCGAGCTGCTCGATATGCCGTTTGACCTCATAGATGACACTGTCAAAGAACAGTGAGTCGTCGGTCGTGAGAAAGACCGGGTAGTGCCGCGCGTTGGCGTAGCGGATGGCTTGGTCGGGAATCGGGATGTGCAGGACGTTTTTGATGATGAGACCGCTCGTTCCCTTGGCGACGAGGTATTTCACGGCTTCAGTGATGAGGTACGGATCGTCCTTCGCATAGAGGAAGGTGCTGAGGACGATCTCGTCTGAGCTGAAGTTGACGCGCTGGTACTTGCTCTTGAGGCCGGGCATGAGTTCATAATCGAGGATTCCGACGCCAGAGACGGCACGCGAGACGCCATCGCTGCCGGCGATTAGACGGACCGACCCTTCATATTCCCGTGAGAAGTCCGAGATGGTGTATAGCATCAACATCACCTTGTAAATCACTACAATAAGTATAGGTATAAATAGGATAATCGCACATCCGTATACCGTTGATGCGGGAAATAGTTCAAATACATGCTGATAGAACGAAAAATCAGATTGAGAATCGCTGTAGATTCCAACAAGAAATGATCCTTGGCGGCATCGTTACTAAACCGTACAGTGGAGCAACGTAAAGCTTTCGCTGAGAGGAGCGATGATGGGGCAGATGGTGGTGCTATCGGCCGAGGAAGTTTCCAAGGTGCTGACGATCGAGGATGCAATCGCTGCCGTGGAGGAGGCATATCGCCAGAAGGCAACGGGCAAGGGTGTTGCGTGGCCGATGGTATATGAGCAGTTCGAACCCGGCGTGGCCGATATGGATATCCGCTCGGGCGAGTTGGCGGGAAGCGGCCTTTTCGGTCTCAAGCTCACTGCCTGGTTTTCTCAGAACCCCAAAAAGGGGCTGCCCGAGATCTTTGGCACCACGCTGCTGTGCGACAACGCGACGGGAGAGCCGTTAGCGCTACTCAATGCCTCCGCCGTCACTGGACTTCGCACCGGTGCCGCCGCTGCGCTCGGTGCCAAGTGGCTGGCTCGGGCGGATGCGTCCAAATTGCTTGTTGCTGGTGCCGGCCATATGAGCACCTATATGGTGGCGGGCGTGCTCGCCGCCTGTCCCAAGGTGTGCGAGGTCAAGGTGTGGGAGCCGGTTTCCGATGCCGCGCCCGAGGCTCGCGTCGAGCGCATGCGAGACGAAGTCGCCCATATCTTGGGCGCCTGCGAGCATGTTCGCGAGGCATCCACCTATTCCATCGAGGCGACGGCCGACGGCCAAGGCGCCGCGGCAGAGGCCGACATCATCGTGACGATCACGCCGGCGACCAAGCCCATCATCCCCGATGCATGGGTGCATCCCGGTGCGCATATCTCCTGCGTCGGTGCCGACATGCCCGGCAAGCAGGAGCTCGCCTCGGCGCTTGTCGCCCGTGCCGCTGTTTACGTCGACGACCGCGAGCAATCGGTCGCGTCCGGTGAGCTAGAGATTCCGGTTGCCGAGGGTGTCATCACGCCCGAGGACATCAGAGCGGAGCTCGGCGAAGTCATCGCCGGCACGGCTGCGGGGCGTTCGGATGACGAGCAGGTGACGGTGTTCGATACGTCGGGCATCGCCGTTCAGGACCTTTCGGCATCGAAAATCGCCTATGACCGCGCCGTCGAGGCGGGGCTGGGCACCGTGGTGGAACTGTAAGAAAGTCAAGGAAAGGAAACGGCAATGCAGATCAAGGATTTCGCCGTCGAGCAGTGGATGAACGAGTGGGAGACCAAGTGCACCCACAACGTTGCGGAGACGTGCGTCTACTCCCTCACGCTCGACCAGCTGTTCGAGCTTACGAATACCGACAAGAAGGCGTGGCTCGATAACCTATGCTCGCGCCGATTCACCTACGGTGACATCGAGGGACAGCCTGGCTTCCTCGAGGGGGTCGCGCGTCTCTATAAGACGGTCGAGCCCGGGCATATCGTGCCCACGCACGGCGCGACCGGTGCCAACTCCCTGGTTATTTCCACGCTCGTCGAACCGGGCGATCACGTAGTTTCCGTCAAGCCCACCTACCAGCAGCTTTACTCGATTCCCGAGATGTGCGGTGCGAAGGTCGATATCCTTCAGCTCGATCGCAAGAACGGCTACCACGTCGACGTCGACGCGCTCGATGCTCTGGTGACCGACGATACTAAGCTCATCTGCATCAATAACCCGGACAACCCCACGGGCGCCCTGCTCGACACCGATACGCTCAAGGCGATTGTCGAGGTCGCACGCAAACACGACGCGTGGGTGCTCTGCGACGAGGTCTACCGTCTACTTACTCAGACGGATGAGTACTCCGAGTCCGTGATCGACCTGTACGACAAGGCCATCGTCACCGCATCCATGTCCAAGGTCTGGTCGTTCGCCGGCCTGCGTCTGGGTTGGGCGGTCACCAAGAGCCCGGAGCTCCGTCGCGCGCTGCTCTCGCATCGCGACTACAACCTGATTTCCGCCGGCATATTCAGCGAGTCGGTGGCGGAGCTGATTCTGGGCAACGCTTCCGTGATCCTTGAGCGCAGCCGCCGCATCGTCCGTCAGAACCTTGCTGTTCTGGAGAAGTGGGTCGAGAGCGAGCCGCACCTGTCGTTCGTCAAGCCCGAGGCGGGTACCACCGCGCTCGTGTATTACGACTACGACATCGACTCCAGGACGTTCTGCATCGACATGATTAAGAAGTCCGGCGCGCTCGTTACCCCGGGCGATTGCTTCGAGGAGCCCAAGAGCATGCGCATCGGCTATGCATACTCCGATAACACCGACGACCTGCAGAAGGGCCTGGATGCCATCTCTGCGTATATGCGTACGCTCGAGTAGAGGCTCGAGATCGAAGTGATGGGGCCGATCGGTTTAGGACCGAGGGCCCCTATTTTCTCTCAAGGCTACCGAACACTTTTGTCATATTAGGTGCCCACGGGGTCGTATCGCTGCGACGCCGTGGGCATAATGGTGTGGAAGGTGCAAGTTGCGCGAAATGGGAGGACACATGGCGCTGATCTATATCGTTGAGGACGACGAACCCATTCGTCGCGAGCTTGCCGACATCCTTGCCCGTGCCGGTTTTGAGGTCGAGGCCTGCGAATCGTTCGAGCATGTTTCGCGCGATATTCTCGCCGCCGCGCCCGACCTGGTGCTGCTCGACCTGACGCTTCCCGTCAAAGACGGCCAGCATATCTGCCATGAGGTTCGCCGCGAATCCGAGGTTCCCATCATCGTCCTCACTTCGCGCTCGACCGAGATTGACGAGGTCATGGCCATGACGCTCGGCGCGGATGACTTTGTTCCCAAGCCCTACAGCGCGCGCGTGCTCGTGGCGCGCATCAACGCACTGCTGCGTCGCACCGCGGCGGCGGGCGAGCGCAGCACACTTGTCCACAAGGGCCTGGAGCTCGATCTCGCTCGCTCCATGGTCACCAACATGCAAACCGGCATCAGTACCGAGCTCACCAAAAACGAGCTGCGTATTCTCTCGCTGCTTCTGAGCCGTGCGGGCAAGATCGTCTCGCGCTCGGCCATCATGCAGGACCTGTGGGACTCCGACGCCTTCGTGGACGACAATACGCTCACCGTCAACATCAACCGCCTGCGCACCACGCTCGAAAAAATCGGCATCAAGGGGTATTTGACGACGCACCGCGGCCAGGGCTATTCGGTCTAGGGGCCGGCTATGTCGTTTGCCAAATTCTTCAAAGATGCGCTGCTTCCCGTCGCCGTGTGGACGTGCGGCGTGTTGCTGGGCTGCTTTGTGCTGACGGTCGCCGGCGCACCCGTTTCTATCGTGGTCGTGGCGGTCGGCGTGTCCTATATCTTTGGTATGCTCGGCATCGTGATCGAGTACGCGCGCCGTCGTCGTTTTCTGCGCCAGCTGGAGCGTGCGGCAGAGGAGCTCGAGAGTCCCGCATGGGTGCAGGAGATGGTGCAATGCCCGACCTATGCCGAGGGCGAGCTCGAGTACGAGGTCTTGCGCCGGGTGGGCAAAGCCGCTTGTGACGAGGTTGCCGAAGGCAGGCGCCAGACCGATGACTATCGCGACTATATCGAGAGCTGGGTCCACGAGGCCAAGCTGCCTCTGGCGGCAGCCCATCTGATTTTGGAAAACCTGGACGGCAGCGAAGATGATCTGTCGCGCGTAGATGACCTCGGTCGCGAGCTTGCCCGCGTGGAACGCTATATCGACCAGGCGCTCTACTATGCGCGCTCGGAGGTTGTGGAGCGCGATTACCTGATTCGACGTTGGAACCTCAAGGCTCTGGTGACGGGCGCAATCAAGGCCAATGCGCGTGAGCTCATCGCGGCACACGTGGCGCCGGTGTGCGAGAACCTCGACTTTGAGGTCTTTACCGACGAGAAGTGGCTCGAGTTTATTCTGGGCCAGCTCATTCAGAACAGCATTAAATATGCGCGTGAGGACGGCGCAAAGATCGTGTTTTCGGGTGCGTTGCTGGACGAGGGCCTGGCGAGCGAGCGCATCGAGCTTACCGTCGCGGACAACGGTTGCGGCGTGTGTGCGGCAGACCTGCCGCGCGTGTTCGAGAAGGGCTTTACCGGCGACAACGGCCGCACCACCAAGCGCGCAACGGGCATCGGCCTCTACCTGGTGGCGCGTCTGTGCTCCAAGATGGGCATCGACGTCACCGCAGCATCCGAGCCCGGTGAAGGCTTCGTCGTAACGTTTGCCTTTTCAACCAACAAGTTCCAATACTTCGAGTAACGCACGCGGCAGACGCCCACCCAAACAAAAACGTGCCGCCCCAAACAAAACGTGCCGCCCCAAACGGGGCGGCACGCCATTTTTCTACCAGACAACTCGTTGAAGTAAGGCTGCGAAGGCCGCGGGGCCGGGAGGGGTTTCCTAAGGGCACATCCCGCAGCCGCAACGCGGCGAGGACGTGCCCGTGGAAACCCCGCAGGCCCCGCGGCCGGTGGGAGCAACGCTACTTCACGACCAAGATGTCGCAGTCCGTGTTGCGCAGCAGGAACGTCGAAATCGAACCCAGGAGCGCATACTTGATCGAGGACAGGCCGCGGGCGCCGCAGAGCACCAGGTCGGGCTTAACCACGTCGAGCATCTCGTCCTTGAGCGTCTCGCGAATGCGGCCGGCGCGAATCATGACCTCGACCTCGGGAATATCGGGATTGGCCTTGGCCTCTTCGAGCTGCTTGGCGATGGAGTTCTTAAATGCCTCCTCTAGGCCGTTGACCAGATCGACCGGATAGGAACCGGCGCTCTCGAGCGCCGTGGAATCGATAACGTGGCCGATGATTAGCTTGGCACCGTTGTTCGCGGCGACCTTGATGGCGCGTGCGAGCACAAAATCCTGCTGCTCAGTACCGTCGAGTGAAACAAATACCTTGGTGTAGCCCTCGTTCATGGTTTCCTCCTTGGTCTATCGCACGGGCGCGGGGCTCGTGCATCGGGCGGGCGCGGGCGCGTCGGCCGCCGGACACTTTATCTTGTTGCAGTTATACCCAAGGATTTGGGTTTGACCGCTCGCAATTCTGTGAACGGGCGAGTTTTTTGGTAAGGGTAGGCGCAGGCGCGCCGCCAACGGTTGATAATGGGACATCGCCCGCACCGTCCGCAGAACAATATCGGCGGGTGTCTAACGAGGGGGTCCCTTTGGATATTATCGAGCTTCTAAAATCTGCCTTCATGGGCCTAGTCGAGGGCATCACCGAATGGCTGCCTGTTTCGTCGACCGGTCACATGATCTTGGTGGACGAGTTCGTCAAGATGAACGTGAGCGAGACGTTCTGGAATATGTTCCTGGTCGTGATTCAGCTCGGTGCCATTCTGGCCGTCTGTGTGCTGTTCTTCCATGAGCTCAATCCGTTCTCGCCCAGCAAGGGCAAGGAGGGCCGTCGCGACACCTGGGTGCTGTGGGGCAAGATTGTGCTCGGCTGCATTCCTGCGGCGGCGATCGGTCTGCCGCTCAACGACTGGATGGAGGAGCATTTCTACAATGCTCCCGTCGTGGCGCTGGCGCTCATTGTGTACGGCGTGTTGTTTATCGTGATCGAGAACTGGCGCGCGAGCAAGCGCGAGGAAATGGCCGTTGCCGGTTCGTTTGGTTCGCGTGCTGTGGTGTCGGGTGGACGTCCCGCCGGTGCACACTTTGCGGCGCCCGCGGCAGATGTTGCCGAGGACGATGACGAGGACGAGGATCTGGACTTTGGTTCCATCACCACGCTCGAGGACCTAAGTTGGAAGACCGCACTGGGCATCGGATGCTTTCAGGTGCTCTCGCTGATTCCGGGCACGTCGCGCTCCGGTTCCACCATCATCGGCGGCCTGCTTTTGGGCTGCACGCGTTCGGTGGCGTCCAAGTTTACGTTCTTCCTGGCCATCCCTGTCATGTTTGGCGCGAGTGCGCTCAAGCTGGTCAAGTATTTCATCAAGGGCGGTACGTTCGGCGCCAACGAGGTCGCTATCCTGGGCGTGGGCTGCGTTGTGGCCTTTGTGGTGTCGCTCATCGCCATCAAGTGGCTCATGGGCTTCGTCCGCCGTCACGACTTCAAGTGCTTCGGCGTCTATCGCATCATTCTGGGCATCGTGGTGCTCGCATACTTCTTCGTTCTGGAGCCTATGCTCGGCCTGTAACTTGGTTGACGCTGCGCGGCGGCCAGAGCGACAACTTGTCATTCAAAGGGGGCGGCATGACCAAAAGGTCTATGCCGCCTTTTTGGTGCAATGGGGACAGGTTACTTTGCGCCAAATCCGCTGGGGCGGGACTGGCGGTGGCGCACGGAGTCGTGGTGTGATTTGCGTCGGTGTCCGTGCGGCTCGGTATACTGGTACGGCTCAAACTATGGCGCCGCCCGCAGGCGCGCCGTCCGTCAGATGAGGAGTCGCCCATGACCCAGCCCTTGCCCTGGGAAAAGAACGCCGCGGTACCCGTGCCGCCCGCGCCGGAACCCGTGCCGCTCGATGCATATGCCGCCCCCGCTGCGCCGGAACCCGAGCTCGTCCCGCTCGACATCTACGACGCTCCCGCGCCGGCACCCAAACCCGCCAAGCCGCTCGTCGACATCGACAGCCTTAATCCCGCCCAGCGCGAGGCGGTCCTGACCACCGAGGGTCCGTTGCTGGTCCTTGCCGGCGCCGGCTCGGGTAAGACCCGCGTCTTGACCTTCCGCATCGCACATATGCTCGGCGACCTGGGCGTTAAGCCCTGGCAGATCCTTGCCATCACGTTTACCAACAAGGCCGCGGCCGAGATGCGCGAGCGTCTGGCGGCACTCATCCCCAGCGGTACCCGCGGCATGTGGGTGTGCACCTTCCATGCTATGTGCGTGCGCATGCTGCGCGAGGACGCTGACCTGCTGGGCTACACCGGTCAGTTCACCATCTACGATGATGACGATTCCAAGCGCATGGTGCGCGATATTATGCAGGCGCTCGGTATCGAGCAAAAGCAATTCCCCATCAATATGATCCGCAGCAAGATCAGTTCGGCCAAAAACGCCATGATCGGCCCCGAGGATATGCTCAAATCCGCCGACAGCCCCAACGACAAAAAGGCCGCGCAGGTCTACCTGGAGCTGGAACGCCGCCTGCGCGCCGCCAACGCGATGGACTTCGACGACCTGCTCGTGCGCACGCTCGAGCTGCTGCGCACCCGCCCCGAGGTGCTCGATAAGTACCAAGAGCGTTTCCGCTACATTAGCGTCGACGAGTATCAGGACACCAACCACGTCCAGTACGAGATCGCCAACCTGCTGGCCGCCAAGTACCAAAACCTCATGGTCGTAGGCGACGATGACCAGTCCATTTATAGCTGGCGCGGCGCCGACATCACCAACATCCTGGACTTTGAGAAGGACTTTAAAAACTGCAAGACCGTTAAGCTGGAGCAGAACTACCGCTCCACGGGCCATATCCTGAGCGCCGCCAACGCCGTGGTGCGTCACAACTCGCAGCGCAAGGACAAGCGCCTGTTTACGGCCGAGGGCGACGGCGAGAAGATCCAGGCCTTCCAGGCAAGCGACGAGCGCGACGAGGGCCGCTGGATTGCCGGCGAGATCGAAAAGCTGCACTCCAAGGGCACGAGTTACGACGATATCGCCGTGTTCTACCGCACCAACGCCCAGTCGCGTATCCTCGAAGATATGTTCCTGCGCGCGGGCGTGCCCTACAAGATTGTGGGCGGCACGCGATTCTTCGACCGTGCCGAGATCCGCGACGTCATGGCCTACCTCAAGATGATCGTGAACCCGGCAGACGAGATGAGCGTCAAGCGCGTCATCAACACGCCGCGCCGCGGCATCGGTTCCACCTCGATCCAAAAGATCGAGCAGCTGGCGCGCGACAACCGCTGCTCGTTCTTCCAGGCTTGCGAGATCGCGTGTGCCGAAACCGGCATGTTTAGCGCCAAGGTGCGCAACGGCCTGTCGAGCTTTGTGTCGCTGGTGCGCGAGGGTCGCCGCATGGACGGCGAGCTCAAGGACGTTGTCGAGATGATTGTCGATAAGACGGGCCTACTGCAGGCTTTCCGCGCCGAGGGCACCATGGAGTCCGAGAGCCGCGCCGAGAACATCCAGGAATTCCTGGGCGTCGCTGCCGAATTTGAGGAGACGCACGAGGACATCGAGGGTACGCTCGAGAGCTTGGAAGAGCTGCGCGCAGCCGGTGTTGCCGACGTGCCTGCCGGCGCCGAGCCCGAGCCCGTCGTGGTGAGCGCGCCTGCGCCCGAACCGGGGCCATCTGCCCCGGCATCCTCGTTTGAGGCACTCGTCGGCGCGCGCGATGCCGCGGGCTCCAATCCGCTCGATAGTCTGGCTGCTCCGGCGCTGTCTCCGCAGGATGCCCTGGCTGCTGCCATCGCGGGCAACGCGTATGCCGCGCCGACGGAGATGCCGGCGGGTGCCGTGCATGCCGACGAGATTGAGCGCACCTACGGTCCGCTCACCTGTAAGGCGCTGCCGGCACTCATGGAGTGGCTGGCCCTGCGCTCCGACTTGGATTCCCTGGCCGGCGAGACGCATGCCATCACCATGATGACCATCCACTCCGCCAAGGGCCTGGAGTTCCCGGCGGTGTTCGTGGCCGGCATGGAGGAGGGCATCTTCCCGCACGTGCACGACTTTGGCGGCAGCGATGACCCGGGTAAGCTTGAGGAGGAGCGTCGCCTGGCCTACGTCGCCATCACGCGCGCCCGCAAGCGCCTGTTCCTGACCTATGCGGCCACGCGTCGCACCTACGGCTCGACCTCTGCCAACCCGCGCTCGCGCTTCCTCAATGAGATTCCGTTTGAGGATATCGAGTTTAGCGGTATCGGTTCTGCCGGTTTTGAAGGCACGGGCTGGGAGAAGCGCGGCGACCGTCACGGCACCTTTGGCTCGGGCATGGGTTCGGATATGTATGGCGGCAAGGTGTTTGGCTCGCATACGCGCTCGACCGGCGGTTCCGGTTCGCGCGGTGGATCGAGCTTTGACGATTTCTTTGGCGGCAGCAGCTACGGGACCGAGCGCCATCGTGGGGTCTCGCCCGACGCCGGCCGTGTTGCCTCGACCTTTGGCTCGGGCGCGCCGCGAGCCAAAAAGCCGTCGTCCAAGGTGTCCCCGACGGTGGAGCGCAAGGTCGATCGCGCCGGCGCATCGCAGGACTTTGCCGCGGGCGATACCGTGAGCCATAAGACCTTTGGCACGGGTACCGTGATCTCGGTCGCCGGAGACATGATCGAGGTCCAGTTCGAAAAGACCGGCCAGACCAAAAAGCTCATGAAGGGATTCGCTCCGATCGTCAAGCTGTCATAATCCCGCCCAGGTCCTTAGATAACGTTGCTTGCGAACGTCGCTTTGCCCGTTCGCTTTTTGGTCTGGAGGGCCGGGTGGGCTGAATACTTAGACATGGCAAGGGGCTCCCCCGTTAAAGAACGGGGGAGCCCCTTGTTGCGTTTTGAATGGTGCGCTTGGCTTTGATGATTGATGATTTTATACGATTCAGTATAATTTCAGATAGACGCTAAAATGTAACCGAAATGAAAACGGTGATTGTACATGCTGATAAACTGCCTCCCAAAAAGACTCTTCTCTTTAGAGCTCGCTATCGACCCGGAGCCAGTTGAGATGCAGATTCCTCGCATGTATCTTGAGCGGTATTCGCTTCGCTTGGCACGGCTCGGCATGTCTAAACAGGGCCGTTTTATTGTTGCGGAACCAAAGGAACCGCCCAGTGTCATTTCGGCGCGAAATCTCGTCAGTGCGGTGCGCAAGTTAGATGTTCACCCGGTGGTAATTTGCTGGGATGCTATGGATTTAGGTTTTATGCGCGCGCTTTCTTCGGAGGGAATCGCATATATCCGAGATGAGCGAAATGCGTTCCTGCCGTTTATCGGAGCCGTTATTTCCGATGAGGTGCTGGGTGCTTCTCCCGCTGCTCCGCTTTCGCCCCAATCTCAACGAATCGTCCTAAATCTCATTGCGGGACGATGGGTTGACTGCTCCGCCGGCGACCTAGCGCGTCTGTGTGGCAAAAGCGCGGCAAGCGTCAGCGGCTATCTTTCGGAAATCGCCGCTATAGCTCCTGGGTTGATTATGCGGGACGGCAAAAAGCGTATATTGTGCGACGCCGGGCTGTCGACCGAGACGTTGCTAGATGGGTTTGAGGACTATCTTCGCACGCCAGTTTTAGAGCGAATCCGGCTCAAGAAGGTTATCGAGAGAACAGAGCTACGTGCCGTTGATGCGCTGCTTTCCGGTGTGTCTGCCCTTAGCTATATGTCCGACCTTGCCCATGAAGACTCTGCTCCAACCATTGCTCTCGAAAAATATCAGCTAGAGGCCTTGAAAGAGCATATGGGCGACAGATGGCTGGAGGCTCAGTGGTACGAACCGGCGGCAGTTGTGATTGAGGTCTGGTCGTATCCCGTGGACGCGCCGTCCGATATTAGTTTTGACGCGACGGGTTTGCAGTGTGTCGACCCGTTTTCCTTATACGTTGCTTGCGCAAAAGCAGATTACAAAGAAGATCGTCTGCTCGACGCGGTCGAACAGCTCAGGAGGACGATATGTCAAAAGTGAGGGGAATAGAGCGATTTGCCGATGCCATGAGCGGCTGTAAAGGCGGTTACGTCTTTATTGGTGGAGGGGCCTGCAGCGTTCTATTTGACAATGAGGGCGATTCGTTTAGAGCTACTGAAGACTTGGATATCGTCGTAATTGTTGATGGGGAAGGCGTTGAATTCGCCGCTGCATTGTGGGCATTTATCAAAGCTGTCGGATATGAGACTGGGAAGGTCGGCGATGGAAAGTGCACTTACTATCGGTTCTGTTTGCCCGAAGGATCAAGGCAAGTCCTAGACTATCCCGGCCAAATTGAGCTATTCGCCCGACATCCTGATTTTGTGCTCGAAGATGAAACGAGCGAAGTGGCACCTCTTTCCTTTGACGGGGCCGTATCAAGTCTTTCGGCAATTATTCTCGACGATGGCTACTACGAATTTATTCGCGACAACGCAACGAACGTAGAGGGCATTACGTTGCTCGATGCGCTCCATATCATTCCCCTCAAGATGCGTGCACACATTGATATCAATAGGAGCTATGAAGAAGGGCGCCATTGCAACGATAAAGATCGACGAAAGCATCGCTCGGATATTGTTCGACTTGCGGGTTTGTTGCCGCCTTCGGCTCGCTTGGAGCTAATAGAGCAAATGAGGGCTGACGCCGGAGACTTCTTTGCGGACTTTTCTTCTTATGTAAATCGGCAGACCGATCGTAAAGAGAGAGCGCGTCTTCAGGACACATTATCGTTTCTCGAAAAGGTCTACCTATAGGCACCTTGATTCGTTATGTATGGTGAGGGGCTCTCCCGTTTGATGAGCGGGGGAGCCCCTTGTTGCTTTTTGATTGTCGTAACTAGCCAGAGGCTCGCCGGGATGGGATGCGGGGTTTGGTCGATCGCGAGTTCCGCACGAGCCGGAGAGCACTTAATGTGCTCTCCGTGCGAGCAGGACTGTCCGAGCAGGCGACCAAACCCCGCGCCCCGTCCCGGCGAGCGCTTGGGGACCGGTGACCTACAGGTGGCTGATGATCAGTTCCATCTTGCCTTTGAGGTCAATGGTGCTGACGGTGCTGGGGGCCAGCAGGTGGCTTCCCTTGTGGACGGGGTCGCCGCAGACGGTGCCTTCGCCGTCGATGACCGACAGGCACATGAAGGGCCAGCGCTGGTCGATGGTTTTGCTGCCGTCGACGCGCACGCGATCGACGGTGTAGCAGGGGTTGGACTCGAGCTCGGTTACGCCGTCCACCTCGGGCGCGGTCACCGTGCCGTCGGTCGGAGCCTGAGCATCAAAGTCGATGCAGTCGAGGCTCTGCTCAATGTGCAGCGGGCGCAGGTTGCCGTCGGTGCCGGGACGGTCGTAGTCGTACAGACGATACGTCACGTCGCTCGACTGCTGCGTCTCCAAAATGAGCGTGCCGGTCTTGATGGCGTGCACGGTACCGGAATCAATCTGGAAAAAGTCGCCCTTGTGAATCGGCAACACGTTGAGCATGTCGTCCCAACGTCCTTCCTCGATCATTTGTGCGGCCTCGGCGCGGTCCTTGGCACGCTGGCCGACGATGATCGTGGCGTCGGGCTCGCAGTCCAGCACATACCAACACTCGGTTTTGCCCAGGCTACCGTTCTCGTGCTCGGCAGCGTACTCGTCGTTGGGATGAATCTGGATCGAAAGGTCGTCCTTGGCGTCCAGAATCTTAATGAGCAGCGGGAACTCCTTGCCCTCGCAGTTGCCAAAGAGCTCGCGATGCTCGGCCCACAGCCACGACAGCGTGTGGCCGGCATACGGGCCCTCCGCAATCTGGCAGTCGCCGTTGGGGTGGGCCGAGATGGCCCAGCACTCACCGATGGGGCCATCGGGAATGTCGTAGCCAAATACGGTTTCGAGGTGGCGACCGCCCCAGATCTTCTCGTGGAAGATCGGCGTCAGCTTAATCAAATCGGACATGTTCATACCCCCATTGTGTTGCGCGGGCGCTGCACAAAACAGCTCAAAGCGAGCGCCCGGATGACTACAAAAACCTATGCCAACGTTACGTTGTGCAACTCAAAGCGGTCGCCAACGTTGCGCGAGACCGAATACTCAAAGGCGGCGCCGCTGTCCAAAAAGCCAATCTGGGTGAGCTCGAGCAGGGGAGAGCCAGGCTTGGTGTCCAAGCGCTCGGCTTCTTCCTCGGTTGCTGCCACGGCGCGAATGGTACGGTGGAAGCTCGAAATCTTCAGCCCACATTGCTCGCGGATGAAGTGGTAGACCGATCCGTACAGGTCCTTCTTTTTAAGGCCTGGAATCAGCTCGAGGGGCATGTAGGTGTACTCGATAACGATGGGCTTCTCATCGGCCTGACGCACGCGCACGATGTGATAGGCAAAGTCATCCTCGGCAATTCCCAGCTGGGCTGCGATGTCCGCTGGTGGATTAACAATCGAGAAATCGTAGACCACCGAGGTCACCTTCTCCCCGCGGTGCTCATACGAAAAGCCCTGGGCACGGTCGTTTTTGCCCTGGAAAAACGCCTGACCGGGAAGTCCCGCCGTGTCCTTAACGTAGGTACCCGATCCGCGTCGGCTGGTAATAAGACCTTCCTCGGTGATTTGCTCGATAGCTCGTTTGACGGTGATTTTGGAAACGCTATAGAGCTCGCAGAACTCAACGACGGTGGGAAGCTTGTCGCCCGGTTTAAGAGTGCCATCCTCGATGCTTCGACGAATATCTGCAGCTATCGCCTCGTATTTGGGAATCATTGAACCTCCTTTCCGACATATATCAATACGCAAGTAAGTATAACCCTTAACAAGGCACCCATATAACCTTTATCTAAGAAGCTCGAGAAAGAAAAAAGAAAAAGACGCTTTACTTTTAGAATTAGAGCGCTATAGTTTAAGCAACGAACGGAATCTTTCCGCAGAACAGGATCGACCGTTTGGGGACGGTTTTGTTTTGGCGGGTTGGATATCGGTATGACCGGTGCGCGCCCGCGCCGGATAACCTGCCAAAGCAAACCCGTCTCCAACCGGAAGCTCTAGAACACGAAAGCGAGGACTTTGATGGCACAGTATCAGCTGCCCAACGACTTCTTCTTTGGCGCTGCTATGTCCGGCCCGCAGACTGAGGGTCAGTGGAACCAGGGCGGCAAGCTCGAGAACCTGTGGGACACCTGGTCCATCCAGGATCTGGGCTCGTTCTACAACTGCGTTGGCTCTTACGCCGGCAATGACTTTATGGCCAAGTACCAGGAAGACCTTCGCATTTTGAAGGACTTGGGCCTGGATACCTATCGCACTTCCATCCAGTGGAGCCGTCTGCTCGATGCCGACGGCAACCTCAACGAGGAAGGCGCCGCGTGGTATCACGAGTTGTTCCGCGCCTCTCGCGAAGCCGGCCTGGAGCCGTTTGTCAACTTGTACCACTTTGACATGCCCACCTACCTTTTTAACCGTGGCGGCTGGGAGAGCCGTGAGGTTGTCGAGGCTTACGCTCATTACGCCGACGTCGCCTTCCACGAGTTTGGCCAGGAGATCAAGTACTGGTTCACCTTTAACGAGCCCATCGTCGAGCCCGAGCAGCGCTATCAGGAGGGCGTGTGGTTCCCGCAGCTCCACGACTTTAGCCGCGCTCGCACCGTGCAGTATCACATCTCGCTGGCACATGCGCTGGCCGTGGCCAACTACCGTCGCGCCTATGACGAGGGCGCCGTTCGCAGCGATGCCAAGATCGGCATGATCAACTGCTTTACCCCGGTCTACACCAAGGAGAACCCCAGCGAGGCGGACCTCGAGGCCGTGCGTATGACCAGCGGCATCAACAACCGCTGGTGGCTCGACCTCATTACCAAGGGCGAGCTTCCCGCCGACGTGCTCGACAGCCTGGCCGAGGGCGGCGTTAAGCTTCCGTTCCGTGCCGGCGACCAAGAGATTCTTAAGCAGGGTGTTGTCGACTGGCTCGGTTGCAACTACTACCACCCCACGCGCGTTCAGGCGCCGGCGAGCAAGATCGACCAGTACGGTCTGCCGCACTTTGCCGACGAGTACGTGTGGCCCGACGCCGTTATGAACGAGAGCCGCGGCTGGGAGATCTACCCGCAGGGCCTCTACGACTTTGGCATGGACTGCGCTAAGAACTACCCCGATCTTGAGTGGTTCGTTTCCGAGAACGGCATCGGCATCATGGACGAATACAAGAACCGTGACGCCGAAGGAACCATCCAGGATGACTACCGCGTCGACTTTGTACGTCAGCACCTGGAGTGGGTGGCCAAGGCCATCGACGAGGGCGCCAAGTGCCGCGGATACCATTATTGGGCCGTCATCGATAACTGGTCTTGGGCCAATGCCTTTAAGAATCGCTATGGCTTTGTCGAGGTCGATCTGATGGATGGCTATAAGCGCCGTCTTAAGAAGTCGGCGGCCTGGCTCAAACAGGTCGCCACGACCCACGTGGTTGATTAGCGACCGGACGAACGTCCAGACCGCGCGCCGCCGCGCGCAACACATGGCACATCTGGTGGCAGAGGGCGACAGACCACCGTGCGCATAGGAAAGGCCGGATTTGAAAGTTAGGAGCAATCATGGCCAGTGACAACGGAAAGAGCTTCCTCGACAAGTTTGCCGAGGTCTCTGCGAAGGTGGGAAACCAGGTTCACCTGCGTTCCCTGCGTGACGCCTTCGCGACCATCACGCCGCTCTATATCCTTGCGGGTATCGCGGTTCTTATTAACAACGTCGTGTTCCCTCTGTTTCCGCTCGATGCGGCGGGCCTTGCCAACCTTCAGACGTGGGGTTCGGCGATTACGCTGGGCACCCTCAACGTCTCTGCCATTATCTTGGCCGGATTGATTGGCTACAGCCTCGCTAAGAACAAGCGCTTCGATAATCCGCTTGCTTGCATGGTCGTCGCTATCTCTGCCTTCGTCATCATGATGCCGCAGCAGATCACCGCCACGCTTGCCGCCACGAGCCCACTGCTCACCGACAAGATCACCTCCGCCGAGGTCACGGGCGCCCTTTCGACTGCCAACACCGGCACCAACGGTCTGTTCTCGGCTATTATCATCGCCCTGCTTTCCGTCTCGCTCTTCATCAAGATTTCTGGCGTCGAGAAGCTCAAGGTTAAGCTGGGCGAGGGCGTGCCTCCCGCGGTCTCCAACTCCTTCAACGTCATGATTCCGATGCTGCTTAACCTCGCGGTCTTCGCTCTTGCCGCAGCCCTGCTCGCCGTGTGCGCCGGCACCGATCTGTGCACCATCATCTCCACGTGCATCTCCAACCCGCTCAAGAGCATCATGAACGCCGGTCCGTGGGCTGTTATCCTCATCTACACCCTTGCTAACCTGCTGTTCTGCGTCGGTATTCACCAGTCCACCATCTCTGGCGCTACCGTCGAGCCGATCCTGACCATGCTCATCGTCGACAACATGGCTACCTTTGCCGCCGGTGGCACCATCCAGCCCGATCACTACATGAACATGCAGATCGTTAACAGCTTCGCCCTCATCGGCGGCTCGGGCTGCACCCTCATGCTTCTGCTCGACACGCTCCTGTTCTCCAAGAACAAGGCTTCCGAGACCGTTTCCAAGATGGCTATCCTGCCTGGTCTGTTCAACATCAACGAGCCGGTTATCTACGGTTACCCCATCGTGTACAACCTGCCGCTCATGATCCCGTTCGTCCTTCTTCCCGATCTGTTCATCGGCATCACCTATGGCCTTACCTGCGCAGGCATCATCAGCCCCTGCATCGCCCAGGTGCCCTGGACCATGCCTCCCGTCATCAATGCCCTGCTCGCTACGGGCTTTGACTGGCGCGCCGGCGTGTGGCAGGCTCTCGAGATTGTCATTGGCATGGCCGTCTACCTGCCCTTTATGAAGATTTCCGAGAAGGCAATCGCCAAGCAGGAGGCTCTCGCCGAGTAGAACGCCTAACGTTCGTCCCTTTCACCTTTGCGGGCGCCGGTACGCGGTGCCGGTGCCCGCGGCTCTCTCCCTTGCGTAAAGATACAGGGGAGCGGGCACAATAGCCGCAAGGAATACAACCAGTTGTCGTCTGCGCGCCGCGCAGTTATAAGGAGGAAACCATGAAGAAGATCATGCTCTGCTGCAATGCCGGCATGTCCACGAGCCTGCTGGTCCAGAAGATGCAGGCCGAGGTTGCAAACCGTGGTCTGGATATTGAGGTCGAGGCTCGTCCCATGAACGAGGCCCACGATCACCTGGACGAGTGCGACATGTTGCTGCTTGGTCCGCAGATCGGCTACACCAAGGGCGATTTTGAGAAGGAGGCCGCCGGTCGTTTTCCGGTCGAGGTCATCAACATGGTCGACTACGGCCGCATGAACGCTGCCGGCATCATCGACCACTGCGTCAGCGTGATGGGCTAGGTGCTCCGCATGGAGGATATGAACGAACTGCAGATGACCTGCTTTGAGATCATCAGCTACGTCGGTACCGCCAAGAGCATGTACATCAATGCCGTGCAAAAGGCCAAGGAGGGCGATTTTGACGCCGCCGAGGAGCTTATCAAGCAGGGCGACGAGGCCTATAACGGTGGCCACGATGTTCACATGGGGCTTCTGAAGAAGGAGGCCAACGGCGAGCGTAACGGCGAGGCCCCGTTGATTTTGCTGCATGCCGAGGACCAGATGGCCGGCACCGAGACCATGCGCGTCATGGCGACGGAGCTCATCGAGGTTCACAAGCAGCTGCAGGCACTTCAGGCCTAGTCGGCGTTATCGCCGCGACGGACCGTGCGGTCCAACAGACAACATAGTCCCTTTGACGGGCGCCGGGAGCCTCCGCCTCCCGGCGCCTTTATTTTGGGGATGGTCTTGCGCGGCCTGTTGGGCAGCCAATTGCGTTACCCCAGATAAAACCTGCCAAAACAAACCTGTCCCTTTTTGGTAGGTTTTTGCCTTGAGAGCGGTACCATACAGGCAATGTTTAAACGAGAAAGGTGGGCTCCCATGGAACCTAAGCAGTATTACATTGGCATCGACGTCGGCGGTACCTCGGTTAAGGAGGGCCTGTTCGACGAGGACGGAAACCTGCTGGCCAAGGCCAGCGTGCCCACGCCTCCCATCGTTGACGCTGCGGGCTTTGCCGCGGTGACCGAGGCTATCGACCAGGTGGTCGCCAAAGCCCAGATTCCGCGTGCCTTTGTGGCGGGCATTGGCCTGGCCGTTCCGTGCCCCATCCCGGCATCGGGCGATGCCAAGGTCAAGGCCAACATTGCCATCAACCTGCCCGAGCTGAGGATTGCCATCCAGGAGCACTGCCCCGACGCGGTCGTTAAGTATGAGAACGATGCCAACGCCGCTGCCATGGGCGAGGCCTGGCTCGGTTCTGCCAAGGGCGTGCAGAACGTGGTGATGGTCACCATCGGTACCGGCGTGGGCGGCGGCGTTATCGTCAACGGCGACGTGGTGTCGGGCGTTGTGGGTGCCGGCGGCGAGATCGGCCACATGTGCCTGAATCCGGCTGAGGAGCGCACCTGCGGCTGCGGCGGCCATGGCCACCTGGAGCAGTATTCCAGCGCCACCGGTGTGGTGAGCAACTACCTTGCCGAGTGCAAGAAGGCTGGCGTCGAGCCCATCGAGCTCACCGGCCCCTCCGATTCCAAGGACGTGTTCCAGGCCTGCCGCGAGGGCGACAAGCTCGCGCTGGCCGCGGCCGATACCATGGCCGACTATCTCGGTCGCGCCCTGGCACTTATCGCCAACGTGGTCGACCCCGAGATGTTCCTCATCGGCGGCGGCGCCTCCGCCTCGGCCGATGTCTACCTCGACAAGGTTCGCGAGCACTTTAAGCAGTACGCGCTTTCTGCCTCGCGCGAGACGCCCATTAAGGTCGCTTCGCTCGGAAACGACGCCGGCATCATCGGTGCCGCCTACGTAGCCCTGCGCGCTGCCGGTAAATAGCTGGTGCAAGGGGGACAGGTTACATTGCACCAACATGGTGCAAAAGGGACAGCCTTGGCCCCCGTGCCTGCGCCCCAAAATATGCCGTGGCCCTTCCGTCTGCGAAGGCTCGGCATCGGCGTGCTACCATAGCTACGTCCAAGTACACATATCAAGTGGAGGATATCCATGGCAAACGTTCTTGTCTTTGGTCACCAGAACCCCGATAACGACGCCATCATGAGCGCCGTCGTCCTGTCCCAGCTGCTCAACCAGGTTGAGTATGCCGGCAACACCTACGAGGCCTGCGCCCTTGGTCAGCTTCCGGCCGAGTCCACCAAGCTGCTCGCCGACGCCGGCATTGCCGAGCCCCGCGTGATCGAGTCCGTCGAGGCCGGTCAGCTCGTCGTCCTCACCGACCACAACGAGTCTGCCCAGTCCGTCGCCGGTCTTAAGGACGCCACGGTCTTTGGCGTCGTCGACCACCACCGCATCGGCGACTTCGAGACCGCCGGCCCGCTGCACTACATCTGCCTGCCCTGGGGCTCCAGCTGCACCATCGTCACCAAGCTCGCCGGCGTGCTCGGCGTTGAGCTTTCCGACGTTCAGGCCAAGCTGCTGCTCTCGGCCATGATGACCGACACGCTCATGCTCAAGAGCCCCACCACCACCGATGTCGACCGCGCCGTCGCCGCCAAGCTCGGCGAGCAGGTGGGCGTCGACCCGGTCAAGTTTGGCATGGAGGTCTTCCTCACCCGTCCGTCCGGCTCCTTCACCGCAGCCGAGATGGTTGGCAACGACATCAAGATGTTCGAGCCCGCCGGCAAGAAGCTGCTCATCGGCCAGTACGAGACCGTCGACAAGAGCCGTGCGCTCGGTATGATCGACGAGATCCGCGAGGCCATGCGCGCCTACGCCGCCGAGAAGGGTGCTGACGGCATCGTCCTGTGCATCACCGACATCATGGAGGAGGGCTCGCAGGTCCTGCTCGAGGGCGAGACCGAGGCTGCTCAGAAGGGCCTGGGCATTGCCGACGAGCACGACGGCGTCTGGATGCCGGGCGTCCTCTCCCGTAAGAAGCAGGTCGCTGCCCCCATCATGGCCGCCTGCTAGGTTTAGTTGACCAAACGCCACGACCGGATCGCGGACGCCCCGCGCTCCGGTCGTTTTTTGTGCACGGCGTCGCGTCGTCTCTTGGACAGGCGCACCCGTGCCGTTGAGCAAATAATGTTCAACCTATGGTTCCGCTTTTCGGCCACGCCTGCGTGCCTGTCGTGCAGGGTAGGCTAGATGCAAGCGTAATACGTTAGAGCGCGGCGCCGCCACTTGGGCGGGCCGTGCTTTTTTAAGACGGGAGCTTTCCCGTGAAAGGAGCCGCCCATGGCAGCAACTGAGCAGCTGTTCAACGTTCGTGAGCGCAAGCGTTTTGAGCGCCACGACATTTGGGAGCGCATCGCCGAGAACGGCACGATTTCCGCCGCCGTCATGGTCTTCGCCGCCATCGCCGCCGTCATTTGCGCCAACACCGATGCTTACGAGGCCATCCACCACTTTTTGGAGACCCCGCTGTATGTGGGTCTGGGCAACCTTACGGCTGGCCTCACCGTCGAGCTTTTCGTCAACGACTTCCTCATGGCAATCTTCTTTTTGCTGGTAGGCATTGAGCTTAAGTACGAGATGACGGTCGGCGAGCTCAAAAACCCGCGCCAGGCTATGCTTCCCATGCTGGCAGCCGTGGGCGGCGTCGTCGTTCCCGCCTGCATCTACCTGATCTTTAACCATGCCGGCGCGCACAACGGCTGGGCCATTCCCATGGCAACCGATATTGCCTTTGCGCTGGGCGTGCTGTCGCTTTTGGGCAACCGTGTGCCCAACGGCGTGCGCGTGTTCTTCTCGACGCTCGCCATCGCCGACGACCTCATTTCCATCGCCGCCATCGCCATCTTCTACGGTCAGAGCCCCAATCCGTTTTGGTTGGGCGCCGCCGTGCTTGTGACCTGCGCGCTCGTGTGGCTCAACAAGACGCAACATTACCGCCTTGCCCCGTATTCGGTACTGGGTCTGCTGCTGTGGTTCTGCATGTTCAAGAGCGGCGTACATGCCACGCTTGCTGGCGTCATCTTGGCCTTTACCATCCCGGCCAAGTGCGGTGTTAAACTCGACAGCCTTACCGATTGGTTGGGGGAGTGCCTGCCGCTGCTCGATGACCGCTACGATGACGAGGCGCACATCCTGGGTCAGCATGACTTTACCGTCTCGACCACCAAGGTCGAGCGCGTCATGCACCGCGTGACCCCGCCGCTCATCCGCATGGAGCGTCTGATCTCCACGCCGGTCAACTTTGTGATTCTGCCGATCTTTGCGTTCGTGAACGCGCAGGTTCGCCTAGTGGGCGTGGACATGAGCACGCTGCTCACCGACCCGGTGACGCTCGGCGTGTACTTTGGCATGCTGCTGGGTAAGCCGATCGGTATCTTTGGCATGACGTTTGCCCTGGTTAAGCTTAGGGCCTGCGAGCTGCCGCGCAATGTCAACTGGCACATGATTGCCGGTGTGGGCATTCTGGGCGGCATCGGCTTTACGATGTCGATTCTCATCAGCGGTCTTGCTTTCCCGACGGCCCAGTTTGAGGTTCTGGCTGCCAAGGCCGCCATCCTTGCCGGTTCGGTCACCGCGGCCGTGCTTGGCATGATCTACATGAGCGTGGTCTGCAAACACCCCGCGCCCAAGGACGAGTAAGAGCACATACAAGTTTGAAAACGCCGCCTGTGAACACCATCACAAGCGGCGTTTTAGTCATTGGGGACGTTCTTAAATGACTAGGCTTATTCCACGGTGCCGTAGACGGCGCCCCAGCCGTGGGCGGCAAGGGCCGAGTTGAGCTGGTCGCAAAGCGATTGGCGGTCGTAGTAGCCGGGCGGCAAAAGGTTCACGATTTCCATAAGGTCGGGCGCGAGGTCCAAGATCTCGGCCTGCACGATGAGATCCAGGCGGTCGATGGCGTGGCGGTCATAAAACAGCCCGTCGACCAGGCGCTGCAGGTCGCCGAATTCCTCGGCCTGGAACGATCCGTACTCCATAGTGCCTCCTTGGGCGCCCCACGCCGGCATGCGCGGCGTTTCGTAATTTATTGCGATGGACTTAATCTATCACGGCTTCATACCCTTGCGGCGGTGGCGGTCTATACTTAGACGAACTGCAACGTACCGCTTCGCGAAAGGTCGCACCCATGCAGACGATCTACCAGAAGATGGAAACCACCGAACTCGATGCCGCCATCGAGGTGCTCAAAGCCGAGGTCGCCGAGGTCAAGGCCAAGGGCCTGGCGCTCGATATGGCCCGCGGCAAGCCGTCGCCCTCCCAGGTGGACATCTCTCGACCCATGCTCGATATCCTCAATGCCGATGCCGATCTGCACGACGGCAACGTCGATTGTTCCAACTACGGCTGCTTTGAGGGCATTCCCTCGGCACGCAAGCTGGCAGGGGGGTTCTTGGGCTGCCCCGCCGAGCAGACGCTCGTGCTGGGTTCATCGAGCCTGCTGATTGAGCACGATATCGCCGGTATGTTCTGGCGCTGCGGCTCGTGCGGCAGCGAGCCTTGGGAGGCTTACGAGGCCGCGCATGACGGCAAGAAGGTCAAGTTCCTGTGCCCTGTTCCCGGCTACGACCGCCACTTTGGCATCACCGCCGACCTGGGTATCGAGAACGTCCCCGTCGCGATGACCGACAACGGCCCCGACATGGACGAGATCGAGCGCCTGGTTGCCGCCGACGATTCCATCAAGGGTATCTGGTGCGTGCCCAAGTATTCCAACCCCACGGGCATCACCTTTAGCGAGGACACTGTGCGCCGCCTGGTCGAGATGCCCACGGCCGCGCCCGATTTCCGCATCTTCTGGGATAACGCCTACTGCGTGCACGACCTGTACGACGAGACCGACGAGCTCGCCAACATCTTCGATCTTGCCCGCGCGGCGGGCACCGAGGACCGCGTGGTGGCCTTTGCCTCGACGTCCAAGATCACCTTCCCGGGCGCCGGTATCGGCTTTATCGGTGCGAGCCCCGCGGTTATCGCGGAGTTCTCCAAGCGCCTGAAGGCCGGCCTCATCAGTGCTGATAAGCTCAACCAACTGCGCCACGTGCGCTTCCTTCCCACCATCGAGGCGGTCAAGGAGCACATGAAAAAGCATGCCGAGTTTTTGCGCCCGCGCTTTGAGGCCGTTGAGCGCAAGCTCACCGAGGGCCTGGGCGATACGGGTTGCGCCACCTGGACGCATCCCCGCGGCGGCTACTTTGTAAGCTTCGATGGTCCCGAGGGCTCGGCCCGGAAGGTTGCTGCGCTTTGCGCCGACCTGGGCGTTAAGCTCACGCCGGCCGGTGCCACCTGGCCCTATGGCAAGGATCCGCGCGACACCAACATCCGCATCGCGCCGAGCTATCCCACGGTCGAGGACCTAGAGGCTGCGCTCGATGTGCTGGTGCTGGCCGTCAAGCTCGTCGCTGCCGAGCTTGCGCGTGCCGAGCGCGCCTAACGCGTAGGGCCCCGCAAGTCCGCGCCTAGTACTATCCGCACTTTCGATACGTAAAGGAGCGTATACATGGATTTGGGTATTTCCACCAACCCCACGCCAGAGCTCTACACCATTAAGGTGACCGGTGAGATCGATATCTCTAACGCCGATAGCCTGCGCAATGCCATCGACCTGGCGCTCGAGCAGCCCACTGAGGCCGTTGAGCTCGATTTTGCCCAGGTGAGCTACATCGATTCGACGGGCATTGGCGTGCTTGTGGGCGCCGCACACCACGCAGCTGATCATGGTAAGCGTTTTAGCTGCGTCAACGTGCAGCCCCCGGTGATGCGCGTGGTTCAGCTGTTGGGCGTCGACCAGGAGATTTCGATCACCGCTGCATAATCTTTGCCCCCAAAAGGGCGTGCCGTTTGGCATATGTTTGTGATGCGCTCGGACGTTTTGGCGTCCGGGCGCTATACTTGACCGAATGAATAGACGAGTTCCGGCCGAATGGCGCGGTGCGGGCTCGACTCACATCGAGCCTTGGAGGTATGTGTGTTTGGTATTGGAGAGGGTGAGCTCGCGATCATCGTGGTCTTCGGCTTTTTGCTGTTTGGCCCGGATAAGCTCCCGCAGATGGGCCGCACGATCGGCCGTGCCATCCGTCAGTTCCGCGAGACGCAGGAAAAGATGACGGCCGTTGTTCAGTCCGAGATTATCGATCCGGTGAGCGAGGTCGCGTCGGCCCCGGTCAAGCCCAAGAAGACTGCTGCGACCGACGACGATTCCGATGCGGACGAGGATGTCGCCGAGACGGCAGCGCCCGCCAAGAAGGAGACCTTTGCCGAGCGTCGCGCCCGTCTTGCTGCCGAGAAGGCCGCAAGCGAGGGTGCTGCTGAGGGCGAAGGCGCTGTTGATGAGGCCGAGGGTACAGAGCCTGCTGCTGCCGTCGAGCCCGAGCCTGCTGCAGAGCCCGAGCCCGAGCCGGCAGAGCCCACGACGGCTGACCTCTACGCCCGTCGTCCCCGCAAGCGCAAGGCCGTCGTCGACCAGCTCGCTCGCGAGCTCGAGGTCGAGGACGATGCCGAGGCTGCTGCCGCCGACGCCCCGAAGGGAGGCGATGAGTAATGCCGATCGGACCTGCGCGCATGCCGCTCTTCGATCACCTGGGAGAGCTCCGTCGCCGCCTGACCATCGTGGTCGTTTCGGTGTTTGCCGCCGCCATCGTGCTGTACTTTGCCACGCCCGTGGTGCTCGATATTCTTGAGGACCCCATCCGCTCCTTTGTGCCGGACGGTAAGTTTTACATCACCACCACGCTCGGCGGCTTTGGCCTGCGCTTCTCGCTTGCCATCAAGATGGCCGTGGTCATGTGCACGCCCATGATCATCTGGCAGATTCTGGCATTTTTCCTGCCGGCACTGCGCCCCAACGAGCGCAAGTGGGTTGTGCCCACGGTGCTCGCCTCGACGGTGCTGTTCTTCCTGGGTGCCATCTTCTGCTACTTCATCATCATCCCGGCGGGCTTTGAGTGGCTCATCGGCGAGACCTCGGCTGTCGCTACGGCGTTGCCCGATCTGGAGAACTACGTCAACATGGAGCTGCTCTTTATGATCGGCTTTGGTGTGGCGTTTGAGCTGCCGCTCATCATCTTCTACCTGTCCGTTTTCCACATCGTGTCCTATGCGGCCTTCCGCAGCGCCTGGCGCTACGTGTACGTAGGCCTGCTCGTGGGTTCGGCTGTGATTACGCCCGACGGCTCGCCCGTTACGCTGGGTCTCATGTATGGCGCCCTGCTCTCGCTCTACGAGATTTCGCTCGCCATCGCTCGCGTGGTCATTACCGCGCGCGAGGGCAAGGAGGGCCTGTTCGTGAGCCGTCTGGACCTGTTCTCGGACGACGAGGACGACGAGGAGTAAATCGGTATGCACGAGGTTGGCATTGTCAACGGCATACTCGATACAGTGATTCGCGCGGCGCGTGGGGCGGGGGCCTCGCGCGCCGTTTTGGTAACGCTTCGTATCGGGGATATGACCGAGGTCGTGCGCGAGGCACTCGACTTTGCGTGGGAGACGTTTCGCGATGAGGACCCGCTCACGCGCGGCTGCGAGCTTGCCGTGGAGGAGGTCCATCCACAAAGCGAGTGCCTGGACTGCGGCGAGGTCTTTGAGCACGACCGTTTCCATTGTCGCTGCCCCCAGTGTGGCGGCGCCAACGTGCGCCTGCTGCACGGCCGCGAGCTCGATATCGCAAGTATCGAAATCGAAACCCCCGACGATTAGCCCGCTAGCCATCTAATGATGGGGTATAAAGGGGCCAAAGTAAGGAGTGCCGAGTATGGCTGAGAAAACGATTGATATCGCGTCGCCGATTCTGTCGCGCAACGAGCGCCTGGCAGATCAGCTGCGACAGCGATTTAAAGAGACAAACACCTATGTGATCAATGTGCTGTCGAGCCCTGGCTCGGGCAAGACCACCACGATCCTGGGCACCAACGAGCGCCTGCGTGACAAGGCGGGCCTGCGCTGCGCCGTCATCGAGGGCGACATCGCCTCGGACGTCGACGCCATCACCATGAAGGAAGCCGGCATGCCTGCCATCCAGATCAACACGGGGGGCCTGTGCCACCTCGAGGGCAACATGATCATGGAGGCCGTCGACGCGTTCGACCAGGCTGTGGGTCTGGAAAACATCGACGTCATCTTTATCGAAAATGTGGGCAACCTGGTCTGCCCGGTCGACTTTGACCTGGGCGAGAACCTGTCCATCATGATTCTCTCGGTGCCCGAGGGCGACGACAAGCCCATCAAGTACCCGGGCATCTTCCAACACGCCGGCGCGCAGCTGCTCAACAAGGTCGACGTGGCTCCGGCTTTCGATTTTGACATGGATAGGTATACTAAGACACTCGATGACCTCAATCCGCAGGCGCCGCGGTTTGCCGTGAGCGCGCGCAAGGGCGAGGGCATGGATGCCTGGTGCGATTGGCTCATCGGGCAGATTGAGCAAGCAAGGGCGTAAGTCGGCCGCCATACGGGCGGGCGTAGCCGCAGAGATACGAGATAGGAGCCTCTTTTGAAGCTCATCATCGCCGAGAAAAACGACGCCGCGCGTCAGATCGCCGAGCGTCTGTCCACGGGTAAGCCCAAAAAGGACAAGGTGTACAACACCGCCATCTACCGCTTTGAGTGGAAGGGCGAGGAGTGCGTGACGATCGGCCTTGCCGGTCACATCCTTGCGCCTGATTTTTGCGACAGCGTGCTGTTCGATAAAAAGCTGGGCTGGTATTCGGTCACCGAGGACGGCGAGATACTGCCGGCCGACATGCCCGATGGCCTGGCGCGTCCGCCTTACGACACCAAGCGTAAGCCGTTCCTTGCCGATGGCATCTCCATTAAGGGCTGGAAGCTCGAGAGTCTGCCTTACCTCACCTGGGCGCCCGTCATTAAGTTGCCGGCTGAGAAAGAGCTCATTCGCTCGCTTAAGAACCTCGCCAAAAAGTCCGACAGCGTCATCATTGCCACGGACTTCGATCGCGAGGGCGAGCTGATCGGTTCGGACGCCCTCAACAAGGTGCGCGAGGTGGCGCCCGACTTGCCGGTCGCCCGCGCCCAGTATTCTTCGTTTACCAAGGCCGAGATCACGCAGGCCTTCGATAACCTTGTCTCGCTCGACCAGAACCTGGCCGACGCCGGCGAGAGCCGTCAGCACATCGACCTCATTTGGGGTGCGGTGCTCACGCGCTACCTGACGCTCGCCAAGTTTGGCGGCTTTGGCAACGTGCGTTCCGCCGGCCGCGTGCAGACGCCGACGCTTGCCCTGGTGGTCGAGCGCGAACGCGAGCGCATGGCGTTTGTGCCCGAGGACTATTGGCAGATTCGCGGCATGGGCGCCGCGCAAGGCGCTGCCGAGGACGATCGCTTTAAGATCGCGCACAAGACGGCGCGCTTTACCGACAAGGATGCTGCTGAGACGGCGTACGGTCACGTTGACGGTGCCAAGACGGCAACCGTCGCCGCGGTGACCAAGCGCTCGCGCAAGCAGCAGCCGCCCACGCCGTTTGCGACCACCTCGCTGCAGGCTGCCGCCGCAGCCGAGGGTATCTCGCCTGCGCGTACCATGCGCATCGCCGAGTCCCTCTACATGGCGGGCCTCATCAGCTACCCGCGTGTCGACAATACCGTATACCCCGCGACGCTTGATCTGGGCGCTGTGGTGAGTGACCTTGCAAAGATCAACCCGGCGCTGGCGCCCGTGTGCAAAAAGGTCCTCGCCGGCCCCATGAAGCCCACGCGCGGCAAGGTCGAGACCACCGACCACCCGCCTATCTATCCCACGGGCGAGGGCGATCCGTCCACGCTCGACGGCGGCCAGCGCAAGCTCTACGACCTCATCGCCCGCCGCTTCCTAGCGACGCTTATGGGTCCCGCGACCATCGAAAACACTAAGCTCGAGCTCGACGTGAACGGTGAGCCGTTCGTGGCTTCGGGCGATGTGCTCGTGACCCCGGGTTTCCGCGAGGCGTACCCGTACGGACTCAAGCGCGACGAGCAGATGCCGCCGCTGGAGCAGGGCGATACGGTCGACGTGTTCGACATTAAGCTCGAGGCCAAGCAGACCGAGCCGCCCGCGCGCTACAGCCAGGGCAAGCTCGTGCAGGAGATGGAAAAGCGCGGCCTGGGCACCAAGTCCACGCGCGCGAGCATCATCGAGCGCCTGTACGCCGTGCGCTATCTCAAAAACGATCCCGTGGAGCCGAGCCAGCTGGGCATCGCCATCATCGACGCACTGACGCAGTTTGCCCCGCGCATCACGAGCCCTGATATGACCAGCGAGCTCGATGGCGACATGACCCGTGTGGAGCGCGGCGAGGATACCGAAGAGCATGTCGTGACGCACTCGCGCGCGCTGCTGGCTGGCGTGCTCGACGAGCTGCTCAAGCATACGCAGGAGCTGGGCGACGCCATCAGCGACGCCGTCACGGCCGATGCGCGCGTGGGCGCCTGCCCCAAGTGCGGCAAGGACCTGGTTATGAAGACGAGCGCCAAGACCCGTGGCAGCTTCATTGGCTGCATGGGCTGGCCCGACTGCGACGTGACCTATCCGGTGCCGAGCGGCGTCAAGGTGAGCCCGCTCGAGGGCGAGGCCGCCGTGTGTCCCGAGTGCGGTGCGCCGCGCATTAAGTGTCAGCCGTTCCGCCAGAAGGCCTTCGAGATTTGCGTGAACCCCACATGCCCCACCAACTACGAGCCCGACCTTAAGGTGGGCGAGTGCAAGGTGTGTGCCGAGGCCGGACGCCATGGCGACCTGATCGCGCACAAGAGCGAGAAGAGCGGCAAGCGTTTTATCCGCTGCACCAACTATGACGATTGCGGCGTGAGCTATCCTCTACCGGCGCGCGGTAAGCTCGAGGCGACGGGTGAGACCTGCCCCGAGTGCGGCGCCCCCATCGTGGTGGTCAACACGGCGCGCGGTCCGTGGCGCATCTGCGTGAACATGGACTGCCCGACCAAGGAGAAGAAGCCCGCCCGCGGCCGCAAGACCACGACTAAGGCGAGCACGGCTAAGAAGACGACGGCGGCAAAGAAGACTGCTGCCAAGAAGACGACCGCCAAAAAGACGACGGCCAAGAAGTCGACTACCAAAAAGACCGCTGCCGACAAGTAGCCGCACGGTCGAGACATCACCTAAAACAAAAACGAGCGAGGACCTCAAAATCCTCGCTCGTTTTTTTATCTGGCAGTTAGGGACGTTCCTTTTCTGCCGGCAGTTTAGGAACGTCCCTAACTGCCGGCTCGGGAACGACAAAGCGCTAGTTCACTTCGACGGGTTTGGCGCCGGGGTAGCGCTCCTCAAAGTCTAGGCGGTACTTATTGTCATTGGTGCCCGCCACGTTGTCGCGCGACAGCGGCGCCACGATCTCATTCTTGTGATCCGCAGGCTTGGTGTATTTCAGGCTGATCTCCCAGGCATCACAGATTGCGTCAATGCGGTGATCCAGGTCGTCATACAGGGCAACGATGTCTTTCCAGGAACTGTAGTTCTTAGAGCTCGTCGGGACGTCCAGGTCCTCGACGATGTCGTAATACTGCTCGATGGTGTCCTCTGTGCGCTCGGCGACGTCGGCGAGATTTTGACGGGTGGTGCGATCTTCTTCCAGATAGCTGCCGTTGAAGTTCTGCGCGCAGCCACGGACGTAGTTGTCGAGGTCTTCGAGCAAGTCGTAGTATTCGCTCAGTCGGCGGTAGAGATTCTGCTCGGAGAGCGTTGCTTCGCCGCCATCCTCGTCGTCATCGTCATCATCGTCGTACAGGCTGTTGGGATCGCCGAGAGGCTTTAGGTCATCGTCGTCGACGTCATGGTGCAGCTTAGCTACCTCGGCAGTCGTCTGCGTGGCGGCGTTGTCGAAAGGCTTGATCACAAAGAAAACGACCAGGGCGATGATGATCGCCACCAGCACAACGATAACGGCGATAAGCGGCCCGGTGCCGCTCTTTTTGGGAGCGGGGGTCTGTGGCGAAGCGGGCGCGTATGCGGGAGCCGGCTGCTGTTGGGGCGAGCCGCTCGCGACGGGTATGCGCTGCGTGGTCTCGACGGCCGCGGGGCCTGCGGCGAGGTCGGGGCGATAGGCGAGGGGGTCGTCCGCCTTGGCTTGCGGCGTATCGAGGGAACCGGTCTGCTCAAAAGCGGGCTGGCTATCGCTCGCGGTTGTTTGCTCAACGGGTGCACCGCACGAGGTGCAGAACTTGGCATTATCTGCAAGAAGCTTGCCGCACGAGGCGCAATACCGAGACATTGCCACTCCTTTCGCCACATTTCAATGCAATACGACGATTATACCCAGCGTCCAAAATTCCCCATCATAAGTTGCGGTGAAATAGGGACTGTTTGGCGGTCTCAGAGCTTCAATCAGTCCCTATTTCACCGCAACTTTGGAAAGGCACCTTTAGCCATTGGGGACGCACCGAGCACTGGGGTATCATGGCTTGGTTGCTATAAATCGCATTTACGCGCCTTGTAGGAAGGGGCTGCGCCCATGGCTTTTGAGCCCGCTCAACATAGCTTTATCACGCTCGAGGGCGTCGACGGCGCCGGCAAGTCCACGCAGGCGCGCCTACTTGCCCGTGCGCTCGAGCTCGCTGGTTACCAGGTTGTGAGCCTGCGCGAGCCGGGCGGTACCGCCATCAGCGAAAAGATCCGCGCCCTGCTGCTCGACCCTGCCAATACGGCGATGGGCGACACCTGCGAGCTGCTGCTCTACGAGGCGGCACGCGCTCAGTTGGTGCATGAGGTCATAGCTCCCGCCCTCGCTGCCGGCAAGGTGGTCCTGTGCGACCGTTTCTACGATTCCACGACCTGCTATCAGGCGTTTGCCGATGGCCTTGACCGTCAGATGGTGCGCGATGCCAACAACCTGGCTGTCGCCGGTACGCATCCGGCGCTCACGCTCGTCTATCACATCACGCCCGAGCAGGCGGCGCTGCGCATGGCCGCCCGTGGTGCGGCGGATCGCATGGAGGCCAAGGGCATGGCCTTCCAGGAGCGTGTCTACCAGGGATTTTGCGCAATTGCTGCCGAGGAGCCAGACCGCGTAAAGCTCATCGACGCCACCGCGTCGATTGCAGACGTCTTCGCGCAGACGGTCGAGCTGGTTCGCGCGTACGGTCTCGACATTCCCCAAGACGCCGTCGCCGCCGCGCTTGCCGAGGAGGCCGAGTAACATGGCCCCCGCTCAGGCAAGCCTGCTGGCCAAGCTCGACACCCAACAGCGCGTGCGCGACTTTTTGACCAACGCCATCGCAAGCGGCCGCGCATCGCACGCCTACCTGTTCTTGGGCGCGCCCGGTGCCGGTAAGCTCGACGCCGCATGGGCGCTTGCCCAGGCATTCCTGTGCGAGCAGGATGGCTGTGGTTCGTGCGACAGCTGCGTGCGCGTTGCTCGGCACACGCATCCCGACGTGCACTATTACACCCCCGAAAGCGCTACGGGCTACCTCATCGCGCAGACCCGCGAGCTGCTCGATGACGTGCCCCTGGCGCCCATTCGCGCCAAGGCAAAGGTCTACATCATCGACCGTGCCGAGCAACTGCGCGCCAACACCGCCAACGCGCTGCTCAAAACGCTCGAGGAACCGCCCGAGGGCGTCATGTTCATCCTGTTGGGTACCTCGGCCGACGTGATGCTGCCCACTATCGTGAGTCGTTGCCAGTGCGTGCCGTTTCGGCTGGTATCGCCCGCCGTCGCCGCGCAGGCCGTGAGCCGCGCCACCGGTCAGGACCCTGCGCGTTGCCGCATGGCGGTCGCCGTGGCGGGAAGCCCTACACGCGGCATCGAGTTTCTTAAGAGCGCCGAGCGCCAGGACGCCCGCCGTCAGATGGTCCGTGCCATCGACTCACTCATTGCCGCCGACGAGGCCGACGTGCTCAGTCGCGCCAAGTCGCTCATTGTCGCCGTTAAGGCGCCGCTCGCCGAGGTCAAGTCCACGCAGGAAAAGGTGCTCGAGCAAAACGCCGACTACCTGTCGCGTGGAGCATTGAAGCAGCTTGAGGACCGCAACAAGCGCGAACTCAACGCGCGCGAGCGTTCGGGTATCATGGAAGCGCTGGCGAGCGCGCGGACGCTCATGCGCGACGTGCTGCTGACGCTTCAGAATGAGGCGGCAGACGTTGTGAACGAGGACATGCGCGACACGATCGGGCGGCTTGCCGCGGCGACGAATGTTGCGGGTGCCACCCAGGCGCTCGAGGCGGTTGCCACCGCTGAGCGCAACATCGCCAGAAACGTTACTCCCCAGCTGGCCATCGAGGTCATGCTGTTCGATATCAGGAAGGCACTGAAATGCCGTTAGTCGTACCCGTTAAGTTTACCTACGCCTCGCGCGACCTGTGGTTCGACCCACAGGATCTGGATATCCTCGAGGCCGATTATGCCATTTGTTCTACCGAGCGCGGAACCGAGATCGGCCTGGTCACGGCCGATCCCTTCGAGGTGCCGCAAGACGAGATCGGTCAGCCGCTCAAGCCCGTGCTGCGCGTGGCGAGCGACATCGACCTGCAGCTTGCCGACGACCTGGCCATCCAGGGCGACGAGGCCATGGTCGACTTCCGCCGCCTGGTCAAGGAGCTCGACCTCGAGATGAAGCCGGTCGGCGTCGAGTACCTGTTTGGCGGCGAGAAGGCCGTGTTCTACTTTGCGGCCGAGGAGCGCGTCGATTTTCGTCAGCTCGTCAAGGACCTGTCCTCGACGCTGCACATTCGCGTCGACATGCGCCAGATCGGCGTGCGTGACGAGACCCGCCTGGTGGGCGGCTATGCCCAATGCGGACAGGAGCTCTGCTGCACGCGCTTTGGCGGACAGTTTGAGCCCGTCTCGATCCGCATGGCAAAAGAGCAGGACCTGCCGCTCAACTCGTCCAAGATTAGCGGCGTCTGCGGTCGCCTGATGTGCTGCCTGCGCTACGAGTTCGAGGCGTACAAGGACTTTAAGAGCCGCGCGCCCAAAAAGAAGACGCTGATCGATACGCCGCTTGGCAAGGCGCGCATCCAGGAATATGACACCCCGCGTGAACAGCTGGTGTTGCGCCTGGAGAACGGCAAAGTCTTTAAGGTCAACCTGGCCGACATGACCTGCTCTGAGGGCTGCAAAAAGAAGGCCGCCGAGCAGGGCTGCAACTGCCGCCCCGACTGTGTGACGCGCGATGTGCTCGAGCGTATCGAGTCGCCCGAGATGCGCCTGGCGCTTATGGAGCTCGACCGCGAGAACGGCGTCGACGTGGGCGATGGCCTGTCGAGCGCCGACCGTCTGGCCGGTACATCGATGCCCAAGCGCCGTCGTTGCGATGCTGAATCCGATGTTCGCGCCGGTCAGAGCCAGGGCGAGGGCCGTGGCCGCGGTAAGGGTCGTGGCAAGGCCGAGGCACCCGAGGCTGAGGAGGCTGCCGGTGGACGTCGCCGCCGCAAGCGCTCGGGTTCGGGCGATGCCGGCGAGGCCGCTCCCGCAGGCAAGAACTCCTCCCGCGAGCGCGAGGCTCAGCAGCCTCAGCAGCAAAACCGCGGCGGTGGCATGAATCCCACGCGCCGTCGCCGCCGCCATTTGTCGAGCGAGGAGCGCGAGGACGCCTTCCGCGCCGCAGCCGCTCGCGAAGCCGGTGCCGCCCCCAAGGGTGGTTCGGGTTCCGATACGCCTGCCGACAAGGGTGGCAAGCAGCGCAACGATGACGAGCGCGCCCCGCGTCCGCGTCGCCGCCATTCCTCGGGCATGCAGCAAAAGCCCTCGGTGCCCTCCGTGGCCGATCAGGTCTCGGATGGCGAGGTCAAGGTCACACGTCGTCGCCCTGGAGATGGCGGAGGGGCGGCTGCCAAGGCCGCGCGCGGCGCCGCTCGCGACGAACGCGAGTCGCGCGAAGATCGTGGTGGCGAGGGCTCGGCCGACCAGGGCCAGAAGCGCCGTCGCCGTCGTCGTTCCCGCAAGCCGCGTCAAGATGGTGGCGAGGGCTCGACCCCGTCTTCGTCTGCACCACAACCGCCTACCGGCGAATAACGCCCGCGAGCGGATTTAACCTGCCTGACCCCAAACGCGTCGGGGTACCATAGCGCTGAATCAACAACCCTCCCTGCGACCGAACGTAGGGAGGGTTGTGTCGTGAAGAGACATTTGAATGTGTTGGGATGCCTGCAAGGTGCCGGCATCCTGCCGTTTGCGGACGAATTGCTACCGTTTGCCGAGCTGGCGGCGCACGAGGCGCTTGAGGCGTTGTCGCCTACGCGATGCGCCGGCTGCGAGCGCTCCGGCGCGCTAATTTGCCAAGACTGCTTGGCGGCGCTTGCACTCATCGACCCGCGGCATAGCTGCACTCGATGCGGCGCCCCGTTTGGGGATTTGCTGTGTACCGAGTGCTCGGTCGAGGGCACGTCTTCGGCAATGGCCGAGGCGCTCGATCGCTGCCTGGCGTGTGCCGTCTATGCACATCCGCTGCCGCGCATCATCAAGGCGTACAAGGATGCGGGCGAGCGCCGTCTGGCACCGTATCTGGCGGAGTTGCTCTACGACACTGCCTTGCATGCCCAGGTGGCAGCATCCGATCGCTACGGCGGTGTGTTGTCCGGTGCGGACGCGGTGGTGTTTGTGCCCGCGACTGCGGCGGCGTTTCGGCGGCGTGGATTCGACCATATGGAAGCAATCGCGCGCTCGTTTTGCGATCTTTCGGGTGTCCCGTTGCTGGACGCCCTGGTCAAATACGGTCATGGTGACCAGCGAGAGCTCGGCCGCGATGAGCGCCGGGAGCATGCCCGGGGCATGTACGAGACGGTCGAGGATGTGCGCGGCCGCCGTCTGCTGCTCATCGATGATGTCATTACCACGGGCGCGACCATGGCAGCAGCCTCGGCGGAGCTCAAGCGTGCCGGCGCCGCAGCAGTCGATGGCCTCGCTATCGCACGCGTTTGGTAGGGGGTGGTTTTGTGGCAGTGAAGATAGCGCGGCGCATCGAGCCGACAAGCGAGCAACTGGCGGCCTCCGTAGTCCTGACCGGTGCCTCGGCGCTGCGCATGATGCGCGCCGAGCGCCGACAAATGGGTTACATCAGCTGGAGAGACCTCGATCCCGATGAAGAGCGCCGTGTGCTGCATACATCGTCTCCCTCGGCCGAGGACATTTATCTTCCCGATTTGGTGCGGATCGGGGCCGTGAGTGGCGAGGTCCAAGAAGACTTGTGCCTGCTGGTGGGGTCGGCGAAGCAGCGTCGCCGCATGCCTGGTGCAAGCTGGTCCGTTTGTTCTACAGACCTGCCGGACGCCTCGATTTTGGAGGTGGAGCCGGGAGTGTACAGCTTGTCTCCCGAGGCCCTCTGTGCCGCCGTTGCGCGCGAAGTCGGCTGTATCCAGGCATTTGCCCTGGCCCAGGAGCTGTGCTCCAAGATTTCGCTGAGCGATCGCGGGCAGTATCTGCCCCCTTACAGCTCGCCTACCGTGAACAGGCTTGCAAAGGATAAGGACCAGCCGTCAGATGTGGGCTACTTTGAGGTCGAGCCAGTGCTGACGCCCGATCGCCTGGCAGATTACCTTGCGGCATGCAAGGGGAGCGCGGCCAAGCAGCTGCGGCGGCTGTGCCCCTTTCTGTCGGAAAACCTGCGCTCACCCATGGAATGCATCATGCTTGCCATGTTTTCGCTTCCGTTTTCTTATGGCGGATTTGCCTGCGGTCCCTTTAAGACCGACCACAAGATCGAGTTCAACGACCGTGCGCAGGCGATCTCGGGGATGCCGTATGCGGTTTGCGATGCCTATCAGGAAGCAGCCCGGTTTGACCTGGAATACAACGGTGAGCAGGGCCATTCGTCTCGCGGCGGGCGCATTCACGATGAAAAACGCAATACGGGTTTGGCGTCCATGGGAATCGAGGTCGCGACGGTCAACAACGAGATGCTCTGCGACATGGAAGCGATGGAAGCGCTCGCATGGCGCATCCACCAGCGTATGGGTAAACGATATCAGAATCGTGTAGAGGCTCGTCGAAAGAGGCAAGATGCTCTGCTGAATACGCTCCGAGCGTGCTTTGGGCTCAAGCCGGCGTAAAACTATGGCTTTATAGGGGGTCTGTTTATATGCCATGTGCAAAAAACGGCAAATATGAGTACTGTTACTAGATTAGTGACAGCAAAAATAAAGAAACTTGGGCCGAAAAACTGGATTCAGCGAAGAGATAATAAACGAATGTGGAATATCTTGGCGCCAAGCGGGCTGTGCGGAACTCAAAAAGGGCTCGTGGGGCGGAAATACGCTGCTACTAAATTGGTAGCAGTACTCATATTTGCCGTTTTTTGCACACGGCACCCTGAGACGGGTGCCCCGGGGCTCCCCGTGGGGGAGCTCCGGGCTTCATGGGGGCACGAATAGCCCACTCCGACCTGCAAAATCTGTGCGCACGATGCGAATAACGCCCCTAACCTTAAACTTTAGCTTGAACTTAGCTATAATGCGCTTCGTTCCTATCAGGCTGTGGTTGCGGACGGACGAAATGCCCGTCCTAGTCCAAGACAGACGCGGTCAAAGGGATCCACGTAAGCGACCGCGTGCGCGCGGCGCGATCATGGCGCGTCCTAGATGTAAGCCGCACCGTCCGTTCTACTTTCTTTGGGGCAATACCGCCTCGCGGGCGAGCGGGTCAGTCGTGAAGGTGGCTGCGGCCTCCCGAGCAAACGCCCCGGTGCGCAAGTGTGGGGTCAAATACCAGGTCAGCTGGTGGGAACAACCCGATATTCCGCGCAACGCACGGATCGTATACGACACAGAAGGCAGGGTAGTGGACATGGTGAGGGACAGCTTGATGCACGCGGCTCGGTTAGGTGCTGGGACCGCAGCGGTCATCGCCGTTTTGGGCCTGAGCGGATGTGCGTTCAACCCGCTGTCTACGTTCACGACTCCCGCGATCGACCAGATCGAGTACGAGACCGTTACCCCTACGGTGTCGGACGATGCCCTGGTCACTCCCGGAACCCTGACGGTCGCCCTCGATACTTCCGATGCGCCGCAGGCAATGCAGGGCGCCGACGGCGAGCTTACGGGGTATGCAGTCGACGCTGCCCGCGCCCTCGCAAGCCGCATGGGCCTTAAGGTCGCCTTTGTCGATGCGTCCTCGGCAGGTTCCGCGCTCGGCGACAAAAAGGCTGATATCTTTATCGGCGAGATCAACTCCACGGATGGGGACGTTAGCTCGCTCGGCACCTGCCTGTACGATGCCGCTTCCGTGTTCGGTAAAACCAGCGATGGTGGGTCGCTAAGCGTTTCCACCGATACCCTTAACGCGTCTACTCTGGGTGTCCAGATGTCCTCGGCCTCGCAGGAGGCGCTTGCTAAGCAGAGCATCACCGCCAACCAAAAGACCTACTCCAACATCAACGAGTGCTTTGAGGCGCTCGAGTCCGGCGAGGTCGACTATGTGATCTGCGACTCCACAGCCGGCGGCTATCTTGCACGCCTGATGAGCGAGGTCTCCTATGTCGGTGCGCTCGAGGCGCCCTCGACGCTTGGTGTTGCGGGCCTCTCGTCCAATGACGAACTGTGCCGTGCCGTGAGTGATGCCCTCGACGACATCACGGTCGACGGCACGCTCGAGGCGGTTCACTGCGTCTGGTACGGCCAGATTCCCTACGACCTCACCACTAAGACGGTTTCGGGCGCTAACGTGCAGCCGGGCGACTCTGAGTCCAGTGAGACCACGTCCTCCGGCAGCGAGTCCTCCGATTCCAACAATGAGACCGCATCCTCCGAGGACAAATCGTCCAGCCAGGAAGGCACCATCACTGACGACGACATTAACAAACTCAATAGCTAGTTATTGCTAGGGGTGGTGTCTCCTATACGTTGGAAAGGACACCTCTTCACGGTTTCAACACGCACTGCCGGGCTTCCCCAATAGGGGAGCCCGGCTTTTTTATCCCTATAAAACCAGCAGGTCAAAGCCAATTTTCGGGACCAAATACAAAGTCGCCGACGCCCTCCTATAGCGCACTTTGCCACAGAAAAGTGCGAGACTTCGGTATGCGGTATCAAGCAATCGTTATTCGGGTCTTTGGGAATCCGCGTGATTAAATGCACGGCAATGGGTACATAGCCAGTACAGTAAGTCCCCGAGGCAGATTGGAGCCACGTATGGATATCAAGGTTTCTGGACGCAAGACGACGGTAACCGATGCTCTGCGTGCGCATGTGGACGAGAAGATCGGCGAGGCGCTCAAGGTTTTCGATATCGAGCCCATGACAGTCGACGTCGTGCTTCGCTATGAGAAGAACCCCTCGAACCCCAACCCGGCAATCGTCGAGGTTACGGTTCGTGCCCGCGGTTCGGTGATTCGCGTTGCCGAGCACGGTGCAGATATGTACGCTGCCATCGACCTCTCCGCCGATAAGGTCACCCGCCAGCTGCGCAAGTTCAAGACCAAGGTCGTGGACAACCGCCAGGGCGGTGCCAGCGCAGCGGATGTCGCGCCGGTCGAGCGCGTCGAGGATCTGGCCGACCTGCTGCTGCCCGAGGAGGAGGACGACCTGCTCGTCCGCGAGAAGGTCATCGATGTCACCCCGATGACTGAGGAGCAGGCGCTGGTGCAGACCGATCTGCTCGGCCATGACTTCTACGTGTTCGAGAACGCGACGACTGGCCTCATCAATGTGGTGTATCACCGTAAGAATGGTGGATATGGCATCATCAAGCCCCGCATCGAAACACTTGACGAGTAAAATACGTTAACTTGCATGAGTTAACGGCCGGCGGTCATCCCATGCGGATGGCCGCCTTTTTTACGTAAGGAGTCGCTTTGATGGACAAGGCTGCATCTACCGGCCATTCAGACCGCTGCCGCATCGTCGTCGATACCTGCTGCGACTTTAGCCCCGAGGTCGCCGCGAACCTCGATGTCGATATCCTGGGTTTCCCCTTCATTATCGATGGCAAGGAGCGTACGGACGACATCTGGTCGAGCATCACGCCCAAGGAGTTCTACGACCGCATGCGCGCCGGCGCTCGCGTGTCCACCTCGGCTGTGTCGCTCGGTCGCTATATCGAGTTCTTTACCGAGTGCGCCAAAGAGGGCACGCCCACGGTCTACCTGTGCTTTACCTCGGCGCTGTCGTCGAGCTACAACTCCGCGTGCCAGGCGGCGGACGCCGTGCGTGCCGAGTATCCCGATTTTGAGCTGTACGTGGTCGACAACGCTCTGCCCTGCGCGACCGGCGCGCTCTTGGCGCTCGAGGCCGTGCGCCAGCGTTCGGCGGGACTGACCGCCAAGCAGCTGGTCGATTGGGCAAACGAGGCAAAGACCTACGTCCACGGCTACTTTACGCTCGAGAGCTTCGACGCACTGGCTGCCGGCGGCCGCATTCCGCCCGCGGCGGCGCAGCTCACGGCAAAGCTCGATGTCAAGCCCGAACTTTCCTACGACCTTGCCGGCTCGCTGTCGCTGATCGGCGTCAACCGCGGCCGCAAGAAGGCGCTCAAGTCCATCCTCAAGTCGTTCCGCGAGAACTACGTGCCCGATCGCACCATGCCCATCGCCATCATGACGGCCGATGCCGAGAAGGACGGCGACTGGCTCGAGGCCGCCATCCGCAAGGAGGAGGGCTGCGCCGACGTCACGATCATTCGCAGCTCCGTGGGCCCCACCATCGGCTCGCACGTGGGCCCCGGCATGGTGGCCTGCGCGTTTTGGGGTAAGAACCGCGCCGACAAGGCGTCGCTTTCCGACCGCATCGCCCGCCGCGTGCGCGGCCAGTAGGCAAGCGCTGCGTCCGTAATCGCCCTCGACTCACAGCCAAACGCTGGCATCGAGTATTCAACCTGGTAACAACACCCAACCCAAAAGGAAAGGTTTCATGGCAAACAAGCTCTCCGTCGCATTTATCGGCACCGGAATCATGGGTGCCCCCATCGCCGGTCACATCCTGGATGCCGGCTATCCCGTCATGGTCAACAACCGCACCAAGTCCAAGGCTGCCGCGCTTATCGAGCGCGGTGCCGCTTGGGCCGATACGCCGGCCGATGCCGTGGCTAACGCCGATGTCGTCTTTACCATGGTGGGCTATCCCTCCGAGGTCGAGGAGCTCTACCTGGCGGGCGACGGCCTGCTCGCGTGCACTAAACCCGGCGCGGTCCTGATCGACCTCACCACGAGCTCGCCCGAGCTGGCGCGCGACATTGCCGAGGCCGCCCAGGTTTCCGGCCGCATGGCGTTTGACTGCCCCGTCACCGGCGGCGAGTCGGGAGCTATCGCCGGCACGCTCACTGCTATCGTGGGCGCCACCGAGAATGACATCGCGCCGGTCCGCGACATCCTTGCCACCTTCGCGGCCAACATCTGCTGCTTCGACGGCGCCGGCAAGGGCCAGGCTGCCAAGCTCGCCAACCAGGTGTCGCTGGGCGCCTGCATGGTCGGCATGGCAGACGCCATGGCATTTGCCGAGCTGAGCGGCCTTGACCTGGAGAAGACCCGCCAGATGATCCTGGGCGGTACCGGCAAGTCCGGCGCCATGGAGAGCCTGGCTCCCAAGGCGCTCGACGGCGACTACAAGCCCGGCTTTATGGTCGAGCACTTCATCAAGGACCTGCGCTTGGCGCTCGCCTATGCCGACGACCGCGAGCTTGCACTGCCCGGCGCCGACGTGGCCTTTACGCTCTACGACATGCTCGACGCCATCGGTGGTGCCAAGCTGGGCACCCAGGCCATCACGGTCCTCTATAAGGAGGAGGCCGACGCCATCGCCGCCGGTCTGGACTGGTCGCAGTATCGTCCCGAGGAGCATGGCGCTCACGAGGACGGCTGCGGTTGCGGCGAGCACGGCGACGACCATGAGTGCGGTTGCGGTCACCATCACGGCGAGGACCACGAGTGCTGCGGCGGCCACGGCCATGACGACGGCCATGAGTGCTGCTGCGGCCACCATCACGGGGAGTAGCGCCCATGAGCTGGACGTTCGTGGTACTAGCGCTGGTGCTCTTTATCTTTGCGATCTATATTGGCTTTTTGTGCGGCCAGTGGGCGTGCGAAAAGCGCGTCATCACCAAGCGCGATTACTGGATTGCCAACTTTGCAGGCGCGGCGGCAGTCGTCCTACTGACCTGGGTGTTCTCGCTGTTCCCGCTGGTGCAGTTTGCGCCGATCGGCTGGCTCGGCGGCTTTATCGCCGGCCTTAAGATGAGCTTTGGCGAGTCCGTCGGTCCGTGGCGCAAGCACGACGAGGTCTTTAACGTCAACAAGGCTCATCGCGCCGCCGACGCGGGCGACGCTGAGGAACGCCGCCGTGCGCGTCGCAATGGCGCGGCCGACCGACAGCTCATCTCGGTCACCGATGACAGCAAGGGTGCTGGCAAGCACGCTAAGAAATAGTAAGAAGAGGTAACTATGGCAGAAAACAAAGACGAACAGCTCACCGACGAGGAGCTGGCACAGCTTCAGCTGGCAGAGGAGAACGAGAACGCCGTCGACCGTCTGGTCAAGGAGCTCGGCTGCCCCACGCGCCGCATCCGCCAGTTTGCCGCCCGCGTGCTGCACCTGCTTGCCGAGCGCGATCCGCAGCGCGTCGTGCCCTGCGTGCCCGCGCTGATCGAGGCGCTCGACCGCCCCGAGGCTCAGACCCGCTGGGAGGCCCTCGATGCCCTGACGGCGCTCGCCACCACCTGCCCCGAGCAGCTGGGCGATGCCTTTGAGGGCGCCGAGACTGCACTGTTCGACGAGATCTCCTCCACGCTGCGCTATGCCGCCTTCCGCCTGCTGTGCGTGTGGGGCGCCACGAGCGTCGAGCGTTCGCGCGAGGCTTGGCCCATCCTGGACGAGGCCATCCAGTGCTACCACGGCGACCTTGAGTATCGCGACATGCTCGGTTGCCTGTACGAGTTTTGCCAGGGCGAGATCGACGCCGAGGTTGCCGAGAAGCTTGCGCTGCGCCTTAAGTTCGATGCCGAGAACGGTAAGGGCAGCTATCTCAAGGCCCGTTCGAGCGAGATTTGCGAAATGCTTGTTAAACGTTTTGGCCTGGATCTCTCCAAAAAGAAGAAGCGTGCTAGCGTTAAAAAATCTGAGGCCGCCGAAGACGAGGAGTAACAGATTATGGCGCACGATGTAGTCCTGATTCCCGGTGACGGTATCGGTCCCGAGATTACGCAGGCCATGCGCCGCGTGGTCGAGGCTGCCGGTGTCCAGATCAATTGGAACGTCCAGGAGGCCGGTGCCGGTGTCATGGACGAGTTTGGCACGCCGCTTCCCCAACATGTGCTCGATGCGGTCGCCCAGACCAAGGTTGCCATCAAGGGCCCCATCACCACGCCGGTCGGCACGGGCTTCCGCAGCGTCAACGTGGCCCTGCGCAAATACTTCGACCTGTATGCCTGCGTGCGCCCCTGCCTGTCGCAGCCGGGCGACGGCTCGCGCTTCCGCGACGTCGACCTGGTCATCGTGCGTGAGAACACCGAGGACCTCTACGCTGGCATCGAGTTCGATGAGGGCGCTGCCGAGGTCGAGGAGCTCTCGCAGCTTGTCGAGCGTTCGGGTCAGAAGACCTTTGCCGCCGATTCCGCTATCTCAATCAAGCCCATCTCCATCGCCAAGAGTCGCCGCATTGTGGAGTACGCCTTTGAGTACGCCCGCCGCTGCGGCCGCAAAAAGGTGACTGCCGTGCATAAGGCCAACATCATGAAGGCGACCGACGGCCTGTTCCTGCGCGTTGCGCGCGAGGTGGCCGCCAACTATCCCGATATCGAGTTCAACGACAAGATCGTCGACGCCACCTGCATGGGCCTGGTCCAGAACCCCAACGACTTCGATGTCCTGGTGCTGCCCAACCTGTACGGTGACATCGTGAGTGACCTGTGCGCCGGCCTGGTGGGCGGCTTAGGGATGGCCCCCGGCTCCAACATCGGTGCTGACTGCGCCATCTTCGAGGCAACGCACGGCTCTGCGCCCGATATCGCTGGCCAGGATATCGCCAACCCCACGGCCGAGATTCTCTCTGCTGCGATGATGCTCGATCACCTGGGCGAGAACGACGCTGCCAATCGCATTCGCGCCGCCGTATCTGCCACGCTCGACGAGGGCGAGCGGGTTACCGGTGACGTGCGTCGTGCCCAGACCGGCTCCATTGAGGGGACCGTGGGCACGCAGGCCTTTGCCGATGCCGTTATCGCGCACCTGGCCTAAGGTAGGCACGCTGCAAACGCCTAAATAGTACTTAAGTGTTTGCGTATAACCTAAGAATCAATACGCCCGGCGCTTTGTCGGGCGTATTCTATTGAGGACTATGTTTCCTAACAAGGAGTAACTGATATGGGTCTGATTCAAAAGAAGGATGAGAAGGACGAGATCGACGGCATCCAGATCATCGAGCGCGGCGAAGGCCCCGACGGTGACGAGGACGAGAAGATCGATCTGGTCGCCGGTACGTCTGCCGAGCACATTGCTGCCGGTACGACTGCCGAGGAGGAAGACGCCCGTCTGGAGGCACAGATTGCCGCGGACGCCGCTGATGAGAATCTGATGCCCGAGGATCAGGATGAAGACGACGATATCCTGGGTTCCGATGAAGACGATCGCGTATCCAAGCACAAGAAGACGATGATTGCCGCCTTTGTTGTTGCAGTCGTGATCGCTGCGGTGGTTGGCTTCTTTATTGGCAATGGCGGTTTTGGCGGCAAGGGTGTCGGCTCGTCGACCCTGACCGAGGACCAGCTCGATTCGACCGTGGCAAGCTATAGCTACAACGGCAAGAAGAGCGACATCACCGCGCGCGAGGCCATCGAGAGTCAGTACAGCCTCGATACCGTCAAGGATAGCGATGGCAACTACACCGCTCCTTCTGCCGATGTTATCCTGTCCTACGTGCGCAACAAGATCCTGCTCGACGCTGCCGAGGACGAGGGCATTACCGTCTCTTCCAAGGAAATGAAGCAGTATGCCGAGGATTCCATCGGCACTTCGGACTACAAGACCATGGCCACGCAGTATGGCGTCTCCAAGGACCAGGCCAAGCAGATCGTTCGCCAGTCCGCGACGCTGCAGAAGCTCTACAAGAAGAAGGTGGGCGACAACTCCGCGACTATGCCGACCGCTCCGACCGAGCCTTCTGACGGCAACGAGGAGACCGCGAGCAAGGACTACGCCGATTACATCATCAACCTTGCCGGTGACGAGTGGGATAGCGAGAAGGGCACTTGGAAGGACACCGATGGCGCCTACGCTAAGGCCTTCGCTGACGATGCCTTTACGGCCGATAGCGCTACCTATAAGCAGGCCATGACCGCCTACTACACTGCTTACCAGCAGTACTCTTCGCAGGCTTCGAGCGCCAGCTCCAAGTGGACCGAGTATGCTAACGGCCTCTACGCCAAGGCCAACATCAGCATCTACGGCCTGTTTGCGTAAAGAGTTGCACGGCTCATCGAGCATCTAGCCGATAGACAGCAAATAGCCCGCCAGTTCGGAAGTCGTTCTGGCGGGCTATTTGTGTTGAGGGCGTGATCGGCAGTTTAATTATGGCTATTCATCTTTAAGCCCAAAAAGGCTATCGGCTTCATCGTCGGATATATATTCCAGTACATCGCCTGGTTGGCAGTCGAGTGCCCGGCATATCGCGTCAAGAGTTGAAAAGCGGATGGCAGAAACCTTGCCCGTCTTAATGCGTGACATATTGACCTGGGAGATGCCCACACGTTCCGCAAGCTCTTTGGATGAGATCTTGCGTTCGGCGAGCATGCGGTCAAGCCGCAGAATAATCATGGATCCCCCCTAGAGCAACTCGTCATCTTGTTTTTGCAGGATATGCCCGTAGCGGAAGATGCTGGCAATCAGGCAAATAATCAGGCCTGCAAAGAGCATGGAGGGCTCGAATAACTGGCCGGCGAACGCATCTGTAAAGCTGCCGCCAAATCCTGAGAGTATCATTCCCGTGATTACGGCACCAAGAAGCCTCACGGCAACGCCGCCGATAAGGAATAAATGTCCTACTCGACGAAGCGTCTGGTTACATTCAAGGTCAAAGGGCCTGCCTTCCTTTTCAATGTTGAAAAAAAGCCTGCGCACGCTTAGCGCGATGGTAAGCGCGAGACATGTCATCAAGAGGCTCCCTATGGCAGTGTGACCATCGTGTGCGACGAGCATAAGTGGGGCCTGCGCATCGGTACCGACGATAGCCAGGCACGGCCCTTCGCCGGCTTGAAGTTCTACGGATTGGAGGCACGACCCTTGGGAGAGGCCAGGCAATATGAGTAGAAGGTCAATCGCAATGACTGCGAGGAGTCCCAGAGCGAGCGCGGTGGTAATGCAGATCGTGGCCCATTTGCAGATGCGAGCGAGCTTCCTCAGTTTGGCTATCGTCTGTTCGCGGCTGATGGTTTCATTCGATATGGATGTGTTTCGATGGACCATAACCCCTCCAATCGGCGTTTTGTATGATGCTTGTGTCATATCAGAAATAATGATAAACGATAAATAATTACGAATACAGAGTAAGTAATGATTGAAAACGATTAGCGTGAACTAATAGCTCATTTTGGGTGCCGGAGCTTGGCGCGCGGGGGATGAGGACAAATGTCAAAACTTCCCGTGATCGCGCAAGCGCTTCATCGGGTTCCCCTAATTCATATGGGAAAACAACTGCAAACGATTGCAAGTAACCGGTGAACGGTCGAAAACTACCGTTCACCGATAATCTCAAAACTGGTTCTAACTGGTATTAAGTCAAAAAGACCAATTCACATATCTCCACAATGACCTGCAGTTTTTCTACATGCTATTTTTAGCCGCCCTACGTTGTTTAAGACTCAGGAAAAGATCCGATCTTTTGCCAAAGCATTTCGAAACGGTTTCAAAACCGCAGGTAGAAGTGTTAACGACCGGTAAACGGTCGAAATATCACCGTGAGCGGTGCAAAAACGTTTTACTGTATGAATCATCAAAAGCGACCTCTTCTGTGGTGATATAGTGGCAACAACACGTCACGTGGTTACTACCAGTTTAGAAACCACTGGTCTTTAAAGAACGCTTTCCAAGAAGCTTTAAGGGCGAGCGCCCGCTGGCTTCCGAAAATCATCGGACTCAGATTGTACACACCTTCGGAAGGGAAATTTGAATGGTTGGCTTTATTCTTACCGGTCATGGACAGTTCGCACCCGGCCTTGCAAGCGCTATCGCTATGGTTGCCGGCGACCAGCCCGCTTTTACCGTCGTTCCTTTTGAGGGCGACCAGGCTGCATCCTACGGTGAGGATCTCCGCGCCGCTATTACCGCCATGCGTGAGGAGTGCGATGGCGTGCTCGTCTTTACCGACCTGCTTGGCGGCACCCCGTTCAACCAGTCGATGATGATTGCCCAGGATGTCGACAACGTCGAGGTTCTGACTGGCACCAACCTTCCCATGGTTATTGAGCTTCTGTTCCTCCGCGGCAATGCTACGCTCGCCGAGCTTGGCGAGCAGGCCGTGACCGTTGGCCAGACGGGCATCACCGCCCAGACGGTCGCATCCGTTGCCGGCTCCGACGAAGAGGATATCTTCGGCGACGAGGACGGCATCTAATGGCCGATTTCGGAGCCAACGTCCTGAGCTCCTCGGTCGCCCTTTTAGGCCTGCTTGTCATCATGGGCTTGATTTACACCATCTGGTCGCAAATCAACATGAAGAAGAAGCAGAAGTACTTCAAGGAGCTGCACACCGAGCTCAAGCCGGGTCAGGAGGTTCTTTTCGCCGGCGGTATCTACGGAACCGTCAAAGGCATCGAAGGCGAGAAGGTCCAGATCAAAGTCCGATCCGGAGCCGTCGTAGACGTTTCGCGTTACGCGATCCAGGAGATCAAGTAACTGTCGTCAGCAAATAACGAAAGGAAGCTGATCAACATGGCAGAACCCAACATTCTTCTTACCCGCATCGATAACCGACTGGTCCATGGTCAGGTTGCCACCCAGTGGAACTCCACTCTGGGCTCCAACCTCATCCTCGTCGCCAACGACGACGTGTCGACCAACACCATGCGCCAGAACCTCATGAAGATGGCCGCTCCCACCGGCGTCGCTACGCGTTTCTTCTCCCTGCAGAAGACCATCGACGTCATCGGCAAGGCGAGCCCGCGCCAGAAGATCTTCATCGTGGCCGAAACACCGGAAGACGTGCTTACGCTCGTCAAGGGCGGTGTGCCTATAAAGAAGGTAAACATCGGCAACATGCACATGTCGGAAGGAAAGCGCCAAGTCGCCACCTCCGTCGCAGTTAACGACGAGGATGTCGCTGCGTTTAAAGAGCTGCAGGAATTGGGGGTGGAGTTGGAGATCAGGCGCGTTCCGAGCACGCCTGTTGAGGACACGAGCAAGCTCTTCTCGTAATCCTCGTGATCCACGTTGTCAGGAGTGAAACCCTGACATTCTGTACGTGAAATCCAAAGTGCGTACATACATTTTGAAAGGAGGAGCAAGATGGAATACACGATCTTCCAGGTCGCTCTGGTCTTCATCGTCACGTTTGTCGCGGCAATCGACCAGTTTAACTTCCTCGAGTCTCTCTATCAGCCCATCGTCACCGGCGCCGTCATCGGTCTTATCCTTGGCGACCTCAACACCGGTCTTCTCGTGGGTGGTACTTATCAGCTCATGACGATCGGCAACATGCCGATCGGAGGTGCTCAGCCGCCTAACGCCGTCATCGGCGGCATCATGGCAGCCATTCTCGCTATTGCTACGGGCCTCGAGCCCAACGCGGCAGTCGGCCTTGCCATTCCGTTCGCTCTGCTTGGTCAGCTCGGCGTTACCCTGGTCTTCACGCTTATGTCGCCGCTCATGTCCTCCGCGGACAACATGGCTCACAACGCTGACACCAAGGGTATCGAGCGTCTGAACTACTTCGCCATGGCTCTGCTCGGCCTGATCTTCGCCGTCGTCGTCACCCTGTTCTTCATCGCTGGCGCCACCATCGGTCAGACCATCGCTTCCGCCATCCCGACTTGGCTGCAGACCGGTCTCTCCGCTGCAGGCGGCATGATGCGCTTCGTCGGCTTTGCCGTCCTGCTCAAGGTTATGATGAACCGCGATATGTGGGGCTTCTTCCTCATGGGCTTTGGCCTCGCGCTCATCACCGTTGCCAACGAATCTCTGGCAACCCCTGCTCTGCTCATCCTCGCTCTCATCGGCTTCGGCATCGCTTTCTGGGACTTCCAGCAGCAGACCGAGCTGAAGGGTGCAGCTGTTTCTGACGGAGGTGACTTCGAAGATGGCATCTAATGAGTATGTGATCCCGGAGCACTACGAGGATCTCACTCCTGCTCCGCAGCTCGACCAGAAGACCCTCAACAAGATGGCTTGGCGCTCCTGCTTCCTGCAGGCCTCGTTCAACTACGAGCGTATGCAGGCCGCTGGCTGGCTCTACTCCATCATCCCCGGTTTGGAGAAGATCCACACCAACAAGAACGACCTCGCGGCTTCCATGAGCCACAACCTGGAGTTCTTCAACACTCACCCGTTCCTCGTCACCTTTGTTATGGGTATCGTGCTTTCGCTCGAGCAGAACAAGGTTGACATCCCCACGATCCGCGCCGTCCGCGTCGCCGCAATGGGCCCGCTCGGTGGTATCGGTGACGCCCTGTTCTGGCTGACGCTCGTGCCTATCACGGCCGGCATCACCTCCAACATGGCCATCAACGGCAACGCCGCTGCGCCGATCATCTTCCTGGTGATCTTCAACGTCGTCCAGTTCGCTCTGCGCTTCTGGCTCATGAACTGGTCCTACAAGCTTGGCACCAGCGCTATTGACGCTCTGACTGCCAACATGCAGGCCTTCACGCGTGCCGCTTCCATCATGGGCGTCTTCGTCGTCGGTTGCCTAGTCGTCACCATGGGTGGCACCCAGATCAACCTCCAGATCCCCAACGGCACCACCCGTGGTCTCTCCGCTACTACCGTGATCGTCTCCGAGAAGGAGGCCGAGAACTTCACCGGTATGGAGGGCATCGATACCGAGACCGCTGAGGCCGGTACCATCGCCATGACCGATGAGGACGGCAACGCCCTCACCGCTTCCGATGCCGACGGCAACGCTGTCGAGTGCGGCGTCACCGATCTGGGCAACGGCATGGAGTCCGTTACCTACGGCACCGTCACCGAGGATCCGGTCAACTTCTCCGTTGCCGACACCCTCAACACCATCGTCCCGAAGCTCGTCCCGCTTATGCTTACGCTGCTGCTTTACTACATGTTCGCTAAGCACAGCTGGACCCCGACCAAGGGCATTCTGCTGCTCTTCGTCCTCGGCATCCTGGGCGCTGGCCCGCTTGGTCTCTGGCCGAGCATCTGGTAAGGCTCTAGCTTGAGGGGTGTGTCCCTACGCGGCTCACACCCCGACCCCTTAAGCCATGTGTATGTTAAAAGCCGCGTGCTCGAAAGAGCGCGCGGCTTTTGTTTTCTTGTTGATTTGGGTGTGGCAGACAGATAATGCTAAACACCCAAGGTAGTAGCCGAGTTTGAGAAAATGGGAGGATAGGATGGCGATCGGAGCGCGTAAGCAACCGCTGTACGATCAGCTGGTCGATATTCTGACCGAAAAGATCGACCATGAATATCGCGCCGGTGACATGATTCCTTCCGAGCGCGAACTTTCGGAGCGCTATGGTCTCTCGCGCACTACGGTACGCCTGGCTCTGCAGGAACTGGAGCGTTTAGGACTGGTGGTTCGGCAGCACGGTCGCGGTACCTTTGTGACCGACCGTTCGGCAAAGGCAACCAATCTTATGCAGTCCTACAGCTTTACCGAGCAGATGCGCGCGATGGGTCGCGACCCCGAGACCACGATTCTCGAGTTTTGCGAGATGGAGGCCGATAAGAATCTGGCCGAGCATATGGGATTGCGTATCGGTGATCGCATTTTTAAGCTTAAGCGCCTTCGTTCTGCCGACAACATGCCCATGATGGTCGAACGCAGCTATCTACCGGTTCGTCAATTTCTGTCCCTAAAGCGACCGCTGCTGGAGCGTAAGCCGCTTTACGATGTGATTGAGCAGGACTTTCAGCAAAAGATTCGCGTGGCCGAAGAGGAGTTCTATGCGAGCATAGCCCGTCCTACCGATGCTCACCTTTTGGGAATTGTCGAGGGCTCGCCTGTGCTCGATTTGGTCAGGACTACGTATAACGAGTCAAACGAGGTTGTGGAGTATACGCTCTCGGTTGCTCGTGCCGATCAGTTTAAATACAAGGTTTACCACCAGCGTAGCGACTAGTGTTCGCATCGTTTCCATATGGTGATTCTTTGCATTTAACTGGTTACTACCAGATAACCAACCGAAGTGTATAATTGCACGTCAGAGGATTACTTATAGAGAGAGGTATTAGAAATGTTCGAGAAGAGTGTCGAGGAGCTCACCGAGCTCGGCGCCCAGATCACCACGGCCGAGATTGCTCAGCAGCCCGAGCTTTGGCGTGATACGCTCAACATCTATCGCGAGAACAAGGAGGCCATCGAGGCCTTCCTGGCCGAGGCTCGCGCTATGGGCGAGGGCCGTCTGTCCGTTGTCTTCACCGGTGCCGGTACGTCCGACTACGTTGGCGATACCTGCGCCCCGTACCTGCGTCACGCTGGCAACACTGATCTCTACGACTTTAAGCCCATCGCCACGACCGACATTGTGAGCGCTCCGCGCGACTTCCTGCGCGCCGAGGATCCCACGCTCGTGGTTTCCTTTGCCCGCTCTGGCAACAGCCCCGAGAGCCTTGCAGCCGTCGCCGTTGCCAAGGAGCTCGTCCACAACGTCAAGTTCCTCAACATCACCTGCGCTCCCGAGGGCAAGCTCGCCGTCGAGTCCGCTGATGACCCCAATGCGCTGACGCTGCTCATCCCGCGCGCCAACGACAAGGGCTTCGCCATGACCGGTTCCTACACCTGCATGACCCTGCTCTCCACCCTTATTTTCGACACTGCCTCTGACGAGCAGAAGGCCGAGTGGGTCGAGACCATCGCCAAGATGGGCGAGGAGGTTATCGCTCGTGAGTCCGAGGTCGCCGATTACCTGGCTGGCGACTTCAACCGCGTGACCTACTTGGGTTCTGGCTCCTTCGGTGGCCTTGCCCAGGAGAGCCAGCTCAAGATCCTCGAGCTCGCTCACGGTCTGGTTGCCACTTCTTACGACACCTCCATGGGCTATCGTCACGGACCCAAGTCCTTCGTCGACGACAAGACGCTCGTGTTCGTGTTCGTCAACAACGATGCCTACACCCGTCAGTACGATATCGACATCCTCAACGAGATCGGTGGCGACAAGATCGCTCAGCACACCGTTGCCGTTCAGCAGGATGGTGCCACCGTCTACGAGGGCGAGTCCTTCACCTTTAAGGGCTACGAGGCGCTTCCCGAGGGCTACCTTGCTCTGCCGTTCGTGATGTTTGCCCAGGCTATCAGCCTGCTCAACTCCGTGCGCGTGGGCAACACGCCCGATACGCCGAGCCCCACCGGCACGGTCAACCGCGTGGTTAAGGGCGTGACGATTCACCCCTTCACCGCTTAATCGCGTCCCCCTGTAAGGGCGCCCGTCCGCTCATAACGGCGGGCGGGCGCTTTTTGTTTTTACATGGACCGGGTATAAGCATTACCACAGTCAACTGCTTTAGAAGCAAGGAGTGCATATGAGCACGTACACAATTAAGGCTGACAAGTTCTTCTTGCCGGCAGGCCCGCAACTGGGCGGCTATCTTATGGTCGAGGATGGCGTTTTTGGCGCCTGGCAGGCCGACGAGCCCTCTTGCGAGATTAAGGACTACACGGGATCGTGGATCGCACCGGGTATGGTCGATACTCACATCCATGGCTTTTATAACCACTCGACTACCGATAACGACCCCGAGGGTATCGATATCAGCTCGACTGAGCTCGCTCGTCGCGGTACCACCAGCTGGCTGCCCACGACGTTCACCGATGGCGTCGAACAGATCAAGGACGCCTGCGCTGCTATCGCCAAGGCGGACGAGGGCCGCGGCCCCGACTTCTGCGGTGCCCGCATTCAGGGCATCTACCTGGAGGGCCCCTTCTTTACCATGAAGCACGTGGGCGCGCAGAACCCCGCTTATCTTATCGATCCCTCCGAGGAGGTTTTCGACCAGTGGCAGGAGGCTGCGGGCGGTCGCATCGTTAAGAGCGCCATGGCGGCCGAGCGCGACGGTGCCGCTGCTTATGCGGCTGCTCTGAACGCCAAGGGCGTGGTGACCAGCATCGGTCACTCCGACGCCACCTACGATGAGTGCATCGCCGCTATCAATGCCGGTGCCAGCTGCTTTACGCATACCTATAACGGCCAGCGCGGTCTGCATCACCGTGAGCCCGGTGTCGTGGGTGCTGCCATGTCTACGCCCGAGACCTACGCCGAGATCATCTGTGACGGCAAGCACGTAAACCCTGCCGCCATCAAGGCGCTGCTGCAGGCAAAGGGCTGGCAGCACACGGTGCTCATCACCGACTGCCTGGGTTGCGGCGGCATGCCCGAGGGCAGCTACACCAGTGGTGGCATGGACGTCATCATGAAGGACAACCTGTGCTGGCTCGCCGACGGCAAGAGCATTGCCGGCTCGGTGCTCACGCTTGCCCAGGGCGTCAAGAACATCGTCGACTGGGGCATCGCCAGCGCCGATATCGCCATTCGCATGGCAACTGAGGTGCCGGCGCGCTCCGCGCACATCGAGGATAAGTGCGGCAGCATCATGCCGGGTCGCGACGCCGACTTTGTCGTGTTCGACCATGAGCTCACCCTCGTCGAGACGTATGTTGGCGGCCAGAGCGTCGGCAACGCCTTTACCGAGTAACGATAGAAAAAGACGGCGGGCCCGAGTCTGCTCGGACCCGCCGTATGGGTTAAATGCTCAAAAGCACCTTAACAGTTACAGCTTGTTAGCGATCTTCTTTGCCGTGCGCTTGACGCCGGCCACAAGACCCCCCGCGGGATGCTCCTTCTCGTAGGCTAGGCGCTTCTCGCGCTTGGCGTACTCCTCGACGATGATGTCGCCATACTCGTCTTCGATCTTGTCGAAGAAGTCGACGGCGCCCTTAATTTCCTCAGCGGTCGGGTGCCCCTTTTGGACACCGCCGGTGAGTTTGAACGGTCCCCACGTATCAAAGCCGGGGCAGCCGTAGACACCCATAAAGATGGCCTGCCTCATGCGGCAGATACCATCGATATCCTTGCCGTACCACTTGTTTTTGCCACCGTAGGTCATAAGGCCAAACACCTTGTCCTGCGGCTGCAGCACGTTCGTGAGCACGCGTGCCATGTCTTTGTCGATCTCGGAGTAATAGATGCCCGTGGCGACACCGATCAGATGATATTCATGCAGGTCGGGATACTCGTTTTTGCCGAGCGCCTTGACGTCGAGGGTATCGATTTCGGGGTGCGCCTCGACGATGGCGTCCACGAGCTTTTTCGTATTGCCGTGGTGGCGTGAGGCATAAAGGATGATGGTTCGCATAAGAAGGCCTTTCAGCTGTAATTGCATCAATGTCTGTATGGTACCCCGTTGCATGGCTGGGATACCGGACGCATCGATGAACGTGCGGGTTTGTCCTTTGGTCGGGGCCGAGACGGGTTCTTGCGAGCAAAAAGCAGTTGTTCGAAAGGATGGACAATGGAATACGCTCTCTCCAACGATTCGATTTCTATCAAGGTCTCCACGGCCGGCGGCTCGTTTACCTCGATTGAGGCTGGAGGTCGCGAGTACCTGTGGCAGGGTGATCCCGCCGTGTGGTCCGGCCAGGCACCGATTTGCTTCCCGATTTGCGGAGGCCTGCGTGATGGTAGCGCCATGACGTTTGCCGGGCATCATGTGAAGCTCGCTCGCCACGGGTTTGCGCGCAAACAGGAGTGGAAGCTGCTGAGCCAGAGCGAGAACGAGCTGGCGATGTGCCTGGCTTCGGAGGATAACGCCGCGCTGCTGAGCGATTATCCGTACCCGTTTAAGCTTGTCGCTCGTTATGCGCTTGAGGGGGATACCGTGCGCGTCTCCTATGAGGTGACCAACGAGGGCACCGAGGACATGCCGTTCTTTATCGGTGGACACCCCGGCTTTAGGTGCCCGCTCGACGAGGGCGAGGCCTATACGGACTACGAGCTGCGCTTTGAGAAGGACGAGGCTGCGGAGCTCTGCACCGCCGTTCCTTCGACTGGCTTGATTGATGTGGCAAACCGCTCCAAGAACCCCATGGTGGGGAAGACGTTGCCCCTGTCGCACGAGCTCTTCGATTTTGCGGAGACCATCTTTGACGTACTCGAGAGTCGTCAGGTCACGCTTTCCAAAAAGGGCGAGGACAAGGGCGTTCGCCTGAGCTTTGAGGGTTTCCCGTATCTCATTGTGTGGAGTAAGCCCGAGGGCGATTTTGTGGCAGTTGAGCCCTGGGGCGGCCTTTCGACCTGCTCCGATGAGGATGACGTGCTTGAGCATAAGCGTGGCTGCCTTGTCGCCAAGCCCAAGGAGACCGTCGTTCGCTCGTTCACGATTGAGATTCTGTAATTCCGTTTTGTCGACTCGTATCGCGAGGCACAAGGAGCCTGCGAGATAAGGAGCTAAAAATGATCCTCACCGTTACGATGAACCCGTCCGTCGATACGCGCTATCAGCTCGATGAGCTCATTATCGACGACGTCAACCGCGTGACGCCCGAAAAGACCGCCGGCGGTAAGGGCCTCAACGTGGCCCGCGTCCTGGGCCAGCTGGGCGACGATGTCGTGGCAACCGGCTTGCTTGGTGGTCATATGGGCGACTATATGGCCGAGCTCATGGATGCTAACGGCATTAAGAATGATTTTGTGCCCATCAAGGGCGAGACTCGCATTTGTCTCAACATCCTCCACGCCGGCAACCAGACCGAGCTGCTCGAGAGCGGCCCGACGATTGCCCCCGAGGAGCTCGATGCCTTTACCGCCAAGTTCGCCGAGCTTGCGAGCAAGGCCGATGTCGTTACCATCTCGGGTTCGCTGCCCCGCGGCGTCGAGGCGGACTACTACGCTAAGATCACGGGCATTGCAGAGAACGCCGGCGCCAAGGTGCTGCTCGATACCTCGGGCGCCTCGCTCGAGGCTGCGCTCAAGTCCGAGGTCAAGCCTGAGCTGGTTAAGCCTAACCTGACCGAAATTAACGGCCTTCTGGGCACGAGCTTTACCACCGACGATGTGGACGAGCTCCGTTCCGCGCTCGCCTCTGACGCCCGCTTCTCCGATATCCCCTGGGTCGTCGTATCTATGGGCGCTGCCGGCTCCGTTGGTTTCCATAACGGCCGTGCGTTCCGCGCCAAGACCCCCGATATCCCCGCCGTTAACGCTACGGGCTCTGGCGATTCGACCATTGCCGGCTTCGCACATGCGATTGCTGCCGGCGCCGACGACGAGACGGTGCTGCGTACCGCCAACACCTGCGGCAAGCTCAATGCCATGGATCCCATGACTGGCCACTTGGTTATGGATCGTTGGGACGAGGTTTACAACGGCGTTGTCGTGACCGAGCTGTAGGAGCTTGTGCTGCGGCCCCGGCATCGGTTGCTAGCTCATGTCGCCGACAGGTGCAGTAGCATTATGCCGGGGCGCGACGCCGACACTGTCGTGTTCAATCCCGACCTTACCCTGGTCGAGACGCATGTGGGTGGCAACAGCGTCGGTAATGCGTTTGCCGAGTAGCCGCCAAAGAAACGATCCGAGAGGGGATTTAGATGATTTACGGTGCATTGGGCGATATCGAGGAGTATCGCGGAATGCTCAAGGGCCTCGACGTGCTGGTCGACTGGCTCGAGGAGAACGACCCGGCGGAGCTCGAGGTCGGCAGCCATCCGATTCTGGGCGACAAGGTCTTTGCGAACGTCATGGCTCCCACGACGCGTCCCGAGGCAGAGGCTCACTACGAGACGCATCAGCGCTATCACGACCTGCAGATCGACATTGAGGGTCGCGAGGCCTTTAAGGTTGCCACGGGCAGCCTGACGCTGGTTCAGGAGTTTGACGAGAAGGACGACTACGATCTGGTCGATTCCGACGCTTCGATCGCCGGCGATCTTGCTGATGACAAGTTTGCACTGTTCGTTGCCGGCGAGCCTCATATGCCCACGCTCGAGTTCCCGGGCGATGGCGCGCAGCCGGTCAAGAAGATTTGCTTTAAGCTGCTTGCAGATGCTTACTGGCAGGAGTAACGAGCTGCTTGGTTGAGCTGCTCGTCTGATGGCGCGATTCCCCTAGGGAAAACACGCTAGGACCCCGCCAAGCGTGTTTTCCCTAGGGGAATCACGGCTGGCGGGGTTTTCTGTATTTGAGTAGGGGGCTGTCGGCGCTCTGGTGCGTGGATTGGCGTGCGCACTCAAAATCGGCAACAAAAAAGCCGCCCGAAGGCGGCTATCTTGTGCAATGGAGCCAGCGACCGGGCTCGAACCGGTGACCCCCGCTTTACGAGAGCGGTGCTCTACCAACTGAGCTACGCTGGCGGCCATGTGATGACGCAACTGAGGCGTCAACGGCTGTCTATGATACGGGACATCGCACATCCGTGCAAGGGTTCTGACGGCTTTTCTCACTTTAAATGCACTAATATTGGAGACGTGATGTCCCGCTCGTATGGGTCTCAAACAGAATGGGGCAGCCATGGCTCAACCCAAGATTCTTCTCACGCGTATCGATGACCGTTTCATTTACGGGCAAGACGTTGAGCTGTGGAACGAAGCCGTGGGTTCCAACCTTGTTTTAATCGTCAACGATGAGATCGCGGCGGATTCGCGCCAATGGGCACCCATGAGGGCGGCGGCGCCAGAAGGCGTTTGGACGCGGTTTTTCTCGGTGCAAAGGACCATCGACATCATTCATACCGCAACGCCGCGCCAATGGATTCTGATCATGGTAGACTCACCCGTCGATGCGCTCACGCTGGTTAAGGGTGGTGTGCCGATCACCAAAATCAACATTGGCCATATGCAGGCAGGGGAGGGCAAGCGCCCCATAACGCCCGCGGTTGCCGTGAGCGACGCAGACGTTGCTGCCCTCAAAGAACTGCAGGCGCTCGGCATAGAGCTAGAAATCCGCTATCTCCCCAGCTCCAATCCCGACCCCATCCAACTAGTCATTTAAGAACGTCCTCAATGACTAGGTAGCAAAGCGCCCGTCGGCGGTGGTGCCGGCGGGCACTGTTGTGCGATATGTCGCGCTGTGGGCTTAGTGCCTCATAAAGTGGTATTCGATCACATTGCTGTAGGGGTGACCCGGGCCCACAATGCCCTGCGGGAACAGCGGCTGGTGCGGCGTGTCGGGGTACATCTCTGCCTCGAGGGCAAAGCCGGCGCCCCAGCCATAGTTGGCATCGTCCTTGGCGTGCTCGTCGCCCAGCCAGTTGCCGGTGTAGAGCTGCACGCCCGGTGCGGTGGTGTAGTAGTCCAGCTCGCGACCGGTCCACATTTCCTCGACGTGCATCGCGCGGCGCAGATTACGGCCGTACTGATAGCCATCGATGCACAGGCAGTGGTCGTAGCCACGTGCCTGCTTAATCTGCGGGTCGTCGGCTTCCATGCCGGGAGCGACGGGGCGCAGCTCACGGAAGTCAAACGGCGTGCCCTCGACCGGAGCAATCTCGCCGGTGGGAATGTTCTGCTCGTTAATGGGCAGGTAGTGGGCAGCGTTGGCAACAAAGAAGTGCTCGCAGTCCATGCCGGCGTTATGGCCGGCAAGGTTAAAGTACGTGTGGTTGGTCATGGACACGTAGGTGGCGCGGTCGCTCTCGCAGCCATACTCGATGCGAAAGACGCCGGTGCGTGTAACGGTAAACACGGCCGTCAAGGTGCGGTTGCCGGGAAGGCCCAGTTCGCCATCCTCAAGCGAGGTGGTCATGCGCACGGCGTTATGGGCCTCGTCGAGCTCAACGTCCCACACGCGTTTATGCAGGCCGTGCTCAAGGTCGCTGTGAAGGTTGTTGGCGCCTTCGTTGGCCGGCATATGCCAGTCCGTGCCAGCGATAGTGATCGTGGCACCTGCAGTGCGGTTGGCCACGGGGCCGATGGTCGCGCCAAAGCAGGCGGGGTTGTCAAAGTAATCCTCGAGCTTATCGAAGCCCAGCACCACATCGCGCACGTTGCCGGGAATGTCGGGCACGTCGATGCCCAACACGGTAGCGCCATAGTCCATAATGCGAACGCAGATCTCGGGCCCGTTGAGGGTGTAATGATGAACGGGGGTACCGCACGGCGCGGTGCCGAAAAGCTCGGAAGTGATCATTTGGTTCCTAACATCGAGGTATTTCCGACAAACTGTAGCGCGAACAGGTGAGATTATCACTACACCCCACTAAAGCAGGGGGTATTTTTCTCAAAAAAGTGATGATTGGAGCTGTGCTGGCGTTGATTTTTGACGCGCACGAGTCTGATACAATTTGTTCGTTACTGTTTGAATGATATGTGCGCAAAGAACGGCGAGGATTCATCGTGATTAAGGCGGAGCGACAGGATAAGGTTCGTCAGCTGCTCGAGGAACAGGGCACGGTCTCGGTCAAGGAGATCTCGGACGCACTGGGCGTCTCGGATATGACGATCCGCCGCGATCTTGAGGAGCTTGCGAGCCTAGGTGAGATTGAGCGCGTGCACGGTGGAGCCCGTAGCGCGCAGGGCCGTCCACATGCTATGTTGCGCCACGAGTATTCGCACAGCGAAAAGCGTACCAAGCATGCCGAGGAAAAGCTGCAGATCGCGCGCCGCGCCGTTGAGCTCATCGAGGAGGGCTCGACCATCTTTTTGGGTACGGGCACCACGGTTGAGCAGATGGCCTCGATGCTGCCGGCGTTTCGCCTGCGCATCGTGACCAATTCGCTTTCGGTGTTTAACTTGCTTGAGGCGCGCGAAGACTGCGACCTGTGCCTCGTGGGCGGCATGTACCGTCGCCGCACCGCCGCTTTTGTGGGACCAACGGCCGAGGATACCCTGCGTGCGTTGGGCATCGACGCGGCGTTTATCGGCGCCAACGGCATTCTGGATGGCGATGTGTCTACGTCCAATATGGACGAGGGCCGTATCCAGCAGCTCGCCTTTAGCAAGGCAGACTCGCGCTACTTGATCGCCGATTCAAGCAAGATCGGCAAGCGCGACTTCTACACCTTCTGCCGCCTGGACAGCTTGGACGCCGTGGTGTGCGAGCCGGGCATCGCCGCCGAGAATCGCGCCGCCATCGAGGAACACACGCAGGTCATCTGCTAGCTTAGGTATTACAGATCTAGATATTTCGAACCGGGTGCCCCCGTTCATCTCAATCTGTAACAATTGGGGCCGAAAATCCCTGCTAGATGTTACAAATCGAGACAAACGGCCTGCTCGGGTCGAGCCAAAACAAAAAAGCCGCATGCGAACCCGTGGAGGGATTCGCATGCGGCCGACAGGGGGTATGCGGCTTGAATTAGGCCATGAGCAGGCCGGTCTCCGCGACGTTCTTGTACCAGTACGCGCTCGCCTTGGGATAGCGCTTCTGGGTCTCGAAGTCGATGTAGAACAGGCCGTAGCGCTTGTTGTAGCCGTTGGTCCAGGAGAACTGGTCCTGCAGCGACCACACAAAGTAACCGTCGACGTTTACGCCGCCGTCGATTGCCTTGAGGACCCATGCGAGATGCTGACGCATATAGTCGATGCGAGGGGCGTCGTCGATAAAGCCGTCCTCGAAGTCGTCCTTATAGCCCATGCCGTTCTCGGTGATGTAGATCTTCTTGTAGTTGGGGTAATCGTTCTTAATGCGGAGCAGCAGGTCGTAGAGGCCCTCGGGATAGATGATCCAGTCCCAATCGGTGGTGGGTACGCCTTCGCGCACGCATGACTCGCCCACGCCCTTGAGGAACCAGCGCGAGGAGCCCTTGTCGCCGGTGCCATTGTGGTTGATGTCGTTTTCGCCCTCGGCGGCACGCAGGAACTGGCACTTGTAGGTGTTGACGCCCAGGCAATCGTTGTAGGGGAGCGCGGCGGTCAGCGCGGCGATGTCCTCGTCGCGGACGTCGAGCTCGCCGCCGGCGATATGGGCCAGCTTGGTCGCGGCCTCCATGGTGTCGGCTGCATAGTGGCCGCGGAAGGTGGCGTCGAGTACCCAGCGGTTGTTGATGACGTCGGCCATACGAGCCGCCTCGCAGTCGGCAGCGCTGTTGGGATCGAGGGGATACTTGGGCTCCAGGTTCTGGACAATGCCGATCTCGCCCTCAAAGCCGCCCTCATGGAAGGCGACGACAGCCTTGGCGTGGGCCACCATCATGTTGTGCATGAGCTGGAAGGCCTTGTCCAGGCGGTACTTCTCGCCGTGCGGCCAGTTGCCGACGATAAAGCTGCCCTCGGCGGTTGCGGGAATCTCGTTAAAGGTAAACCAGTGCTTGACCTCGGTGAACTCGGCAAAGCAGAACTTGGCGTACTCGACGAAGGCGTCGATGGTCGTGCGCGTCAGGAAACCCTCGCCGCCGTTCTGGTAAAAGGCCTCGGGCGTATCGAAGTGATCGAGCGTGACATAGGGGATAACGCCAGCTTTGTTGCAGGTGGCGAAAAGCTCGTGATAGAAAGCGACACCCTCGGGGTTAATCTCGCCGGTGCCACTGGGGAAGATGCGGCTCCAAGCGATGGAGACGCGAATGCCGTTAATGCCGAAGCGCTGGCACAAGTCGATATCGACCGGATATTTGTTGTAGAAGTCGCTTGCGGGGTCGGGGGAGAAGCGACCCTGAGCAGCCAGGAAATCGTCCCAGGGCACTTTGCCCTTGCCGTGCGTGCGGGTCTCACCCTCAACCTGGTAAGCGGCGGTGGCGCCGCCAAACACAAAGCCGTCGGGGAACTGCATGGGGTTGGTCATGAGTCATCCTTTCTGTGGGATACGAATAGGGAGAGGTGCCCGAACTGGGGATCCGGGCACCAACAGAGGGAGGAACTAGTCGAGGTTCTCGCGGAGCCACTTGATGGCGCCAGCGGGGTCGCGAGTAAGGTCGATATATTCCTTACCGCGCGGGGCGAGCAGCTTAATGCCCAGACGATCGGTGTCGGCCTTCATGTCGTTGTAGTAGCTACGAACCTGCGGAGCGAGCACGATGACGTCGTACTGATCCATGATGGCAGTGTGCTGGCCATAGGCGCCTGCGGAGGAAGCGATGTTCTCTCCGGTCTGTGCGGCACCTTCCTTGATGGCGTTGGCAAGCATGGCAGAGGTGCCGGCGCCGGCGCACAGGACGAGGACCTTCAGGCCATCGACATCCTTCTTGGCGGATGCATCGGCAGCGGGCTCGGGCTGATCGGCGACAGGCTTGCTGTCGGCGGCGGCAACGGTCGTCTCGACGGAAGCGGTGGCCTGCTCGACAGCGGGCGTAGAGGCGTTGGCGGCGACGGAAGCGGCACCATCGGACTCGAGTCCCAGCTCGGCGGCGCGCTCGGCCTCCTGGTCGCAGAGCAGCTTATCGTATGCCTTCAAGAACGGCAGGTAGATGATGGCGTCCAGCAAGATGATGATCGCGACAAATACCAGGGCGATAAGCTGGAAGTTCGTGGTGATGAAGATGCCGATGGGGGCAGGGGTAGCCCAAGGCACCACGAAGGAGAAGCCGTTCATACCCACATTGTCGATAAAGAACTTGGCAACACTCACGTTGACGCAGCCGGCGGCAACAAAGGGGATGAGCATGTAGGGGTTAAGGATCATCGGCGCGCCAAAGAGCAGCGGTTCGTTGACGGCGAAGGCAACAGGGACAATCGAGGCCTTACCGACGGCTTTGAGCTGCTTGGACTTCATGAAGAGAATCAGCAGAAGCGGCACGATGAACGTGGCGCCGGTGCCGCCGAACTCACCCACGAGCGACATGTTAAAGGTGAGGGAGTGGGCGGGGTGGCCGCCTGCCAGCAGAACCTGCAGGTTCTCGGCCTGGTTGGCAAGACGGATGGGGTCGATGCCCGGCTGGACGATCGAGGGGCCGTGGACGCCGATGAACCAGAAGAACGCGGTGGCTGCCTGGATAAGGATAAGGCCAGGATAGGTTTCTGCAGCGGTAAAGAGCGGGGAGAGCAGTTTGATAAGCAGCTCGGAGAACGGAACGCCCATGAGGTTGCGCACGACGACATCGATGATGCCGCAGATGATGACGGCGCCGCCAAAGGGGATAATGTCGCGGAAGTTCTGAGCGATGGCGCCCGGGACCTCCTTGGGCAGCTTAATGGTCAGATCGCGCGAGACGCAGAATTTGTAGACCCACACGGTGATGAACGCGGCGATATAGGCCGAGAACAGACCGCGCGTGCCCATGCTGGTGCAATCGAAGACCGAAAGTTCGGAGCCGTTGAACTTGGTGGTGAACTGCGTAACGGCGAGCAGCAGCATGCTGCACTGGGCGGCCACCATGGTGGAACCGTCGTTGAGCACTTTGCCGGCGGGCATGCGACGGTTCATGGAAGCCGTGAAGTTCTTGGCAGTGGTGCCAGCAACCATGATGCCCATAACGCCCATGGTGAAGTTGTACAGCTTGTTGCACCAGTCGATAAGCGGCTGGGGCAGCGTGATGCCGACTACGCCGGGAAGGGTGGCGATCAGCAGGAAGATCGAAGAGGTGAGGACGATGGGCATGCACCCAAGGAATCCGTCCTTAATGGCCTGGAGGTAGACGTTCCTCGAGATCTTCTCAAAGAACGGTTGATGCTTTTCGAGCATCTTTACGATGGCGTCCATAGAGCTCCTTTGCTACTTAATGCGCGACGCATGTGGATGGAACTGGTCGTCGATGGATGGTCAGGACTGCCCGGAAACCTTCCTGCTTAAGGAAGGCATTGCGAAATGACAACGTTGTCATTTCGTTAATGACAACGTAAGACATTTTTGGAAGAGCAACAAGGATTTACGGGTGAACGGTCGATATTGTCCGATAAACGGCTGATTTGTCAGTCGGGCAGGTAGTGTATGCTAGAACGCAAAAAACAAGCGATGTAAAACCGACTGGAGAAGTAGTGGCAACGATGGACAAGAAAAATGTCTCAATGAATGATGTGGCAGTTGCCGCGGGCGTTTCTCTCAAGACGGTGTCGCGCGTGATCAACGAGCCCGATAGCGTGCGAGAGTCGACACGCGATAAGGTCCATTCGGCAATGGAGGCGCTCGGGTTTCGAGCCAACTTTGCCGCGCGTTCACTCAAGTTGGGCCGTTACGGGTGCATCGGCGTGGTGATGTTCCACTTGTCGGGCGGCGCCGTGGACATGATTGACGGTATCGCCGATGCCGCCGAAGAACGCGGCTTTGCGCTCACGATGATTAAGAAGCGCGCGGGGGAGAAGATGACCCTTGCCGAAGCGGCGCGCAGGATGTCGCAGCTGCCTGTTGATGGCATGATCTTCAACCTGCGCCAGATGGTCGATGACTTTGATACCTTTGAGGCACCGAAGGACCTCAAGACGGTGATTATCACGCCGATGGAACATCCTACCTGCTCAACCGTCAGTGACGACCAAGAGGGCGGCGCGCGCATGGCGTGCGAGTGCTTCTTAAATCGCGGGCACAAGAACGTGTACTTCGTCTCTGGTAAGAAAGAGTCGCTGTCGAGCCAGTGCCGTATGAAAGGTTGGCGTGCGGCACTCGAGGCACGTGGCATTGAGCCGCCCGAGCCTCTGCAAGGCGATTGGAATGCGGATAGTGGCTATGCCGCGGGCCTTGTGCTTGCCGATAAGCCCGATTGCACGGCGGTCCTCGCTGCTAACGACTGCATGGCAAACGGCGTGATGATGGCTCTACGTGACAAAGGGCTCAGTGTGCCCGACGACGTGTCCGTGATCGGCTTCGACGATGAGCTCTACAAGACGATTCCCAACTCGATTCTGACGTCGGTGAAGTTTCGCCACCGCGAGCTGGGCATCCGTGCGCTTAACGAGGTCGTCGCAGGTCTGGAAGCCCCGAGCTCCAGAAGCCGTACGCTCGTCTCGGGCGTGTTGGTCGAGCGTTCCAGCGTAAAAGACCTGCGGGCGTAGACGTGCTCGGCTCGTTCATCTCAATCTGTAACAACCAGACGTCCAAAACCGGTTTTAGTGTTACGGATTTAGACAATTCTGCCCCGCCTATTCCATTTGTCTCGATCTGTAACAGTTAAGGGTGAAATAACCAGCTAGATGTTACAGATTGAGATATTTCTGCTCGGGCGTTCTGTTTGTCTCGATCTGTAACAGCTAGGACCAAAAAACTCGGCTAGATGTTACAGATTGAGACAAACGGCTTCCGACCTGCACAAAAAGGCCGGGGGCGGCGCGTCGTGTGACGTGCCGCCCCCGGCTGAGAAATGGGGACAGGTTATGTGGGCAGACAACCCCGCAAGCCGCTAGTCCAGACGACGGGTCTGCGCCACGTGCTTATACCAGTAGGCGCTTGCCTTGGGCGTGCGCTTCTGGGTTTCAAAGTCAACGTAGAAGAAGCCGTAACGCTTGTTGTAACCATTGGTCCAGGAGAACTGATCCTGCAGGCTCCACAGGAAGTAGCCACCCACGTTGACGCCCACCTCCATGGCTTTGAGCAACCAGCGCAGGTGCTGCTCGATGTAGTCGATGCGCGGCTGGTCGTCCACAAAACCGTCCTTGTAGGGGTCCTTGTAGCCCATGCCGTTCTCGGTGATGAAGATTTGCTTGTAGTTGGGGTAGCGCTGCTTAATGTAGACGAGCAGATCGAACAGGCCCTCGGGATAGATGATCCAGTCCCAGTCGGTGGTGGGGATGCCAGGCTTGTTCACATGCTCGCCAATGCCCTTAACGCGCCAGCGGCCGGTGCCCTTCTCGCCCGTACCGTTGTGGTGCAGGTCGTTCTCGCCGTCATAAGCCTTCAAGAAGCGGCACTGGTAGTTGTTAACGCCCAGGTAGTCGTTGTAGAGCGCGGCCTCGCGCATGATCTCGAGATCCTCGTCCAGGATCTCGATGGTGCCGCCCGAGATGGCCGCCAAGCGGTTGGCGCACTCGAGGGTGTCGAGCGCGTAGTCGCCGCGGAAGGTGGCGTCGAGCAAGAACTGGTTCTGCAGCACGTGCTCGTTGTTGGCGGCCTTGATGTCGGCGGGGTCGTTCTCGTTGAGCGGATACTTGAACTCCAGCGACTGGATGACGCCGATTTTACCCTTAAAACCGCCGTTGTGGAAAGCCAGCACGGCCTTGGCGTGGGCGAGCATCATGTTGTGCTCGCACTGGAAGGCCTCGGCCAGATGAGCTTTGACGCCACCGGGGAAGGTGCCCTCGATGTAGGTGTTGGAGGCGTCGGCCCAGATCTCGTTAAAGGTGAACCAGTAGGTCACCTGGTCGGCGTACTCCTTAAAGCAGAAGGTGGCAAAGTCCACAAAGGCGTCGATGGTCTCGCGGTTGAGGAAATCGCCCTTCTCAAAGAGGGGCAGCGGCGTGTCAAAGTGATGCAGCGTGACAAACGGCTCAACATGGTGCTTGTGGCACTCGGCGAAGAGATCGTGGTAGAACTGGACACCCTCGGGGTTGATTTCGCCGGTACCGTTGGGGAAGATGCGGCTCCAGGCGATGGAGAGGCGGATGCCGTTGATACCGAACTCCTCGCACAGCTCCAAGTCGACGGGGTACTGGTTGTAGAAGTCCGAAGCGGGATCGGGGGAAAAGCGCCCCTGGGCCTCCAGGAAGTCGTCCCAGGCAACCTTGCCCTTACCGTGAGTGCGGGTCTCACCCTCTACCTGGTAGGCAGCGGTAGCACCGCCAAAGACAAAGTCCTCGGGAAACTGCGCAGGCGGGTTGGTGACGCTAGCAGGGTTAACGGACATGATGATCCAATCGTCTAAATCGAAGGGCCAGCCGGTCTTGGATGGTCGGCTGGCCTTGGGCGTTACTTACTTCGAAAGTTGCTCGCTTACGAAGGCGAGAGACTTATCGCCGTTCTGGGAGAGCTCGATGTACTGCTTACCACGGCAGGCGACGCACTTGTTGCCCACGCGCTCGCAGTCCTTCTGCAGGTCGGCCAGGTAGCTGGCGGCCTGCGGGGCCAGGACGACCAGGTCAAAGTCGGGGAGCATGTCAACGTGGTTGCCATAGGCCTCAGCAGCGGTTTCAAGATTGATGCCGCGCTCCTTGGCAGCCTTGGCCAGCGCGTTGGCGAGCAGGCCCGAGGTTCCGCCGCCCTGGCAGAGCACGAGCACGCGCTTGCCGTTGAGGTCGCTGGCGGTCGTTGCCTCGGCAGCGGATGCTGCAGAAGCGGCGGGGGAGTCGGCCTTCACGGCCTCGGCAGCAGCGCCGGCGGCAACGCTCTTGGCGTCAGCCTTGCCCTGGAAGGCATCGTTGAGCTTAGCGGCCTTCTCGGCGTTCTTGGCGGCGAGCTCCTCCTCGGAAATCTCGGCCTCCTCGGCGCACTTCTGGGCGTCATAGGCACGGAAGAACGGATAGTACAGAACGAAGTCGACGACCAGGATAAGGGCGAGCATCACAAAGGCGAGCGGCTGGAAGCCCAGGCCCATGATGGTGCCGATGGGGCCGGGGACGGTCCAAGGCAGGGTGTACATAAAGCCGTTCATGCCCAAGAAGTCGATAAAGATCTTGAGGATCCAGATGTTGGCGATCGGGGCAAAGACAAACGGGACAAAGAAGACGGGATTGAGCACGATAGGTGCGGCGAACAGCAGCGGCTCGTTAACGGCAAAGCACACGGGGACGATGGCGGCCTTACCGACGGCGCGCATCTCCTGGGACTTGGCCAGGAAGCAGAACATAAAGACCAGGACGAGCGTGGCGCCGGTGCCGCCCATGCAGACGACGAAGTGCTGGGCACCCTGGGTCAAGACAGCGGAAGCGTGCTGGCCGGCCTGGAACGCAGCCAGGTTGTCGGTCATGTTGGCAACGAGGGCGGCGGCGATGGCGGGCTCGACGATCGAGGGGCCGTGGACGCCGACGAACCAGAACAGGCTCATGGCGCCGTAGATCACAGCAAGGCCGATGTAGCCGTCGGCAGCGGTGAACAGGGGCTGGAACACCTGGATGACACCCTGGGCAAAGCAGAAGCCAAAGGCAGCGCGGAAGACGATGTCGAAGACCCAAAAGACGGTGATGCAGACGGAGAAGGGGATGATGTCCTTAAAGGTCTGCGAGATGTTGGGCGGAACCTGCTCGGGCATCTTGACGGTGATGTTACGCTTGATAAAGAACTTGTAGATGATGCCGGTCACAAACGCAGCGATGAAGGCGGTCAACAGGCCCTTGGAACCAAGGTAGGTGGTGTTGAAGCCACTGGCGGCGTCCGTGGCGATCGTGTCGCTCGAAAGGAGCAAGAAGCCGATGATGGCCGCGCACATGCACGAGATAAAGTTGATCTGGTTATTCTTGGGCAGATCGCGGTTCTGGGCGTCGGCGAAGTGCTTGGCGGTGGTGGCGGCGCAGGCGATGGCCAGGATGCCCATGGAGTAGTTGTAGCACTTCCACAGGGCATTGTTGATGTCATCGGGCCAGTAGAAACCCCAGATGTTGGGGACCGAGGCTACCAGGCAGAAGATGGACGAGAAGATGATGATGGGGATGACGGAGATAAAGCCGTCGCGGATCGCCTTGAGGTACTTGTTGCGGGCGATCGCGTTGAAAAAGGGCTGGCCCTTTTCGATGATGGCGATGAGTTGCTCCATGCAATGCTCCTAAGAGTCGGTGGGTTAGCAACGATGGTAGCTTTTGACTTTCGGTTGCCAAAATGTTGACGTTGCCATTTTGTGACACAAAAAAGAAGCGAACCGGTGGTCCCTGTGCCTGTGGACCGTCGATTCCTTGCGCGTAAACGATTGAGCCGCCCGGTGGCTCTATGTTTGCACAATGGCAACGTTAACATTTGGTCGACAAAAGCCGTTCGGGGAAGCAAAAATGTCGGTGAACGGTAGGTTTTGGGTGGTGAGCGTATGGTGGGGAAGGCGTTGGATATACTTGAAGACGTTTCATTTGACTGCGCAGGATGCCACTAATGGCATCGTTGACATAGAAAGATCGACCTATGGCCGCTGTTAAAAAATCGGTTTCCGTTAAGGACGTGGCGCGTCTCGCGGGCGTCTCGGAGCAGACAGTCTCGCGTACGGTGCACGATTCGCCCAGCGTGCGCCCCGAGACCAAGGAGCGCGTGCGTGCCGCCATGCGCGAGCTGGGGTATCGCCCCAATTTTGCCGGTCGATCGCTGCGCCGCGGCAGGTTTAAGACCGTCGGCGTCGCCATGTTCAACATTACCGGTACCGGCAACCTCGACCGTATGGAGGGCTTTGCTGCCGCCGCCGATAAGCACGGCTACGCCATTACCCTCACGAAAGTAGATGGGCATCCGTATACCCTCGAGAGCGCATCGTCGCGCATGAGCGCACTGCCGGTGGATGGCATGGTCGTGATCATGAATCGCATGCCGGCGGACTTTGGCACCTTCGAGCCACTGCCCGGCATGCAGACAGTGCTCGTTACGATGTTGGAGCACCCGCTTTGTTCAACGGTCGATAACGACCAGTTCGATTGCTCGCGCCAGGTGGTCGAGTATTTGCTGGAGCAGGGGCACAAGACCGTGCACTTTATCTCGTGCCCCGAGCGCTCGCTTTCGGGCATGCAGCGCGAGGAAGGCTGGCGCGAGACATTGCGCGCACATGGTATTGAGCTGCCGCGACTCATCCGTGGCGATTGGACGGCGCAGAGCGGATATGCCGCAGGCCAGGCTCTGGCGGACGATCCGACCTGTACTGCCATCTATGCCTCCAACGACGCCATGGCCTACGGCTGCATTCGCGGGCTCGAGTCGCGCGGAAGGCGTGTGCCCGAGGACGTGAGCGTGGTGGGTGTTGATGACAGCCTGGGCGATATCGTGCCCGACCGTCGCCTGACCACCGTGCGCTTTGACAACAGGCGTGTCGGCATGTGGGCAGTCGATAAGATCGCCGGTGCCGAGGGGGGTGCGTCTGGCGTGGAGCACATGCTGATCCCCGGCGTGCTCGTAGAGGGCGATACGGTGCGCGATTTGCGCTAGGGCGCGGTCCTGTTTGGGTTTCCGTTAATCATGTTTGATATTGTTTGAAATGGTTTGGAAACCGTTCACGGGTGAAAATTGACCGTTCATAGCTTGAAATTATGTTTTGCGTTGTTCTTTTTTGTTTGAATGTTAATGTTTCTGCCATACAGAACGCAGCGCGTATGCCCGGACGCGATGCTCTCCATTGGTTCATATGTGAAAGGAACGCAATATGGCAACCAAAGAAGAAATCTCGATGGTTGGATTCGAGATCGTCGCATACGCAGGTGACGCCCAGACCGATCTGCTTGCAGCGCTCGATGCTGCTCGCGAGGGTGATTTTGAGAAGGCCGAGCAGCTGCACAAGGATGCCAGCGATGCGCTCATCGGTGCCCACGACACGCAGACCAAGCTGCTTTCGCAGGAGGCCGGCGGTGGCGAGATGGAGATGACCTTCATCATGGCTCACGCTCAGGACACTCTCATGACCACTATGATCCTGGAGAAGCAGACCCGCTTTACCATCGATGCCTACAAGCGCATCGCCGAGCTCGAGGCCAAGCTCGCCTAACGAGTCCGCACAACCAAGTCCCCTTCCAAAAGCTCTGCCGCAGACTCGCGACAGGGCTTTTTCTTTTCAAGACTTTAGTCTGCTGGCCGCGCAGCGGCCAGCTTTGAACCACCCGCTAC